>CAXDNE010000138.1:0-18607 GCA_963990595.1 uncultured Methylobacterium sp.
GAACCTGTGCAACGTCACGCTCCAGTCGGACGCGCTCGGCAAGCGCGTGCGACTGCGCGTCACCGCGCACGCCCTGCGCTCGGTTGAGCACCGCGGCGGCCTCGACGCCTTCCTGATCAAGGCCGGCGAGGGCGACCTGTCGCAGACCGCTCGCCTGCTGAAGCGCGAGATCCACAAGAAGCTCGCCGAGACCCAGGCCGCTGCGGCCTGAGCCTTCGGGACTCACGCGTCCCTCACCGAACGGTTTCAGCCGCCGTGGCCGTCCAGGCCGCGGCGGTTTCCGCTTGCGCGCGGCAGGCCGGCTGATCCGGACAATTCCGTTCACGACCTCCTCCTGAGGTGCCCGCGCCAGCGGGCCTCCAGGAGGGCTCCAGGGATCGCGCGGCCGGCGGGAGGCCTCCTTCGAGGCTGCAGCGCAGCACCTCGGGATGTGGGCGGGATCGGGATAGGCCCGAGGCCGGGGAAAGCCCGCTGAGCCCGACGGGCGGTCAGCGCCGCCCGCCGGCCGCCCGCAGCATCCGGCTCGTCGGGGCCGGCGCGCCGTCCTCCTCGAACAGCTCCGCGAGCTTCTCGGTCATCGCCCCGCCGAGCTCCTCGGCATCGATGATCGTCACGGCGCGGCGGTAGTAGCGCGTCACGTCGTGGCCGATGCCGATGGCGAGCAATTCCACGGGCGAGCGCGTCTCGATCTCCTCGATCATCCAGCGCAGGTGCCGCTCCAGATAATTGCCGGCATTCACCGAGAGGGTCGAATCGTCCACCGGCGCGCCGTCGGAGATCACCATCAGGATCTTGCGCTGCTCCGGCCGCCCGAGCAGGCGCTTGTGCGCCCAGTCCAGCGCCTCGCCGTCGATATTCTCCTTGAGCAGCCCCTCGCGCATCATCAGGCCGAGGTTCTTGCGCGCCCGTCGCCAGGGGGCGTCGGCCGCCTTGTAGACGATGTGGCGCAGGTCGTTCAGGCGGCCGGGATTCGGCGGCTTGCCCGCCGCGAGCCACGCCTCGCGGCTCTGGCCGCCCTTCCAGGCCCGGGTGGTGAAGCCCAGGATCTCCACCTTCACGCCGCAGCGCTCCAGGGTCCGCGCCAGGATGTCGGCACAGGTCGCCGCCACGGTGATCGGCCGTCCGCGCATCGAGCCCGAATTGTCGAGGAGCAACGTGACGACCGTGTCGCGGAAATTCGTGTCCTTCTCCTGCTTGAAGGACAGGGGCTGGTAGGGGTCGATGACCACGCGGACGAGCCGCGCCGGGTCGAGCTGACCCTCCTCCAGGTCGAAATCCCAGGCGCGGTTCTGCTGGGCGAGCAGCCGCCGCTGCAGCCGGTTCGCGAGGCGGCCGACCACGCCCTGCAGGTGCGAGAGCTGCTTGTCGAGATAGGAGCGCAGGCGCGACAGCTCGTCGGCGTCGCACAGCTCCTCGGCGTGGATGACCTCGTCGAACCGGGCGTTGAACACCCGGTATTCGGGCCCGCGCGCCTCGTTGCCGTGCCGCTGGGGCGGACGCGAGGCCTCGGAGGCTTCCTCGGATTCCGCGTCCTCGGCCTCCTCGGGCAATTCGCCCGAGGGCGCGTCGGCGGATTCCTGGGCGCCTTCCTCGATCTCGTCCGAGGCCTCCTCGGAGGTCTCGATCTCGGCGCGCTCGCCCTGGCTCTTCTCCTCCGAATCGCCCTCGCTCGGGTTCTGCTCGTCGTCCTGGGCGTCGTTCTCGTCGTCGTTCTCGTCATCCTCGGCGTCGAACGGGGTCTCGTCCGACATATCGAGGGAGGTGAGGAGATCGCGCACCGAGCGGGCGAACTTGCGCTGGTCCTCGATGGAGCCGAGCAGGCCGTCGAGGTTCGGGCCGGCCTTGGCCTCGATATGGTCGCGCCACAGGTCGACGATCTTGGCCGCCGCCTGGGGCGGCTTCTGGCCGGTGAGGCGCTCGCGCACCATCAGGGCGACCGCATCCTCCATCGGGGCGTCGGCCCGGTCGGTGATGGTCTCGTACTTGCCGCCGCGGTGATAGCGGTCCTCCAGCATCGCCGAGATGTTGCTGGCCACGCCCGCCATCCGGCGCGAGCCGATCGCCTCGACCCGGGCCTGCTCCACCGCGTCGTAGACCGCGCGGGCGGCGGCGTTCTCGGGGGCGAGGCGGCGGTGCACCGCCACGTCATGGCAGCCGAGCCGCAGCGCCATGGCGTCGGCGTTGCCGCGCAGCACCGCGACGTCCTGCGCGGAGAGCTTGCGCGGGGGCTCGGGCAGCCGGGCCTTGTCGCCGGTCAGCGCCGGCCGGTCGGTGGCGTAGGTGACCTCGACCTCGGAGCGCCGGGCGATGGCGCGCAGGCACCCGGCCACCGAGCGCTTGAGGGGCTCGGCCACGGGTTCGCGGCGCTCGCCGGGCTTGCGGTTGGAGATGGACATGCGGGGCTACCGGTCGTCGTCGAACGCGAAGGGGCGGTTCAGGATCTCGTCCCGGCTGTAGGGACAGTCCGCGGGCAGGGTTTTCGGCGAGCGCTTCATCTGTCGGGCGGCCCCGAGGCGAGCGAGGCGGAACCCGTCATGCCGGATCTCGTCCAGGCTCGATTTCAAACCGGGACTCTTGCGCAGCTGGATCTGAGCCCGCTCCCGGTGCTCGGCGCTGCTGAGTGCCCAGCTCCGGCTGCGCCGCTCCGGCTGATGATCCCACTCCAGCATGTGCAGGAGGATGATCTCGACTGCGCTCTGGAGCCGGTAACACTCACTCAAGCCCACGTCGCTCAGCTCCTCGGCGATGTTGTCGAGGTCGAGGGCGTCCACCCGGCCGGCGCGGCGCAGCGCCACCGGCTCCTGAACCCAGGTGTAGAGATCGTCCGCGTAGCGCGTCCGTCCCCGTGCGTGCGGAGCCGCCGAGGCGTCCTCGCGCGTCGGGGCCGGATGCGCCATCGCGTCCTCCATGCGGGTCAGCTCAGCGCGACGTTCACCGCGCTCTCGGGCAGCTCCTTGCCGAAGGCGCGCTGGTAGAACTCGGCCACCAGCGTCCGCTCCAGCTCGTCGCACTTGTTGAGGAAGGTCACCCGGAACGCGAAGCCGATATCCTGGAAGATGTCGGCATTCTCGGCCCAGGTGATCACCGTGCGCGGGCTCATGACGGTCGAGAGATCGCCGTTCATGAAGGCGTTGCGGGTGAGATCCGCCACCCGCACCATGCGGTTGACGATGTCGCGACCCTGCTCGCCCCGGTAATGGGTCGCCTTCGAGAGCACGATGTCGACCTCGCGGTCGTGCGGCAGGTAGTTCAGCGTGGTGACGATCGACCAGCGGTCCATCTGGCCCTGGTTGATCTGCTGGGTGCCGTGATAGAGGCCGGACGTGTCGCCGAGGCCCACGGTGTTGGCGGTGGCGAACAGCCGGAAGGCCGGGTGCGGGCGGATCACGCGCTTCTGGTCGAGCAGCGTCAGGCGGCCCGAGAGCTCCAGCACGCGCTGGATCACGAACATCACGTCCGGGCGGCCGGCATCGTACTCGTCGAAGACCAGCGCGACGTTGTTCTGCAGCGCCCAGGGGAGGATGCCGTCCTGGAAGGCGGTGACCTGCTTGCCGTCCTGCAGGACGATGGCGTCCTTGCCGACGAGGTCGATGCGCGAGACGTGGCTGTCGAGGTTGATGCGCACGCAGGGCCAGTTCAGCCGGGCGGCGACCTGCTCGATATGGGTCGATTTGCCGGTGCCGTGATAGCCGGTGACCATCACGCGCCGGTTGCGCGCGAAGCCGGCCAGGATGGCGAGCGTCGTCTCCCGGTCGAAGATGTAATCGGGATCGAGATCGGGGACGTGCTCCTCGGGCTCGGAATAGGCCGGGACCTTGAGGTCGAGGTCGATGCCGAAGACCTCGCGGACGGAGACGGTGCGGTCGGGCAGCGCGGCGGGCGTGTCGTCAGAGAGCATTCGGAACCTCGTGAGGCGCGGGCGCTCCACCCCAAACGGTGAAGCATCCGCGCGGAAGTAACGTCGAGCCGGGCATCCGCGGCGGCGCGGAGCCATCCTTAAACGGCGGCGCGGCGCGGCGCCACCGACAGGCATGAGCTCCATATAGGGTCGCGCCGCGCGGTTTTCCCTATCCCGGGATTGAACCGGCGTGCATCCTTCGTGCCGCTCAGCAGAGCCCGGCGGCGCGCAGGACGTCGTGGGCGCGGATGATGTCGCGCAGCCGCTCCTCGAAGGACCGGTCGCCGCCATTCGCATCCGGGTGGAAGCGCTTCACCAGCACCTTGTACTGCGCCTTGATGGCGGCCGTGTCGGCGCCCTCCTCGAGGCCCATCACGTCGAGGGCGCGGCGGACGGTCGCCGAGTGGCGGGGCTTCTGCGGCTCCGGCTGGCGGGCGCGCCGGCGCGCGTCGCCGACGCCCTCGCCGCGCAGGATGCCGAGCGGATCGACATAGGCCCAGTCGCGGGCCGGCTCGTTCTCCGGCTTGGCCTGACCGCTCCGGTTCACGCCCATCGCCCAGGTCGGCCGGTGACCGATGATTGCGTCCTTCTGGTAGGCCTGGACGGCGGCGTCGTTCATGCCGTCGAAGTAGTTGTAGGTCGCGTTGTAGGCGCGGACGTGATCGATGCAGAAGCGCCAGTACTGGCCCTCCGCCTTCCGGCCCTTCGGGGCCCGGTACAGGCCCGGCTGCGCACAGCCGGGATTCTCGCAGACGGCCTCGGCCGTGGCCTTCGGCTCGTCGCAGGACGGTTTGATCCGGATGCTGTCGAACAGGCGCGAGTTGAGATCCATGACGGGCCGATTATGAGGGGGCGGACCTGAGACACAAGGGCACCGGGCCTGATGACGCATGCGCGGGATCGGGCTTGACGGAGGCCCACGAACACGACGCGAGGGCGCGATGGCTGACGGTGCGGGCGCGGGCGGCACCCTGCGGGACTGGATGGAGGCGCGGCTGCGGGAACAGCTCGCGCCGGCGCGGCTCGACGTGATCGACGAGTCGCATCTGCATGCCGGCCATGCCGGGGCACGGCCGGGGGGCGAGACCCATTACCGGCTCGACATCGTCGCGTCGGCGTTCGAGGGCAAGAGCCGCGTGGAGCGGCACCGCTTGGTGAACGCGCTGCTGGAGGATGTGTTCAAGCGCGGCCTGCACGCCCTCGCCCTGCGCGCGCGCACGCCGGCCGAGGCCGCCTGAACCTTACGCCGCGGGGCCTCGTTGCTGACGAATCCCCGCGCCGCACAGGAAGGAATATGGCGATCGTGACCTCGGTCCGCACCCCCGGGATCACCGGTCCCGTGCCCGGATATGCGGCTTGCCGCGGGCCCGAAGCGCCCCGCCGGAGGCTCCCATGCCGCTGAGGGTAACGCCACGCATCGCCATCGACGACGACGAGATCGAGCTGTCCTTCATGCGCGCCTCGGGGGCGGGGGGCCAGAACGTCAACAAGGTCGAGACGGCCGTGCAGCTCCGCTGGCCGGCCCTGGACTCGCCGTCCGTGGACGAGCGCGTCAAGGCGAACCTGGTCCGCCTGGCCGGGCGGCGGATGACCAAGGACGGCGTCCTCGTCCTCGCCGGCCAGCGCCACCGGACGCAGGAGCGCAACCGGGCGGATGTCCTGCAGCGCCTCGTCGATCTCGTGGCGGAGGCCGCCAAGCCGCCGCCGCCGATCCGCCGCCCGACGAAGCCCACGCGGGGCTCGCAGGAGCGGCGCATCGGCGCCAAGAAGAGCCGGGCCGCCATCAAGCAGGGCCGGGGCAGCGTCCGGGATTCGGACAGCTGAGGCCCGCGCACCTGCGCGGCTCGGTTCAGTGGATCGCGTCGATCACCTCGGCCTTCGGGCTCGCGTCGGGGGCGGGCGACGAGCCCGCGACCAGCGTGCTTCCCGGCTTCGCGGCGGTGAGCGCGATCGCGACCAGCGCCAGGATGGCGGCCAGGGCCGCCGGGAACAGGAAGGCCGATTCGCCGTAGCGGATGTCGAGCAGGCCGCCCAGGACGGCGCCGGCGCTGAGCCCGGCCCAGAGCGGCGCCTGGAGCCAGAAGGACGGCGCCACCGTGCCGAGCAGGAGGTTGGCGCAGCCGGTGCCGAAGCGCACCACGGCACCGGTGACGTAGGTGAGCGCCAGGGAGCGGCCGCCCTCGTCCTGCAGCGTCGCGTTCTGGAGGCCGAGCGCCAGCACGATCGGATAGGCATGCAGCGGGTACGCGAAGGTGCCCCAGGGCATCAGCAGCCCGCCGGCGAGCAGCAGCGCCTGCAGAGTCAGGAGGACGGCCAGACGCCAGCGCCCGACCCAGGCGGCGATCAGGGTGCCCAGGAACGCGCCGAAGCAGAAGATGCTGATGGTGCTGGCGACCCGGGTGACGTTCTCCCAGTCGCCATTGGCCACCGCGACGCCGAAGCGCGTGGTGTTGCCCGACATGAACGACATGAAGAGCTGCGAGAATTCGAGGAAGCCGATGGAATCGGCGCAGCCCGCGAGCGTGGCCAGCGCGATGGCGAAGGGGATGCGGGTCCGCGGATCGGCCGGGAAGGAACGGTCCGCGGGCAGCTCGAGCTTCCGCTCGGGTGGTGCTCCGCGGCCTGTCCGGTTGCCGTAATCCGCCATGCTGATCCCCCGATGCAGCGGCCGCGCCTGTCGCGACCGACTGACAATGGACGATTGCCGAAGCGGTTTCATGCCGCTGTGCGACGCAACACAACGACGCGGCCCGGCACCGGGCGGCCGGCCTCCCGCCGGATATCGGCGGGGCGCAAGGTGAGGATCTCCAGGCCAAGACCGGCGGCCGAGGCCGCGATATGGGCGTCGGCATGCGCGTAGCGCCCGTCGGCGCCCAGGATCGTGCCCGCGCCGTCGTGGGACTGGACCGTGAAGGCCCCGAGACCGCCGGACCGCAGGACGCGGCCGATCCCCGTCAGGACGGAACCCAGATCCGCCACGTAGATCAGGACATCCGCAGCGAGGCAGAGATCGGCGGAGTCCGGCGGCTCGCCGGCCAGGACGGCGCCCAGCTCGCCCTCGGCGAGGCGGTCGTAGAGCGGCCGGCCCTGCCAGGATTTGGCACGGGCCAGCGCGAGCATCCCCGGCGAGAGGTCGATGCCCGCGAGATGCCCGACCCGGTCGCGGATCGCCGCGCCCATCAGGCCGGTGCCGCAGCCGAGGTCGAGGGCGACGGCGAAGGACCGCGGGGTCGCGGGCAGCGCAGCCTGGACCAGCTGCGGGCCGACATAGCCGAGCCCGTCCACCAAGTGGCGCTCGAAGCGGGGCGCGTAGCCGTCGAACAGGGTCCGGACATAGGCGGGCGAGAGGACCGGCAGGCTGTCGCCCGGCCCGAGACGCACGAGGTGCGCCCGCACGCCCAGGGTATCGTCCGGATCGATGTCGAGGGCGCAGGCATAGGCGCGGGCGGCCGCCGCGCGCAGCTCCGGGTCGCCGCCCGGGGCGGCCAATCCCTCCCGGGCGCGGCCGAGCAGCAGCCAGGCCGGCGCGTAGCGGGGGGCGATCTCCAGAGCCTGCGCGGCGAGGGCCGCGGCCCCGGTATAGTCGCCCTCGGCGAGGCAGGCCTCGGCGTAACGATAGCGACGGTCGGCGAGGAGGTCGCCGGAACTGAGCTGCGAGGCCATGCGTCTGCCGGGTCGGGGGCGCCTATATACCGGGGCCACCGGCGGACTCCACCGGCAGCACGGGCCCGATGCCGATACGCGCCAGCGATCTCCTCACCCTGACCCGCGAGGGTCTCTACTGCCCCCTCGGGCGGTTCCACGTCGATCCGACCTGGCCGGTGGAGCGGGCGCTGATCACGCATGGCCATGCCGACCATGCCCGCTCGGGCCACGGCCACGTGCTGGCGACCCCCGAGACCCTGCGGATCATGGCGGTGCGCTACGGCGCGGATTTCTGCCACCAGCGGCAGGAGGCGCGGCTCGGCGCGGCGCTCCGCGTGGGCGACGTCACCGTGCGCTTCGCGCCGGCCGGCCACGTCCTCGGCTCGGCGCAGATCGCCATCGAGCGGGACGGGGTCAGGGTGGTGGTCTCCGGCGACTACAAGCGGGCGCCCGACCCGACCTGCCTGCCCTTCGAAGTGGTGCCCTGCGACGTGTTCATCACCGAGGCGACCTTCGGCCTGCCGGTCTTCACCCATCCCGACACGCGGGGCGAGGTCCGCAAGCTCCTCGATTCGGTGAAGCTGTTCCCGGAGCGGGCCCACATCGTCGGCGCCTACGCGCTCGGCAAGGCGCAGCGTGTCATGGCGCTGCTGCGCGAGGAGGGCTGGGACCGGCCGATCCACCTGCACGGCGCCATGGAGAAGCTGACCACGCTGTACAAGGAGGAAGGGGTGCCGCTCGGCGACACGCCGAAGGTGGTGGCCGCCGAGCGGAAGGACCTGCACGGGGCGATCGTGCTCTGCCCGCCCTCGTCGATCCAGGACCTGTGGTCGCGCAAGTTTCCCGACCCGGTGACCTGTTTCGCCTCGGGCTGGATGCGGGTGCGCGCCCGCGCCCGCCAGAAGGGCGTCGAGCTGCCGCTGGTGATCTCCGACCATTCCGACTGGCCGGACCTGTGCCGCACCATCCGCGACACCGGCGCCGGGGAGGTCTGGGTGACTCACGGCCAGGAGGACGCGCTGGTCCATTGGTGCGGAACGCAGGGCATCCGGGCGAAGCCGCTCCACCTGCTCGGCTACGGCGATGACGGCGAGGTCGAGGGGACCTCAGAGGCGGGCTCCGAGGCGGAGGCGGCGGCGTGAACGACTTCGCCCACCTGCTCGACCGTCTCGCCTACGAGCCGCGCCGCAACGCCAAGCTGCGCATGCTCCAAGATTATTTCGCGCGCACGCCCGATCCCGAGCGCGGCTACGCGCTGGGCGCCATGACCGGCACGCTGAGCTTCCGCGAGGCCAAGCCGGCCCTGATCCGGGGGCTGGTGGAGGAGCGGATCGACCCGGTGCTGTTCCGGCTGTCGCACAATTACGTGGGCGACCTCGCCGAGACCACGGCGCTGATCTGGCCGGGACCGACGGAGGCGCCGCGGGAGCCGGGTCCCGGCCACAACAACCCGCCGCCGCATGTCCCGACCCTGGCGGAGGTCGTGGAGACGCTGGCGACGATCCCCAAGCGCGACCTGCCACGCCATCTCGCGGACTGGCTCGACGCCCTCGACGAGACCGGGCGCTGGGCGCTGCTGAAGCTCGTCACCGGCAACCTGCGGGTCGGCGTCTCGGCGCGGCTCGCCAAGACGGCGGTCGGCGCCCTCGGAAACCAAGAGGCCGACGCCGTCGAGGAGGTCTGGCACGGGCTGACCCCGCCGTTCGAGACCCTGTTCGCCTGGGTCGAGGGCCGGGCCGAGCGGCCCGAGACGCTGAACCCGGCCCCGTTCCGGCCGCCGATGCTGTCGCACCCGATCGAGGAGGAGTCCGACCTCGAGAAGCTGGAGCCCGAGGCCTTCTCGGCCGAGTGGAAGTGGGATGGCATCCGCGTGCAGCTCGTGGGCGGTCTCGATCGGGCCGGCCAGCAGGTCGGGAAAGTCTATTCCCGCACCGGCGAGGACATCACCGGGGCGTTCCCGGACCTCGCCGAGGCGATCACCTTCGCGGGCGCCCTCGACGGCGAGCTGCTGATCCTGCGCGAGCGGCGGGTGCAGAGCTTCAACGTGCTGCAGCAGCGCCTGAACCGGAAGGCCGTGACGGGGAAGCTCCTGGAGGAGTTCCCGGCCCATGTGCGGGCCTACGACCTCCTCACCCTGGAGGGCGACGACCTGCGCGGAGAGCCCTTCGCGGACCGGCGGCAGAAGCTGGAGGCGCTGGTCACGCGCCTCGACCACGCGCGGATCGACATCTCGCCGCTCGTGCCCTTCGCGGATTGGGAGGCCCTGGCGGCCGCCCGGGCGGATCCGGCTTCGGTGGGCGCCGGCGCGGATGCCGACGCCATCGAGGGCGTGATGCTCAAGCGCCTCAACAGCCCCTACCTGCCGGGGCGGCCCAAGGGGCCGTGGTGGAAGTGGAAGCGCGAGCCGCACATCGTCGACGCGGTGATGATGTACGCCCAGCGCGGCCACGGGAAGCGCTCGTCCTTCTACTCGGACTACACGTTCGGGGTCTGGCGGGAGGCTCCCGAGGGCGGCGACGAGCTGGTGCCGGTGGGCAAGGCCTATCACGGCTTCACCGATGCCGAGCTCGCCAAGCTCGACCGCTATGTCCGCAACAACACCACCAAGCGCTTCGGCCCGGTCCGCGAGGTCGCCCATGGCCGCGAGGCCGGGCTCGTCCTCGAGATCGCCTTCGAGGGCGTGCAGCGTTCGACCCGGCACAAGTCGGGGGTGGCGATGCGCTTCCCCCGGGTCAGCCGCATCCGCTGGGACAAGCCGCCCGCGGAGGCCGACCGGATCGACGTGCTGGAACGCATCCTCGCCCGGGGCGAACGCGAGATCGCGCCGGGCGCGACGCTGTTGGAGAAGAGCGCATGAGGCAGGGCAAGGTCGGTCCGGTGGAGCAACGCGCCTCCGGGGCCGTGCAGCGCCATGCGAGCGGGCGCCTGACCATCACGACGGCGGGGCAGGGCTTCACCGATTTCACCGCCGCGGTGGCGGAGTTCGTGCGTGGCAGCGGCGTCCGGGACGGGCTCGTGACGGTGTTCTGCCGCCACACTTCGGCGTCGCTCACCATCCAGGAGAACGCCGATCCCGACGTGCAGACCGACCTGATGACCGCGCTGGACGGGTTCGCACCGCGCCAGGCCGGCTACGTGCACGGCGCGGAGGGGCCGGACGACATGCCCGCCCATATCCGCACGATGGTCACCGATTCCGCCCTGACCATCCCGCTGGTCGACGGGAGGCTGGCGCTCGGCACGTGGCAGGGCGTGTACCTGATCGAGCACCGCGACCGGCCGCACCGGCGGGAGATCGTGCTGAGCGTGATCGGCGCGTGATCCCGCCCCGTCGCGTCCGCGCGACCGGGCGGATCGGTCCGGCCGAAGCCGGCTCACGCGCGGGCGCCGCCAGCAACACCCGGTCACACACCGCCGGTTAACCATATCGGGCGCCTATGGTCGGCCGTGGGATCGCCGCCTGTGCCGGTCTCGCGGACGGAGACCCCGATGAGCCTTTTCGCTGCGCTCTCGAATTCAATTTCCGGCGCCTCGGCGCAGTCGCTCGCCCTGAACAACATCTCGGGGAACATCGCCAACACCCAGACGGCGGGGTTCAAGTCCACCGAGACGAGCTTCGCCGACATGCTGGCCCAGACCGAGGGCGGCACGCAGCCGGCGGGGGGCGTGGCGTCGAGCACGCGCAACAGCCTCAACATCCAGGGCACGGTGCAATCCACCGGCGTGTCGACCAACCTCGCCATCTCGGGCAACGGCTATTTCATCGTCCGGGAGAATACCGGGACGGACCAGAGCCCGAGCTTCACCGGCGAGACCGGCTACACACGGCGCGGCGATTTCACGCCGGACGCCAACGGCTACCTGGTCAACGGCGCGGGCTACTACCTGTTCGCCGGCCCCTCGGCGACCGCACCGGTGCAGGTTCCCACCGGCGCGAACACGCTGTCGAGCCTCACCGTCTCGCCCGCGGGCACGCTGACCGGCACCGGCGCGGACGGCAATCCCGTGGCGCTCGGCGCGCTGACGCTCGCGCAGTTCGGCCTGCAGGACAACCTCGCTTCCCTCGACGGCGGCACCTACGCGGCCACCGGCCAGTCCGGAACCCCGAGCTACGGCCTCAACGGCGCGAGCATCGCGGCCGGCTCGGTGGAGCAGTCGAATGCCGGCATCTCCGACCAGTTCTCGAAGATGATCGAGACGCAGCAGGCCTACACGGCCAACACCAAGGTCATGAGCACCACTGACCAGATGCTGCAGGACGCCATTGCGATGTACGCCTGACGCGGCCGGGGCCGCGTCACAGGAACTTCAGCGGGTCCTTCTCGGGCGGGGGCGGGGCCACGTCGGCCCGGTTCCACCAGCCGCCGCCGAGCGCCACGAACAGAGCCGCGGTGTCGGCATACTGGGTGGCGCGCGCGCCCGCCGAGGTGACCAGCGCCGAGAGGTAGCCCTGCTGGGCGATCAGCACCTGCGAGGAGGTGATCGCGCCCGCCGTGTACTGCTTGCGGATCAGCCCGAGGCTCTGATTCGTGGCGCTCACCGCGGCCTCGGCGGCGGCCACCGCCTTGGCGTCGGCCTGCAGCGCGCGCAGGGAATCCGCCACGTTCTGGAAGGCGGTGATCACCGTCGCCTTGTACTGCGCCTGCGCCTGCGTCAGCGATTCCTCGGAGGCGCGCTGGCGCCGGAACAGGGTGCCGGCATCGAAGATCGGCGCCGTCGCCTGCCCGATGATCGTGAAGAACGCCGCCCCCGGATTGGTCACCTGCGCGATCCGCGTGGCGCTGGAGCCGCCGGTGGCGGTCAGGCTGAACTGCGGCAGGCGGTTGGCCAGAGCGACGCCGACATTGGCGCTCGCCTGCTGCACCAGGGCCTCGGCCGCCTTCACGTCGGGCCGCTGCTGCACGAGCCGCGAGGGCAGGCTCACGGGAAGCCGGG
The DNA here is from genome assembly GCA_963990595.1 of uncultured Methylobacterium sp. GTDB lineage: Bacteria > Pseudomonadota > Alphaproteobacteria > Rhizobiales > Beijerinckiaceae > Methylobacterium. The sequence continues at coordinate 12,479 of CAXDNE010000138.1, forward strand.
TCGGCAGCCGCAGGGCGGCGAGTTCGAAGGTCTCGCTGACCTCGTCGGAGGGAAGCCGCCCGGCCAGGGCGGTGAGCAGGTTGCGCTGCTGCGCGAGCTGCTTCTCCAGCGGCGGCAGCAGCTGCTGCGACAGGGCGAGGGCCGCCTGCTGCTGCACCACGTCGGCGCCGGCGATCTGCCCCAGGGAGAGCTGCTTGTTGTAGAGCTGCAGGACTTCGGTCTGGGCCTGGATCACCTTGCGGGTCGCGTCGATCTGCGCCCGCAGGGAGGCCTCCTGGATGGCGGCGGCGACGACGTTGGCGGTGAGGCTTAGATAGGCCGCCTCCAGCTGGAAGCGCTGGTTCTCGGTGGTGGCCTCCAGGGACTCGATCTGGCGCCGGTTCCCGCCGAACACGTCCGGATTGTAGGCGATCACCGCCTGGGGCGTCACGAGGCTGTAGAGATACTGGTTCTGGTTCTGCAGCGGCGATTGCAGGTCGAGGCCGGGCGCCTGGGCGCCCTGGATCTGTGGGGTCGCGGTCAGGCTCGGATAGAGCGTGCCCTTCTGGGCGAGCACGTTCTGCTGCGCCACCCGGAGGGAGGCCTGGGCGGCCTCGAGATTCGGGTTGTTGGCCAGCGCCTGCTCGACGAGGCGGTTCAGCGCCTTGGAGTGGAACAGGGTCCACCACTGGCCTGGGATGTCGGCCCCGGAGACGAAGCTCTGGTCGGCCGAGCCGCCCTGGCCGGTGCGGATCTTGTCGGCCGCCGAGGGATTCTTCAGCGGCTCCTTGGTGTAGCGGCTGACCGGCGGATCCTCGGGCGGCACGAAATTGGGCCCCACCGCGCAGGCCGACAGGGACAGGGAGGCCGCCAGCAGAGCGGCCGCCCGTCCGCACCTGTTCGGCGCAAAGTTCACCATCCGGCCCCCGAAAACCTCACCCTGGTAGAGCCGCGCGGCGCGCGTCCAAGTCAATGCGGCCGTCCCCCGATCGCGCGCGCGGGGCGGGCGTTGTGGCGCCCCTGCAACGTGCGGCGTCCCGGGGGCCGCGGTCCTGAGGCGGCTCACGCGGCGGCCCGATGCTCGGCCCGTCCCCGCGCCTCCGGGTTCGGCTGACGCCGGGAGAACAGCGAGATCAGCACCGGAACGACCACCAGGATCAGGTTCGGCGCCAGGAGGATGCCGCCGACCACCACGAGCGCGAGCGGCTTCTGCACCTGCGAGCCGATGCCGGTGGAGACCGCCGCCGGCAGAAGGCCGACGCAGGCGGCCACGCAGGTCATCATCACGGGACGCATGCGCACCACCGCGGCCTGCCAGACCGCATCCCGACGCCGCCAGCCCTCGTCGAGGAGCTGGTTGTAGTAGGCGAGCAGGATCACGCCCTCCATGGTGGAGATGCCGAACAGCGCGATGAAGCCGATCGCCGCCGAGATCGAGAACGGCGTGCCGGTCAGCGCCAGGGCGAAGATGCCGCCGATCATCGCCATCGGGATCACCGACAGCGTCAGCAGCATGTCGGCCACCGACGAGAAGTTGATGTACAGGAGCAGCGCGATCAGCAGCAGGGTGACCGGGACCACGAGGCTGAGCCGGGCCGCCGCCTCCTTGAGGTTGGTGAACTGCCCGACCCATTCCAGCCGGTAGCCCGGCGGCAGGTCCACCGCCTCCGCGACCTTGCGCTGCGCCTCGATGACCGCGCTGCCGAGATCGCGGCCGCGCACCGAGAACTTCACCGGGATGTAGCGCTGCTGGTCCTCGCGGTAGATGAACGAGGCGCCCGAGACGAGGTCCACGTCGGCGATCTCGGAGAGCGGCACCTGGATCACGCCGCCATTCGGGTTCTGGGCACCCACCGCGATGTTGCGGATCCCGGCGAGCGACGAGCGGTACTCCTTGGCGAGCCGCACCCGCATCGGGAAGTGCCGGTCCGAGCCGTACTCGTACAGGTCGCCCGCGGTCTGGCCGCCGATCGCCGCCTGGATCGTGGTGTTCACGTCGCCGATGGAGAGGCCGTAGCGCGCGGCCTTGTGGCGGTCGACGTCGATGCGCACCGTCGGCTGGCCGAGGGACTCGAACACCGACAGGTCGGTGACGCCCGGCACGGTCGCGAGCGCCGCCTTGACGGCGTTGGCGGTCTTGGTGAGCTGCGCGAGGTCGTTGCCGTAGATCTTGACCGAGTTCTCGCCCTTCACGCCCGAGGCCGCCTCCTGGACGTTGTCCTCGATATACTGCGAGAAGTTGAACTCGATGCCAGGGAATTCGTCTTCCAGCTTCTTGTTCAGGTTCTGGATCAGCGTCTCCTTGTCGAGGCCCTTGCGCCACTGATCGATGGGCTTGAGCGGCGCCAGGATCTCGACGTTGAAGAAGCCGGTGGCGTCGGTACCGTCGTTCGGGCGGCCCTGGTGCGACAGGACGGTGGTGACCTCCGGAACTTCCTGGAAGATCTTGCGCATGCGCTGGACGTAGGCGTTGCCGGCCTCCAGCGAGATCGAGGACGGCATCGTCCCGCGCACGTAGAGGTTGCCCTCCTCGAGCCGCGGCAGGAATTCGAGGCCGAGATTGCGGGCCGCGAGCCCCGAGACGAGCAGCACCGCCAGCATCACGGCGAGCGCCAGGACGCGGTTGCGCAGGCCGAAGGCCAGCACGCGCTCGTGACCGACGCGCAGCACCCGCACGATCAGGGTATCGCGCTCCTCGAGCTTCTTCGGCAGCATCAGGGCCGAGAGCGCGGGCGAGACCGTGAAGGTGGCGAGCAGGCCGCCGAGCAGCGCGTACGCGTAGGTCTTGGCCATCGGGCCGAAGATGTGGCCCTCGACGCCGGTCATCGTGAACAGCGGCAGGAAGCCGACGATGATGATGGTGGCCGAGAAGAAGATGGCGCGGTTCACCTCGCGGCCCGCGACCGCGATGGTGCCGAGCCGCCCGGTCAGGCCCGTGGGCGGGGTCTCGCCCTTCACGTGGTCGGGCTCGGCGATGTGCCGGAACACGTTCTCGACCATGATCACGGTGGCGTCGACGATCAGGCCGAAGTCGATGGCGCCGAGCGACAGCAGGTTCGCCGAGTCGCCGCGCACCACGAGGATCAGGATCGCGAAGCCCAGCGCGAACGGGATCGTGGCCGCCACGATGATCGCGCTGGTGAGCGAGCCGAGGAACAGCCACTGCACGACGAAGACCAGCACCACGCCGAAGACGAGGTTGTGCATCACCGTGTGGGTCGTGGTGTGGATCAGGCCCGACCGGTCGTAGATCCGCTCGATCTTCACGTCGGGCGGCAGGATCGTGGAGCTGTTGATCTTGTCGATCTCGGCCTCGACGCGCTCGAGCGTCGGCAGGCTCTTGCCGCCGCGGGTCATCAGCACGATGCCCTCGACGATGTCGGGCTGGTCGTCATGGCCGACGATGCCGAGCCGCGGGGCGTTCGACACGCGCACCTCGGCCACGTCCCGCACCAGCACCGGCGTGCCGTTGACGAGGCTGATCATCGTGTCCTTGATGTCGTCCATGTCGCGGATCAGGCCGATGCCGCGCACCACCGCCGATTGCTGGCCGACGTTCAGCGTCTGTCCGCCGACGTTGATCGAGGCGTTGTTCAGCGCCGTGGTCAGCTGGACGAGGGTCAGGCCCTGGGCCTGGAGGCGGTTCAGGTCGACCGCGACCTCGTATTCCTTGGCCTTGCCGCCGAAGGCCGTGACGTCGACCACGCCGGGGATGGCCTTGAAGCGGCGCTGCAGCACCCAGTCCTGCAGGGTCTTCATGTCCATGGGCGAGTAGCCCGCGGGACCGACGAGCTTGTAGCGCATGATCTCGCCCACCGGGCTCGTCGGCGAGATCTGCGGCGTCGCCCCGTTGGGCAGGGTCGGCGCCTGCGACAGCCGGTTGAGTACCCGCTGCAGCGCCTCCTCGTACGTGTACTCGTAGTTGAACTGGATCTTCACGTCGGACAGGCCGAACAGCGAGATGGTGCGCACCACCTGGGCGTTCGGGATGCCGGCCAGCGCCACCTCCAGGGGAATCGTGATGTAGCGCTCGATCTCGTCGGCGGACTGGCCCGGGTTCTGGGTGATGACGTCGACGAGCGGCGGCACCGGGTCCGGATAGGCCTCGATGTTGAGCTGGGTGTAGGCGCCGTAGCCGATGCCCAGCATCACCACGAACATCAGCACCACCAGCACGCGCTGGCGGAGCGAGAAGGCGATCAGGCTGTTCATCGAACCGGATCCTCGCTCAGGATGCCTTGTCGCCGCTGGCCGCCCGGTCGATGAAGAGGGCGCCGCGGGTCACCACCTGTTCGCCCGGGTGCAGGCCCTCGACGACCTGGGCGCTGTCGCCGTTGATCAGGCCGAGCTTGACGTTCCGCGCCTCCACGGCGCCGTCCGGGCGCGCCACCCAGACATGGGTGCGGTCGCCCTCGTACACGATGGCGGCCACCGGCACACTCGGGCTCGGCTCGCCCTTGCCGGTGATGATCGTGTAGGTGGCAAACATCTCCGGGCGCAGCACCCGGTCGGGATTGTCGACCTCGCTGCGCACGGCGAGCCGGCGCGTCGCCGGATCGAGGCTCGAGGCCATGTAGTTCACCCGGGCCTTGAACACCCGGGCGCCGAAGCCCGCCACCTTGGCCTCGACCTCCTGGCCGATGCGAATCTTCGGGATCTCGCTCTCGCGGACATTGGCGATGAGCCAGACGGTGGACAGGTCGCCGATCACGAAGACCGGGTCGCTGGAGGCCGAGAGGTACTGCCCGGTCCCGACCTTGCGCTGGACGATCGTGCCGGCGATCGGCGCCCGGATCTGGGTCTCGGGGCTCATCGTGCCCTTCTTCTCGTAGGCGGCGATCTCGGCGTCGGTCTTGCCGAGGAGGCGAAGGCGGTTCTTCACCGCGTCGAGCGCGGCTTCCGCGGTCTTCAGATCGCTCTGGGCGGCGATCACGTCGTTCTGTGCCGACTGGTAATCCTTCAGCGCCACCGCGTGGGCCTGGAACAGCTCCTGCTGGCGCGCCGCGATGGTCTGGTCGAGCTTCAGGAGCGCCTGCTGCTTCTGCAGGGTGTTGAGCGCCGCCTGATAGTCGTTCTGCGCCTGGACCATGTCGGTGGCCTCGAGCGTCAGCAGAACGTCGCCGGCCTTCACGTCGTCGCCCGCCCGGGCCTGCACCTTCGTCACCCGGCCCGCATAGGGCGACACGACCGGCACGTTGTCGTCCTCGTTGAGGGCGATCCGCCCCTCGGCGGAGCCCTCGGGACGGAAGACCTGCGTGGCGACCGGCAGGATCTCGAAGGCGGCGCGCTGCTCCTTGGTGGGCCGGAAGATCCGCTCCACCGGGCCGGACTTCTCCGCCTCGGCCCCGGGCTCGGGCTGGCCCGACGCGAACAGGCCGGTCAGCGCGGCGACGACACCCGAGGCTGCCTCACGGGCCCGGTCCGGGAAGGCGAACGCCAAGCCGGCCCCGGCCGCGAGCAGCAGGAGGACGAGGAGGAGCCCCGGCCACCGGCGCCCGCGCGGGCTTGCGGTGAGCGCCTCGTCCTGGTCCAGCGGATTTCGGGCGTCCATGGGAATGATCTTCCGGGTCCGGGCGAAAAGACCGGGGTGACTGACGGGTGTACGATTCGCGCCGGGACGGTACCCAAATCAATGCGATCGTTGGTGCTTTTCTATGGCGTGCCGCGCGGAAGAGTCCGTCTGGTGCAGAGTGCCTAGAGCAAACCTTGTGCGGCACGCAATCGATCGGGTGCCCCAGTCGCGAAACCGTGTGGCGCCGTCTTCCTTTGACGGGATTTGTTACAATATGACAACGCTCCGGGGCGCGTCGCGCCCGTCCGCAGACCCGACCGAAGAACCCGCCATGACCGACACGAGCCCCGCCTCCGCCCCAGTTGGATCCGTCGCCGGATCGGCCGCCGGTAAGATCCCGGTCACCGTGCTCACGGGCTATCTCGGCGCGGGCAAGACGACGCTCCTCAACCGGATCCTCACGGAGAATCACGGCAAGCGCTACGCGGTGATCGTCAACGAGTTCGGCGAGATCGGCATCGACAACGACCTCGTGGTCGGCGCCGACGAGGAAGTGTTCGAGATGAACAACGGCTGCGTCTGCTGCACCGTGCGCGGCGACCTGATCCGGATCATGGACGGGCTGGTGAAGCGCCGGG
>CAXDNE010000139.1:0-18588 GCA_963990595.1 uncultured Methylobacterium sp.
GTTCAGCGTGAGCCTGTCGTTTGCCGGCGTCTTCTACTCGAGTGTGGTCTTCGCTGCGGCGTTCTTCGTCGTGATGCTGGCGCAAGAGCGGCTCGAGACGCGCGCATTCCTCGACCCGGACAGCAAGGCCGTGACCTTATCGTGGCTCGGCGTCGGCGGGCGCTGCGCCGCGGCCTCCACCGCCTCCGCGGCCTCCGGGGGGGGCAGCGGCGCGGTGGGCTGGGTGCTGCCGAGCTGCCTCGGGGCGCCCGGCGCGCCGGGGGCTTGCGACGGGTCGAAGGCGTCGCCGCGCTTGCCGGGGCGTCCGGCGCCCGGATTGCCGCCGTTGACGGCGCCGGCCGGCGCGGGGGCCGCCGCCGGCTTGCCGCCCTTGCCCTCGTTCAGGCGGAACTCGACGTCCTCCTGGAACTTGCGCAGCTGCTCCTTGAGCTGGCGGTTCTCGTACTGGAGGGTCTCGATCTGCCCGGCCATGAGCCGGGACTGGTTCTCGATGCGCCCGAGGCGCACCACAAGTTCGGAGGCGTCCTGCGCGGCGGCCGGATGGCCGAGGAGCGTGGCGCCGAGAATGGTGGTGAGCGCGAGGCGGGTGCGAAGGCGGGCGGGCATGATGCGGCTGCGATCCGGTGTCGGCGCGAGGCCCTATCAGATGCGCCGCACCGCGGCAAAACTGCGGCGCGGGCGGGACGCGGGGCTGGCCCCGCTCCCGGAGGTCAGGCGGACGGCTTGGAGCCTCTCACAAAACTCCCGCTGCGCTGTCGCGGCCAGAGGGAGAACTCTCGGTGCCCGGGAGTTCTGTGAGGAAGTCTTAGGCGCCGGCGCCGCGGTCGAGAACGATCACCGCCCGGCGGTTCTGCGACCAGCAGGAGATGTCGTTGCACACCGCCACCGGCCGCTCCTTGCCGTACGACACGGTGCGCATGCGGCTCGCCGCGATGCCGCGGGTGGCGAGATAGTCGTTCACCGCCTGGGCCCGGCGGGCACCCAGGGAGAAATTGTACTCGCGGGTGCCGCGCTCGTCGGCATGGCCCTCGATGATGAAGGTGTAGCGCGGGTAGCGCTGCAGCCACGCGGCCTGCTTGTCGAGGGTGGCGGTCGCGGTGGGCGTCAGGTCGGTGGAATCCGACTCGAAGAAGACCCGGTCGCCGATATTGACGACGAAGTCCTGCGCGCTGCCCGGGGTCGCGGCGCCCGCCCCGAAGGCGGAGGCGTCGGCGAGGTCCTTGTCGTTGCTGCAGGCGCCGAGGCCGAGGGCGGCGACGAGCGCGAGGCCGAGGGCGGCGGCGCGGAAACGCTGGGGCATGATCTGAGTAACTCCTCGAGCGGTGCCGAAGGCCGGCTGCGGGTCTTCGAGGCGGGTCCGCGTAGTCCTGGATGCCGGTGGTAGGGGCGGATGGTTAAGCGACAGTTCCGCCGGGCGGGGCCGAGCCTTGGTGGCGGCCCGTGCCGGTCGGTGACGTGCGCTGTCGCACCGGGAATGCGGCGGCGGCGGGGCGAGCGGACCGAGACAGCCATTTCGGCCGCGCAGGTTGCGGGGCTGCAACAGGGGCGGTCCGGGGGCGCACGGTAACGGGTCCGGCGGGCCATTAAGGTTTCCTCAACCCTGCCGGTTGTTCCTTCGAGCAGCCGAACACCGGACATCCGTCATGCGCCCCGCTCAGTGCGTCCTCATCGTCGAGGACAGCTACCTGCTCCTCGAGATCGTCGCGAGCCTGTGCGAGACGCACGGCATCCGGGTGATCGAGGCCTCCACCGGCGAGGCGGCGCTGACGCTGCTGCGCGCGCGGGGCGGCGAGATCGACTGGCTGTTCACCGACATCCAGCTCCCCGGCCTGATCGACGGCTGGACCGTGGCGCATGCCTTCCGGGCGATGCACCCCGACCGGCCGGTGGTCTACACCTCGACCGACGCCAATCGCCGGAGCGGCGTCCCCGGCAGCCTGTTCCTGCGCAAGCCGTTCCAGATGCAGGAGGTCAACCGGCTGGTGCGGATGATGGTCGAGGGACTTGGCGAGACAGCCGGCGACGCGCCCCTCTGCGCCGCCGGTTGAGACGCGGCCTCGCGAGCCCGTCGGCCGATCCGGGTCGGGCCGTCGCCGCGCGCGGCGAAGCCATCCGGGTCTGCGCGACAGCGAAGGGCGCGGCGCCGCCCCCGCAGGGACGGCGGAACATCCGGATCGTCCGGCCGGACGCGCGCTGAAACCTGAGGCGGCGTCAGGCGCTCCGGAACAGGGCCACGATCTCCGGCGCGGCGAGCCAGGCCTCCACCCGCGGGCAGGCGAGCTCGCCGGGGGGCGTCGCGTCGTAGATGGCGAAACTCGCCGCGATGAAGCCCGGCAGGTCGTAGAGCGTCGGGAAATCGTCGCCGCGCGGCTTGGCCTTGAACAGGTACGAGCCGGTGAGCCCGAAATGCTCGGCGACCGGCGGATAGATCGGCCAGACCACGTCCTGGGCCAGTTCGTCGCCGAGGTAATCCTCGATCTCGACGGGTTCCGGCGTGAGCCCGTTCTCCTGCAGCAGCCGCCGGGCGATGTCGCCGAGGACGTGGACCTTGGGATGGTTCATCAGGTGCATGAAGGCGCCGCGGCGCGCCCAGCGGGTCACCTCGCGCTGCAGGTCGAACCCCAGGGCGGCGGCCGCGCCGACGAGTTCGCGCACCGCCGGGTCCCAATGGTCGAAATAGCCCAGGCGCCGGTACACGTCCTCGCGGAACAGGGTCACGGTGCGGCCGGCCTCGAGGCCGAGCCGGTGGGCGGTGAGCGCGATGGCCGAATGATACTGGCCCATCGGCGACGGGGTCAGCTTCAGGGCGGCGAGGTCCGAGGCCTGGCCGACATAGACCATGTCCGGATGGAAGGCCGAGAACACGATCGACGGGAAGAGCTTGAGCCGCGGGTCGGCCTCGCGCACAGTGGCGACGTCGCCGCCCGGGATCAGCCCGGCCGGGAAGGCCTGCGAGAAGACGTGGTCGTGCGAGCGCAGGGTCCGGATCAAGCCGTCGACATGGCCGTGGTCGCGCTTCAGCGAACCCATGGGCAGGTAGCGCACCGGGCTTCGCGGCGCGAGCAGGCGCATCGCCCGGGCGATGCCCCGCGCCTGGCAATTGCCCAGGACCGCGATGCTCGGCCCGTCACGGGTCGTGGCGGCGCGGGCGCGGTTCCGCCATGGTGTCGCCCAGGTGGGCGCCCAACTGGGCGTCGAGAGGGTGAACGCGCTGCGGGCGCGCCGGGGCAGATCGTTCAGGGCCACGTCGCGTGCCGGAGTCAGCGGACGGCTCAGCGCCCCCGAGGGCCGTCGCCGTCGTGAAGAAGAGGGTTCGAAGATGGCGTTGAATCCGTATACGGGTCTACCGGCCGAGCGATTCTGGCGCAAGGTTGTGACCAACGTGCCGCCCTTCGCGGTCAATCCGCACCCGAAGGACACGTTCGTGATCGCGCCGACCGACAAGGTCGCCACCGGCGGCTCCTGCTTCGCGCAGCGGGTGGCCGAGGCGGTGCGCGGCGCCGGCTTCAACTATTACCTGACCGAGCCGCCGCTCCCCGGCATGAGCGCCGAGGAGGCCAATGCCCGCCAGTTCGGCACCTTCTCGGCCCGGTACGGCAATCTCTATTACACGCGCCAGTTCGTGCAGCTGTTCGACCGGGCCTACGGCCGGTTCGAGCCGGAGCTGAAGGCCTGGCTGCGCGACGACGGCCGCTACGTCGACCCGTTCCGCCCCACCGTCGAGCCGGACGGCTTCGCCAGCGAGGCCGAGGTGATCGCCGCCCGCGACGCGCATCTGGCCGAGGTGCGGCGCCTGTTCGAGACGCTCGACGTGTTCGTGCTGACCCTGGGCCTCACGGAAGGCTGGCGCTGGCGGGCCGACGGCGCCGCGCTGCCGCTCGCCCCGGGGGTCGCGGGCGGGACCTTCGACCCGGCGCTCTACGAGTGCGTGAATGCCGGCGCCGCCGAGGTGCTCGGCGACCTCAACGGCTTCCTCGACCGGCTCTGGAGCGTGAACCCGAAGGCGCGGGTGATCTTCACGGTCTCGCCGGTGCCGATGATCGCCACCTACATGGACCGGCACGTGATGGAGTCGAACAGCTACTCCAAGTCGGTGCTGCGGGTGGCGGCCGGCGAGGTGGTCGGCCGGGGCGACCCGCGGGCGGTCTACTTCCCCGCCTACGACATCGTCACGAGCAACGTGAATGCCGGGCGCTACTACAACGAGGACCAGCGCACCATCAACGACGCGGGCGTGCGCCACGTCATGCGCCTGTTCCTGGCGACCTTCGCGCGCGACCGGGCGAACGCGGCCCCGGTCCACGCCCCCGTGGACCTCGCGGCGGAGTTCGAGGGCAATGCCGGCGTGATCTGCGACGAGGAGGAGATCGAGCGCAGCGTGGCGTAGGGTTTGCCTCCGGCCGGGCGTTTCGGGCAAAGCATGGCCGCCCGAGGCGCCCGCGCCGTTCCGGAGACGAATCCCTTGAGCCTGCCCCCGCCCCGCCGCCCCGACCACGCCATCGACCCGGTCTTCGTCAAGCGGCACTCGCCCCGCGCCTTCACGGGCGAGGCCGTGCCCGAATCCGAGCTGATGCGGATGATCGAGGCGGCGCGCTGGTCGCCCTCCGCCTACAACTCGCAGCCCTGGCGCTTCCTCTACGCGCTCCGGGGCGACGCCCACTGGGACATGTTCTTCGACCTCCTGGTCCCGGGCAATCAGAGATGGGTGTCCGGCACCGGCGCGATCCTGTTCCTGGTCTCGAACGGGCTCATGAAGGTCGGCGACGCGCTGAAGCCGTCCTACAGCCATTCCTTCGACGCCGGCACCGCCTCGCTGGCCTTCCAGCTCCAGGCGATCCACCAGGGCTGGCACGCCCACGGCATGGCCGGCTTCGACCATGTCCGCGCCCCCGAGGTCCTGCGCCTGCCCGCGAACCACCGGATCGAGGCCGCCTTCGCGGTGGGCCGCAAGACCCCCGAGGCCGAGCTCACCGAGGAGCAGCGGCCGCGCGAGACCCCGAACGGCCGCCGGCCGATCACCGACTTCACCATCGCGGGCCCGTTCCCGCCGGCCGCCGGCTGAGGCGAACCGGAACCGGTGTCCACGACCAAGGATTGTGTCCGCATCGCCAGGCCGGCGGCCCCGCACACATTCCTCCGCCCTGCGGCGAATCGGGAGCTGACTCATGGACCCGTCCCACGGCGCCGCGCCGACCGGTTCCGTCGATGACGGGCGGCTCGACCACGCGTCGGGGCTGCAGCGCGTGGCCGAGCGGCACGGGGTCAGCCTCGATGCGGTCCGCCATCTCGTGCAGGCCCTGGAGCGCGGCCACGGCACGATGGCGCAGTTCGATCATCCGGATCTCGGCGGGATGGGGCAGTGGTTCGCCGGCGGCATGGTGATGGTCGGCCGGATGTTCGACGACGGCCTGAGGGCCCGGGTCGGGGCGCTCTGCACCGAGCTGGCCGGAGCGCTGCCCGCGGCCGGCTTCTCGGACGCGGCGCCGCGGGGCGGCGGCGCGTGGTGGCCGGCGGGTCTGGGGGATCCGGCGAGCACCGGCTCGCAGAACGGGATGCGCTACGCCTACTTCCCGGAGCGCCGGCGGCTCGCGGTCGAGTCGGGCTCGGGCGTGGCGGTCTACGATACCGGGGAGCACGCCATCACCGGCGTCTCGCAGGCGAACGGAAATCTCGGCTTCAGCGGTCCGGCAGGCGCCATCGACCTCGCCCGCCTGCGCCGCATCGAGGCGGAGGTGGCCGCCGCGCGCCAGCCCGATCCGGCGCAGATGCCCCCGCCCCCGGCGGCGCCCGCACCGGCCCGGTCCGCCTCGGAGGACGTGCTGGCGACCATCGAGCGGCTGGCGGAGCTGCACGCGCGGGGCGTGCTCACCGACCGGGAGTATTCGGACAAGAAGGCGGAGCTGCTGGCGCGCCTGTAGCGCCAATCCCGGCCCGCGCTCTCGGCGGGTGTCAGGCGATGCCCGCGCGCAGCAGGTCGTGGACGTGCACGATGCCCACCGGCCGTCCGTCCGTGACGGCGAAGACCGCCGTGATCAGCCGGCGGTTCATCAGCTCCAGCGCGGCCTGGGCGAGCTTGTGCGGCTCGACGGTGATCGGGTCGCGGGTCATGACCGCCGAGACCGGCGTGTCGAGGATCGCCGGGCCCATGTGGCGGCGCAGGTCGCCGTCCGTGACGATGCCGACGAGGCGGCCGGTCCCGTCGGTGACGCCCACGCAGCCGTAGCGGCGCGCCGCGATCTCGATCAGCACCTCCGACATGAGGGCGCTCTCGTGGACCAGCGGCATGTCCTGGGGCCCGTGCATCACCTGCTGCACGGTCTTGAGGCGGGCCGCCAGCGTGCCGCCGGGATGCAGGGTGTGGAAGCGGGCCGAGGTGAAGCCGCGCCGCTCCAGAAGCGCCACCGCCAGGGCGTCGCCGAGCGCCAGCTGGATCAGGCTGGAGGAGGTCGGCGCGAGGTCGTGCGGGCAGGCCTCCCGCACTCGGGGCAGTTCCAGGAGCACGTCGGCGGCCCTGCCGAGCGTGCTCTCGCCGTTGCGGGTGATGGCGACGAGCGGAATCGAGAAGCGGCGGCTGAAGCCGACGAGGTCGGACAGTTCCGCGGTTTCCCCGGACCACGACAGGGCGATGATCACGTCGTCGCGGGCGATCATCCCGAGATCGCCGTGGCTCGCCTCGGTGGGATGCACGAAGAAGGCGTGGGTGCCGGTGGAGGCCAGCGTCGCGGCGATCTTGCGGCCGATATGCCCGCTCTTGCCGATGCCGCTGACGATGACCCGGCCCTTGCTCTGCAGGATCGTCTGGACCGCCTCCTCGAAGGCCGCGCCGAGCCGCCCCTGGAACGCCGCGCTCGTCTCCTGCAGGGCCGCGATGCCCATCTGCAGGCTGCGCGTGCCGAGGTCGCGGGTGGTGGCGAGGTGCGCGGACGGGGCGTCGTAGAGGTCGTCGCGCAGGGCGCTGGAGGCGGGAGCGTTCATCGTGTCCGTTCTCGGCCCGTCCGGCCGGGTCCGCGGGCCGCGGCGGCCGGCGATGCGAAGCGTGTGCGGCGACGCTAGGCAGTCGTCGTGGTTGAAATGTGACGCGGGGACGACGGAGCGCCGCAGCCCGGTTGAAGGCGTGCCCCGGCGGGTCCATGCTGCCGCGACGCTATCCCGCCCCGCGGGCCCGAGGAGGGCACGAGCCCCATGACCATCCGCTTCCCCGAACCCGACCCGAGCATCCTGGCGCGCCGCGAGGCGATCCTGGCGGGCCTCGCGCCGCTGGTGGCGCCGGAGGCCCTGGTGGTGAGCGAGGACGAGCGCCGGGCCTTCGAGACCGACGGGCTCACCGCCTACCGGCAGATGCCGCTCGCCGTGGTCCTGCCCTCCACCACCGCGGAGGTCGCGGCCGTGATGGCGTATTGCCACGCGAACGGCGTGCGGGTGGTGCCGCGCGGGGCCGGCACCTCGCTCGCGGGCGGCGCCATCGCGCAGGCCGACGCGATCATCCTGGGCGTCGGCAAGATGACCCGGGTCCTCGACATGGATTTCGCCAACCGCACCGCCCGGGTGCAGAGCGGCATCACCAATCTCGCGATCTCGGGGGCGGTCAGCCACGAGGGCTTCTTCTACGCCCCCGACCCGTCGAGCCAGCTCGCCTGCACCATCGCGGGCAACATCGCGATGAATTCCGGCGGGGCGCACTGCCTCAAATACGGCGTGACCACCAACAACCTCCTGGGCGTCACCCTGGTGCTCAACGACGGCACCGTGGTGGAGATCGGCGGCCAGCACCTCGACAGTCCCGGCTACGACCTGCTCGGCCTCGTCTGCGGCTCGGAGGGGCAGCTCGGCATCGTCACCGAGGCGACCGTGCGGATCCTGCGCGCCGCGGAAGGGGCGCGGCCGGTGCTCGTCGGCTTCTCGAAGGTCGAGGATGCGGGTGATTGCGTCGCCGCGATCATCGCGGCCGGCATCATCCCGGTGGCGATCGAGTACATGGACCGCGAGGCGATCCTCATCACCGAGGATTTCGCGCAAGCCGGCTATCCCCGCGATGCCGAGGCGATGCTGATCATCGAGGTCGAGGGCTCGGATACCGAGTGCGACGCCATGCTGGCGCGGATCGAGCGGATCGCCGAAGGGTTCCGCCCGACCAGCGTCCGGGTCTCCCGCTCGGAGGCCGAATCCGCCGCGATCTGGAAGGGTCGCAAGTCGGCCTTCGGGGCGACGGGCCGGATCTCCGACTACATCTGCATGGACGGCACGATCCCCACCGGACAGCTCGGACCGGTGCTGGATCGGATCGGCGCGATCTGCGCCGAGAAGGGGCTGCGGGTCGCCAACGTGTTCCACGCGGGCGACGGCAACCTGCACCCGCTGATCCTGTTCGACATCAACCGGCCGGGCGAGTTGCAGAAGGCCGAGGAAGCGGGCGACGAGATCCTGAAGCTCTGCGTCGAGGTCGGCGGCTGCCTGACCGGCGAGCACGGCGTCGGCATCGAGAAGCGCGAGCTGATGCGCTTCCAGTACGATCAGGTCGATCTCGAGCAGCAGATGCGGGTCAAGGCGGTGTTCGATCCCGACTGGATGCTCAACCCCGCCAAGGTGTTCCCGCTGGACGGGCGGCTGGCGGCCTGATCCGGGCCGCGGCCCCCTGGGACGCGGGCTCCCGATCGTCCCCGATCGAGAGCCCTGGACCGGCGGGTCCCGCCGCGATCAGGCGGCCTCGACCTTGCGGCTCGCACCGCGGCCCTTGCCCGAGGCGGCCGCGCTCTTGCGGCGGCCCGGCGCGCGGCCGGAGGCTGCCTCTTCCGCCGGCTCGACCTCCCTGACGGTCGCCTTGTCGGCCTGCTGGGCGCGGCCGGGCTGGCCGAGGCCGAGGCTCTTGGCGAGCGCCGAGCGCTGCGCCGAGTAGTTCGCCGACGTGGTCGGGTAATCGGCCGGCAGACCGTAGCGCTCGCGGTAGCCCTGCGGATCGAGACCGTGCTTGGTCAGATGGCGCTTCAGCGTCTTGTACGACTTGCCGTCGATGAAGCTGATCAGGCCGTCCGGACGGATCGACTTGCGGACCTGGGCCGGGGTCGGCCGGTCGACAGTCTCGGCCGCGGGAGCCGACGGGCCGGAGCCGATCGAATTCAGCGCGTCATGGATGCTCGCGATCAGCGCCGGCAATTCGGCCGAGGGGAGCGAATTGTTGGAAACGTAGGCCGCGACGACGTCCACGGTCCGCTCGATGTAGTCCAATTGCGATGTCGGCGCAGCTTCAGACATTCTTTCTTTCCTTGGCTTCAAAGCCTAATGAGATCCCCTCTTTTCGCGAGTTAAGACACCGTCTGGAAAAAGCAAGGTGATCCAGATAATTCCCTGTGGCCGACCAAAAGTCTAAGTATGCATCGCCCGGCGAGTCTTACAGGGTAAGGTTGCATTGGCGGCACTTAGACGGCACTTCCGGACCGCTTTATCGCCCCCCGATTTGCGAATGCTGCGCCGATCCAGAAGGCCGGTTTTCGTTGGCGGGAGAGACCTTTACACCCGAGAGGAGCGGTGGCTCTAGACGGTCAAGCACGGCCATTCGCCCGTCCTTCCGGACACGAGCGCAATCTTCGCACAATTCTGCGCGACCGGCGCGGCGCGCTGCGTCATTTCGCGCGGCGGGCGCCGCTGATTCGCGGCCCCGACAACCTGAGATTCGCGTCAGGCGAAGGTCTTGCGCGGGTCGAACGCGTCGCGCACCGCCTCGCCGGCGAAGACCAGCAGGCTCAGCATCACGGCGATGACCAGGAAGCCGGTCAGGCCGAGCCACGGCGCGGTCAGGTTGTCCTTGCCCTGGGCGAGAAGCTCACCGAGCGACGGCGAGCCCGGCGGCAGGCCGAAGCCGAGGAAGTCCAGCGAGGTCAGCGTGGTGATCGAACCGTTGAGGATGAACGGCAGGAAGGTCAGCGTCGCCACCATGGCGTTCGGCAACAGGTGGACGGTCATGATGCGGATATTCGAGAGGCCGAGCGCCCGCGCGGCCCGGACATATTCGAAGTTCCGGGCCCGCAGGAACTCGGCCCGCACGACGCTCACCAGGGAGACCCAGGAGAACAGCAGCATGATCCCGAGCAGCACGAAGAAGCCGGGCGCGATGAAGGCCGAGATGATGATGATCAGGTAGAGGGTCGGGATGCCGCCCCAGACCTCGATGAAGCGCTGGAAGGCGAGGTCGACCCAGCCGCCGAAATAGCCCTGCACGGCCCCGGCCACCACGCCGATCGCCGAGGAGATCGCCGCCAGGATCAGGCCGAACAGCACCGAGATGCGGAACCCGTAGATCACCCGCGCGAGCACGTCCCGGGTGGTGTTGTCGGTGCCGAGCCAGTGCCAGGGGATGTCGGCGCAGGTCGTGCCGCCGCGTTTCTCGGCGACCGGCTTGCACTGGGCGTCCGTGAGCATCCAGGTCGGCGGCGAGGGCGAGGGGGTCGGCAGATCCTCGTTGATCGTGTCGTAGGAGAACGGGATCGGCGGCCAGAGCGCCCAGCCATTCTCGGCGATCTCCTTGCGGATCTCGGGGGACCGGTAATCGGTCACGGCGAGGAAGCCGCCGAACTTCTCTTCCGGGTAATCGACCAGCACCGGCACCAGCCACTCGCCCTTGTAGGACAGGAGGATCGGCCGGTCGTTGGCGATGAATTCGGCGAATAGGCTGAGGACGAACAGCCCGGCGAAGATCACGAAGGACCCGTAGCCGAGACGGTTGCGACGGAAATTGTCCAGCCGGCGCCGGTTGAGCGGCGACAGGCCGCGGCGGCCCGCCGGGGTGAGCGGCGGGGGTGCGCCCTCGTCCGGACGCAGGATGACCGGCTGGGCGCCCGGCATCGGCGCCGGCACGACCTCGCTCTCGCCGGGACGGGCGACCTCGTTCATGGGCGTCGCTCCGGGTTTCGGGCCTGCGCCCGCTTCCATGACGGATGTCGGACGCGGGCCTCCCCCCTCCGGAAGGGAGAGGGGGCCGGGTGGGCCCGGACGCGCCGTCCCGCGCCGTCAGGCTTGGGCCCGCCTGCGGAGAGCCCCGCCCCGTCGGTCGGTCCGGGGACGCTCAGCCGTCGAGATGGGTCGCGGTGCCCTCGATCTCGCTGGGGCGCAGGCCGCCGCTGCGCTCCATCCAGCGGCGCAGCAGGCGGACATTGCGGCGATTGGCCTTGAAGGCGGCATCGAACAGATCGCCCGCCACCGGCACCGCGCCGATCAGCCCGTCGAAGGCCACGTTCAGCCCCATCCGGGCGAGCAGCCAGCGCGGCGCACCGAGGCGCTTGGCCTCGTAGACGATGAAGGAGGAGATGACCATGCCGGCCACGTCGCCGATCACCGGTACGAGGCCGATCAGGGCGTCGAACCCCACGCGCCGGTTGATGCCCGGGATGATGAAGGCCGTGTCCATCAGGTGGGCGAGCGTTTCCAGCCGGGCGAGGCTCGCCTCGCGGCCGAGATCCGCCGACAGGAACGGCGGCCGGCCGCCTCGAGACGTCTCGGCGCGGGTCTCGGCGCGGGTGAAGCGCCCGGCCGAGGGAGCCTGGGTGAAATCCATGATCGGGGTCCGTCGGGAAGCCATTCTCCCCAACGATGTGGTCCCCCGGACGGATCCCCGCAAGGAAGGCGCCCGTCACGCCCCCCTCCCGGCAAGCCCGCTCATCCGGTCGAGGGCGGCGTCGAGGGTGGCGTCCCCCTTGGCGAAGCACAGGCGGACGAGGCTGCGCACCGATCCCTCCGGGTAGAACGCGCTCACCGGGATCGCCGCGACGCCGTGGCGGGTGACGAGCGCCTCGCAGAAGGCCACGTCGTCGCCGTGGCCGAGGCCCGCGATGTCGATGTTGAGGAACCACGTGGCCTGGGCGGGCAGCACCCGGAAGCCGAGATGCCGCAGCCCGTTCGCCAGGCGGTCGCGGGAGCCGGCATAGCCCGCCCGCATCGCCTCGAACCACGGGACCGGCTTTCCGAGCCCGTAGGCCACCGCTTCCTGCAGGTTCGGCGGGGTGGTGAAGGTGAGGAACTGGTGCGCCTTGGCCAGCCCGCGCATCAGCCGGGCATCGGCCATCACGAAGCCGACCTTCCAGCCGGTGAGCGAGAAGATCTTGCCCGCCGAGCCGATCTTGACCGTCCGTTCGCGCATCCCGGGCAGCGCCATGAGCGGCCTGTGGCGTGCGCCGTCGAAGACCACGTGCTCCCAGACCTCGTCGCAGAGGGCGGTCACGTCGAAGCGCCGGCAATAGCGGGCGAGCAGGTCGAGATCCTCCTGGTCGAACAGGGTCGCGCTCGGATTGAGCGGATTGTTGAGCACCACGACCCGGGTGCGATCCCCGAAGGCGTCGTCCAGGGCCGCCTCGTCCAGGCGGAAGGCGGGGGGCTGCAGGGCCACGACCCGCGGCACGCCGCCGGCCCGCCGGACCAGCGGCAGGTAGGCGTCGTACATGGGCGCGAACAGCACGACCTCGTCGCCGGGCTCGATCAGCGCCAGGAGCGCGCCGGCGAGCGCCTCGGTGGCCCCGGAGGTCACCATCACCTCGGTCTCGGGATCGACGACGAGGCCCTGATGCTGCGCGTAATGGGCGGCCACCGCCTCGCGTAAGGTCGGCAAGCCCATCATCGGCGGATACTGGTTCCAGCCGTCCAGCAGCGCCCGGGCGCCGCGCTCCCGGACATCCGAAGGACCGGGATCGTCGGGGAAGCCCTGGCCGAGATTGATCGCCCCATGGACGCGCGCCAGCCGCGACATGGTCTCGAACACCGTCGTCGGCAGCGCGGCGAAGACCGGATTCATGCGGGGCGGAAGGCCGCTTCGGGCCTGGGGCAGGAGCGCGACATGGCCGGGCTTTAGCATGCGGACGGGCACGGACGGAATCCGGCGAAAGCCGGTACGGAAGGTGCGCATCCGCACAGACCCCTCTCGGCACATCCGATGACCGGCTGACGAATGTTGACATTCATCACTCGTACCGTAGGTTGATCCCACGGCCGGAGCGGCGCTCTCGCCGACGGGGCTTCGCCCCCTCGCCCCGACAGCGGGGTGCCGCTCCGGTCCTCTCGAAGGATCATCGACTTGCGGGTCGGTGGTCCTTTCGGCATGTCCGGGCCGGACGCCCGACGGGTGCCGCGGCCCGACGAGGCGGACGATGACGCGCTGCCTTCTCCTGGCTCTCCTGGTCGCCGGCCTCGGTGTCACCCTGCGCCGCGCCGTGCCGGTCACCCCGGTGGACGCGGCCTTCCAGTCGGTGCTGCGCGCCTACGCGACACCGGGGGCCGCCCCCGGGGACGGCCAGCAACACGACTGAAACGTCGCTGCCCTAGTGACGGCGTATTGGACGGGCACCGGTAGACTGCGCCTCCGGGGTGACCATGTCGCCGCGGTCAGGAGCCGTTCGGGGTCCAGACAGCTTTATGGGCTTACGCTCTCGCGTGGGGGACGGGATCCGCCGGAGCACGCGACGGTGGAATTCTCCGGCACCGGTCCTCAGGGTGCAGCCGAATGCGGCGCCGCGGGGATCGGCATGGGGGCTGGGACAGCGAGGGATAGGGCGTCCATGGTCGCGGTGGCGGCCGGCATATGCTCTAGTCAGGCATGAACGAGAGTTCTCCGATCCGGACCGACACGGCCCGCGCGTACCAGCCCGGCGAGGCACCCGCCCGCGAGGTCCGGACGCGGCGCCGGTTCCGGCCGATCCGCTGGCTGGTGATCCTGGTGCTCCTCGCGGCTGCCGGGGCGATCGGCCAGCGCTGGTACGAGGCGCGCACCGGCAAGGGGGTTGAGCCCGCCACCACGGCGCATCGGGGCGGCCGCGGCGGCCGGCACGGCGGGGCCGACATGCCGCAGGCGGTCGGCATCGCCACCGTGACCACGGGCGACATGCCGGTGATCCTCCAGGGGCTCGGCACCGTGACGCCGCTCGCCACCGTGACGGTGAAATCGCAGATCAGCGGTTACCTGACCCAGGTGACGTTCCGCGAGGGTCAGATGGTGAAGGCCGGCGACGAACTCGCCCGGATCGATTCCCGGCCCTACGAGGCGCTGCTGGCCCAGTATCAGGGCCAGCTCGCCCGCGACCAGGCGCTCCTCCAGAACTCGAAGCTCGACCTGCAGCGCTACCAGACGCTGAACCGGCAGGATTCGATCTCCAAGCAGAACGTCGACACGCAGGCCGCCCTGGTGAAGCAGAACGAGGGCACGGTCGCGGCCGATCAGGCGCTCGTCGACCAGCAGAAGCTCAACATCGCCTACACGCACATCACCGCGCCGGTGGACGGGCGGGTCGGCCTGCGGCAGGTCGACCAGGGCAACTACATCTCGGCCGCCTCGACGGCGATCGTGGTGGTGACCCAGCTCCACCCGATCTCGGTGGTCTTCACCCTGCCGGAGGACGACGTGGCGCGGGTGATGCGGCAGGTGCGGGCGGGCGCCAAGCTCAACGTGCGGGCCTATGACCGCGGCGACGCCCACCAGATCGCCACCGGCCGGCTCGACACGGTGGACAACCAGATCGACACGACCACCGGCACGGTGAAGCTGCGCGCCCTGTTCGACAACGGCGACGAGGAGCTGTTCCCGAACCAGTTCGTCAACGCGAAGCTCACCGTCGACACGGTGCGGGGCGCGGCGCTCGTGCCGAATGCGAGCCTGCTCCAGGGCACGCCCGGCACCTACGTCTATCTGATGGACGGGGACAACAAGGTCACGGTCCGGCCGATCAAGACCGGCGAGACCGACGGGACCCATACCGTCGTGGTCTCCGGTCTGAAGCCGGGCGACCGGGTCGTCACCGACGGCACCGACCGGCTCAAGGACGGTGCCCCGGTCCGGATCACCGAGGGCGCGCAGGCGGCCGCCGGTGACAATAGGGCGGCGGAGGCGAAGCCGGACGGCCGCCCCGGTGCGCCGGCCGAGGCCGCAGCTGCGGATTCGCAAGGGGCAGCGGAGGGCGGTCGTCGGCACCGGCGCCGTCAGGCGCAGTGAGCGCGGGTTTGGCGCGCGAGACGCGCAGCCTCCCTTCCCCCCTTTGCGGACCTGGGGCGGTTTCAGAAGGTCAGTCCAAATCTCGACCTCATCCTGAGGTGCCGCGTAGCAGCCTCGAAGGCGGCCTCCAGGGATCGCGCGGCCGGCTGGAGGGCTCCTTCGAGGCCTCCGCGGCGCTCCGGCACCTCAGGATGAGGGCAAGGATGGGAGGTCCGTCGCGCGCCATCCCAGCACCTGACCGCGCCATCCTCTCCCGGATGAGGACGGACCGCGGATCGCTGTCATGAACCCGTCCCGCCTCTTCATCCTGCGCCCGGTGGCGACGACGCTGCTGATGCTGGCGATCCTGATCGTCGGCGGCGTGTCGTACCTGAACCTGCCGGTCTCGGCGCTGCCGGCCGTCGATTACCCGACGATCCAGATCCAGACCTTCTATCCCGGCGCCAGCCCCGAGGTGATGACCTCCTCGGTGACGGCGCCGCTGGAGCGGCAGTTCGGCCAGCTCGCCAACCTCAACCAGATGACCTCGCAATCCTCGGCGGGCGCCTCGGTCATCACCCTGCAGTTCAGCCTGGACCTGTCCCTCGACATCGCCGAGCAGCAGGTCCAGGCGGCGATCAACGCCGCCGGCAACCTGCTGCCCTCGGACCTGCCGGCGCCGCCGATCTACGCCAAGGTCAACCCGGCCGACGCGCCGGTCCTGACGCTCGCGCTCACCTCCAAGACCCTGCCGCTGACGCAGGTGCGCGACCTCGCGGAATCGCGCCTGGCGCAGAAGATCAGCCAGGTGGCGGGCGTCGGCCTCGTGAGCATCTCCGGCGGCCAGCGCCCGGCCGTGCGGGTGCGGTTCAACGCGCGGGCGCTCGCCGCCTACGGGCTCAACATCGACGACCTGCGCACGACCATCACCAACCTCAACGTCAACACGCCGAAGGGCACGATCGACGGGCCGACGCAATCCTACGCGATCAACGCCAACGACCAGATCCGCGACCCGAAGGCCTACGATTCGGCGATCATCGCCTATCGCAACGGCGCCCCCGTGATGCTCTCGGAGGTGGCCGACGTGGTCGAGGGGCCGGAGAACACCAAGCTCGGCGCCTGGGCCGACACGACGCCGGCGGTGATCCTCAACATCCAGCGCCAGCCCGGCGCCAACGTCATCGCGACCGTCGACAAGATCAAGGCGCTGCTGCCGCAGCTCCAGGCGAGCCTGCCGGCCGCCGTGGCGGTGGCGCCGCTCACCGACCGCACCACCACGATCCGCGCCTCCGTGGAGGACGTGCAGTTCGAGCTCGGCCTCGCCATCGCCCTCGTGGTGCTGGTGATCTTCCTGTTCCTGCGCAGCCTGTCGGCGACCCTGATCCCGAGCCTGTCGGTGCCCCTGTCGCTGGTCGGCGCCCTCTCGGTGATGGACCTCTACGGCTTCTCCCTCGACAACCTGTCGCTGATGGCGCTGACCATCGCCACCGGCTTCGTGGTCGACGACGCCATCGTGGTGATCGAGAACATCGCCCGCCACGTGGAGGCGGGCGATTCCCCGCTCGAAGCGGCGCTCAAGGGCTCCCGCGAGATCGGCTTCACCATCATCTCGCTGACCGTCTCGCTGATCGCCGTGCTGATCCCGCTCCTGTTCATGGGCGACGTGGTCGGGCGGCTGTTCCACGAATTCGCCATCACGCTGGCGGCCACCATCGTCATCTCGGCCGTGGTCTCGCTGACGCTGGTGCCGATGCTCTGCGCCCGGCTCCTGAAGCACGTGCCCGAGGCCGAGCCCCGCCACCGCCGGGAGGGCGTGCTCTCCCGCCTCGGCCGGCGCGCCATCGACGGCACGATCGCGGCCTACGGCCGCGCGCTCCGGGTCGTCCTCGACCACCAGGGCCTGACGCTGCTGGTGGCTTTGGGCACCCTCGCGCTCACCGTCTACCTGTTCATGGTGATCCCGAAGGGCTTCTTCCCGGTGCAGGACACGGGCGTGATCCAGGCGATCACGCAGGCCGAGCAATCCGTCTCCTACGCCGCCATGGCCGAGCGCCAGCAGCGGATGGCCGAGATCGTCCTCAAGGATCCGGACGTGGCCAGCCTGTCGTCCTTCATCGGGGTCGACGGCCAGAACGTCACGCTCAATTCCGGCCGGATGCTGATCAATCTCAAGCCGCGGGAGGAGCGGACGGCGTCCGCCAGCGCGATCATCCGGCGGATCTCGGCCGCGGCCGCGGGCGAGCCCGGCGTGCGCCTGTACATGCAGCCGGTCCAGGACCTGACCATCGACACGGCGGTCTCGGCGACCCAGTACCAGGTCATCCTCGAGAGCCCGAACCTCGACGATTTCGAGACCTGGGTGCCGCGCTTCACCGAGGCCCTGGCGAAGTCGCCCGTGGTGGCGGACGTGGCGAGCGACCACCAGGGCCAGGGGCTCGCCGCCTATGTGAGCATCGACCGGCCGACCGCCGGCCGCTACGGCATCACCCCGGCCACCATCGACAACGCCCTCTACGACGCCTTCGGCCAGCGGATCATCTCGACGATCTTCACCCAGTCCAACCAGTACCGGGTGATCCTGGAGGCCGATCCGAAGCTGCACACGACCCTGCGCAGCCTCGATGCGATCTACCTGCCCTCCTCGACGGCGGCCAACGGGCAGGTGCCGCTCTCGGCGGTGGCGCGGATCAGCGAGCGGCGGGCGCCGCTCCTGATCTCGCATCTCGGCCAGTTCCCGGCGACCACTGTGTCGTTCAACCTCGCCCCGGGGGCAGCGCTGGGCCAAGCCGTGGAGGCGATCGATCAGGCCAAGGCCGAGATCGGCCTGCCGCCCTCGTTCCGGGTGGTGCCGCAGGGCTCGGTCTTCGCCTTCCAGTCGGCGCTCGGCAACGAGCTGTTCCTGGTGCTCGCGGCGATCGTCACCGTCTACATCGTGCTGGGCGTGCTCTACGAGAGCTTCATCCACCCGATCACGATCCTCTCCACCCTGCCGTCCGCGGGGATCGGGGCGCTGCTCGGCCTGATGCTGTTCGGGCTCTCCCTCGACATCATCGCGGTGATCGGCATCGTGCTGCTGATCGGCATCGTGAAGAAGAACGCCATCATGATGATCGACTTCGCGCTCCAGGCGGAGCGCGAGGACGGGATGGAGCCCCGGGAGGCGATCTTCCAGGCCTGCCTGCTGCGCTTCCGGCCGATCCTGATGACGACGCTCGCGGCGCTCTTCGCCGCGGTGCCGCTGATCCTCGGCACCGGCGTCGGCTCGGAGCTGCGCCAGCCGCTCGGCATCTGCATCGCGGGCGGCCTGATCGTCAGCCAGGTGCTGACCCTGTTCACGACCCCGGTGATTTACCTGGCCTTCGACCGCCTGGAGCGGCGGATCGCGGGACGGCGGGGCCTCGAAGGCGGCGAGGTGCTGCCGTGACGCGGCGGGACGCTTCCGCGGCTCCCCCTCCCCCCTCTGCGGGGGAGGGTGGCCCCCGAAGGGGGTCGGGAGAGGGGCAGCGCGACGGTGCAGCACGGGGTCGTGGCCGGCATGAAGGCGGAGCCTCGTCCGGAAGCGTCGCTCCCCTCTCCCGACCCCTGCTGACGCAGGGCCTGTCTCTTATACACATCTCCGAGCCCACGAGACAAGAGGCACGCTC
>CAXDNE010000140.1:0-18513 GCA_963990595.1 uncultured Methylobacterium sp.
ACACTATCCTCTTCGTCGGCAGCGTCAGATGTGTATAAGAGACAGCCAGTGCACTCGCGCAAGCCAGCATGCCGATCACCTGACGTTTCATGACGCTCCTCCTGCTGCCGATCAGGTCCCGGGGCTCTGGAGCGGCCGGAGTAGCCGCAGGGTTGGCAGAGGCATGGCTGAACTCCGAGACCCTCTGCCTTCCACCTTCTGGACGGTTCGCATACTCGCTTTGATTTATATCAAGGCATCCGCGCAAAAAACGCTGCGACATCACCTTATGGTCTTCAATGGAGATCGTCATGTCTGCGCGACGTCTGCTTGTTGTCGGGGCTATGCTTTTTCTTCCGAGTTCGATGTCGGTACTTGGGCAGGACGCGATCCACTCGGATCCGGCGCAGGCCCTGACCGACCGGACGGATTACATTGCGAAGAGCGGCAAGACCGTGCCGAAGCCGGACAGGCTCGATCCCACCGAGAACAGTACGATCCAACGGCGTACCCCCGACCAGATGCGCGATGACGCGATCACGCGCGGGATCTGTATCGGCTGTTCCCGCTGACCGCGTTTCGCCAGTGCTCAGACCGAGCAGTTTCCGTTCCGGTACCCGAAAGCTCCCAATCGAGTTCATCTCTGCGAAGCCTTGGCGCGGATGAAGCACCTTGTTCAAGCATTCATCGTCGGTCTGCTGACCGTTCACGCAAACCACGTCTGGGCCGAGGGTACCGCCGAGCCAGCGCAGATCCGCGAGGGCCATCGTTTGGCGCTTCAGATCTGCAGTGCCTGCCACATCGTCGGGTCCGACCAGCAGAGCGCTCCGATCATGCGACGGCCAGGGCCGCGTTTCGCCGAGATTGCTCGCAGGAGGGACGTTTCGCCTCGGTCGATCCGTGCGTTCCTGCAGACCCGGCATGTCGGCACCACGCCACCGTCCGAGATGCCGAACCCGCAACTGCTCAATGGGCAGGCGGATGCGATCGCGAGCTACCTCGCGAGTCTGAAGGATCGGCGCCGCGTTCCCTGACAGGAGCGGGCGCAGCGTTCCGGGGGCTCAGCCGTTGGAGAGCCTGGTTCCGCCGCCAATCAGGGCGTCTGCCTCCGGGTGACCGCTCCAACGCGGCCGGGCAGTTCCAAACCCTCGGCCAACGCCGCCGGAATGGACGCGCGTCCGCTGACGGCTGCCCCTGGTCGGAAAGGGCCGATCCCGGCTGCCGGCAGATCGCCAAGCTTCAGCGCGCGGTTCCGGCTCCCGTGGCGCCCGTGACGTCGCCTTGCCCTGGTCTGATGGCCCAGAGTTCCGTCGGAAGGCTGATCGGCGCGCCGGGCTTGTAGTCGGCCGAATCCTGGATGTGCGAGGTCGTCACGTAGATCGTACCGTCCGGTCCTTCGCTGAACGTATCGGGCCACCGCAGCTGCGGGTCCTGGACCAGGGTGGTGAGGCCGCTCCCCCTGCTGGTCAGGTCGCGCACCTTCACGGCATTGTCCTGCGGTGAGGTGACGTACATCCGCCCGTCCCTGCGCGCGATCAGCAGGCCGTCGGCGGGCCCGTTCTCGCCGACCGCGACGATCTTCGATTCCAGCGTCCTGTCGCTCAGCGACCCGGGCACGAGCGCGGCGGTGGTCCAGCCGGTGAGCGCGTCCGTCGGCAGGCTGTAGAGCGTCTTGCCCTTGATCGCCTGCCAGTAGAGCGTCTTGCCGTCGGGCGAGAGGGCGATGCCGTCCGCCGAGAATTCCACGCCGCGGCCATCCGGGCGGCGGAGGGGCTTGCCGTCGGACTGCACGGTCACGCTCGTGTCCGGCATGGTCGAGGCGTGTCCGGACAGGACGCGCTTGGCCGATCCGCTGTCGAGATCCACGACGATCAGCGCGCCCTCGGCGCCTGAATCGGTCAGATAGGCGGTCTTGCCGTCGGGGGAGATCCGCACGTCGTTGATATACGAGGCCTGCAGCACCGTGCTGGTGTCGAACGGGATCGTCTTCACCACCCGATTGCTCTTCAGGTCGATGCCGACGAGCTTGGGGCCGTCCTTGACGACGTGCGCCATGGCGGGCGCGGCCGCATCGACCACCCAGAGACGGTCCTGGCGGTCGGCGACCACGCTCTGCACGCAGACGAAGTGGGTCTTCGGATCGATCGCGTCCTTCTTGGCATTGCGCCAGCTGTTCCACCCGTCGTCCGGGTAGGGCACGGGCTTGCCGTCCTTCAGCTCGGCCACGGAGACGGGGGCGTCCTCGCTCCAGCGGGGGAAGTTGACGAACAGGCGCCCGTCGCGGCTCACGGTGATGCCGGTGACTTGGTGCGCGAAGCTCGCGACCTTGGTGAGCGTGCCCGGCCCGGGAGTCCGGTCCTGGGCCGCGGCCGGACCGGACAGCGCGGCGGCGCCGGACATCAGGGCCGTAGCCAGGCCGACGCGGACGCCAACAGCAAGCTTCATTGCGCGCACTCCGATGGGAGGATGAGGTTTGGATGAGGCGGGCCAACGTCTCAGGATTGTGCCGAATCCCGGCCGCAGCGCGACGATGCTCTCAGCCGCGAGGTCCGTCCGGCGAGGCGCCCCATGGGGACCGGGGCCCACCGGCGCGCTTCGCCACACAGCCGGGGCGGCGGAACCGCGGCCCCGACGATCGGGCAGCCTAGGGCGTGCGGCCGGGCGGCAGGATCATCGCGGTGTCCGGATCGGAGGTGTCGCCCTCCTGCTGCTGGTCGACCGTCAGCTTGGCCGCCAGTTCCGGTGTCTGCCCCTTCGCCAGGTCCTGCGCCGCGGTCACCTGTTTGTCACGGGCCTGCTCGGCCGTCAGCTCGCCGCGGATCACCGCGCGGGCCAGGTTCAAGCTCAGGACGTTCTCGGCCTCGCTGGCGCCGTAGGCGGTGAGCGTGCCGCGCGTGCGGTCCGGGATCACGCTGCCGTTGAACGTCGCGACCGCGCTGAAGAGGTTGAGCGGGACCTTGTAGGGCAGGCTCTGCTCCAGAACGTCGCTGTGCTTGGCCGAGAAATCGTGCTCCGCCCCGACCTTGTGCACCACGGTCCGGATCCACGGCCCGTTGCGGTTCCAGATCAGCAGGGTCGCAGTCTGCTCCTGCGGTGCCCCGTACTTCTCGGCCACGGCCTCCGCGGCCTTGCGTGACGGCTCGGGCCAATCCTGCGCGACGCGCTCGGCGGCCACAGCAGGGCCGGCGGACAGCGCGAGGACGAGGGCGAGGGTGTATCGGCCGCGGTTCTGCGAGGGCATGCGCTTCCCTGATGACGCCGGAGGCTGCACGGCCCCGTGCTGCGAGTGAGGACGACTGTCACGCCGCCGCGTTGCTCCGGATCTACGCCGGGTATAGGCCGGGCACCCCAGAATGGTTCCAGGGAGATGCCCGATGGCGCAGCCAATGACGCTGGACGTGAACGGGCGCGCGGCGCACGTCAGTGTGGACGACCCCGAGACTCCCCTCCTCTACGTGCTCCGTGACGATCTCGGCCTGCATGGTCCGCGGTTCGGCTGCGGTCTCGGCCAGTGTGGCGCCTGCACGGTCCACATCGACGGTCAGGCGGTCCGCTCCTGCATCACGCCGGTCTCCAGCCTGAAGGCCGGCGCCAAAGTCGTGACGCTCGAAGGTCTCGGCAGCCCGGACAAGCCGCACCCGGTCCAGGCTGCCTTCATCGCCGAACAGGCCGCGCAGTGCGGCTACTGCATCAACGGCATGATCATGCAATCGGCCGCCCTCCTCAACGAGACGCCGAAGCCCGACGAGGCCGCGATCCGGCAGGCGCTGGCCCAGAACCTCTGCCGCTGCGGCACCCACCTGCGGATCGTGCGCGCCGTCCAGCGCGCCGCCGGCACGCTCTGACGGAGGCTGTTGCCATGAACGCGCCCCTCCTCTCCCGCCGCAGCCTGCTGCTCCAAGGCGGTGCCCTCGTCGTCGGGTTCTCCCTCTCCGGCCGCGGTGCCGGCGCCCAGACCGTCGCGCCGGTCGCGACCCAGGGCTTCTCGAAGCCGGTGGCACCGGACCGGGTCGACAGCTTCCTGGCCCTCGGCGCCGATGGCCGCGCCACGATCTTCTCCGGCAAGGTCGATCTCGGCACCGGCGTCGAGACCGCGATGACGCAGATCGCCGCCGAGGAGCTCGACCTGCCCCTCGACCGCGTGACCATCGTCCAGGGCGACACGGCGCTGACCCCGGATCAGGGACCGACCTACGGCAGCCTCTCGATCCAGAAGGGCGGCGTCGAGATCCGGCAGGCGGCGGCGACCGCCCGCGCCCGCCTCGTGCAGATCGCGAGCGAGCGGCTCGGCGTGCCGGCCGACGCGCTGGTGAGCGCGGACGGCATCGTGCGCCCGAAGGCCGGCGGCCAGGGCCTCTCCTACGCTGAGCTCGTGAAGGACAAGAGCCTCGACCTGAAGGTCGATCCGGCCGTCACCACGAAGGACCCGGCGCATTTCGCGCTCGTCGGCAAGTCGGTTGCGCGGATCGACATCCCCGAGAAGGTGACCGGCGGCTTCACCTACATGCAGGATTACCGCGTGCCCGGCATGGTCCATGGCCGCGTGGTCCGGCCTCCGACCATCGGCGCCGACCTGCAGGGGGTGGACGAGGCCTCGGTCGCGGACATTCCGGGCCTGATCAAGGTCGTGCGTCAGGGCAACTTCCTGGCCGTCGTCACCGAGAAGGAATGGGCGGCCGTGAAGGCGGCCAAGCAGCTCAAGGCGACCTGGTCCAAGTGGGAGGGGCTGCCCGAGCAGGACAAGCTCTGGGAGCATGTCCGCGCCACGAAGGTGACCAAGGACGACGTGACGAGCAGCACCGGCGATGCCGAGGCGGCGCTCGGCCAGGCGGCCCGGACGCTGGCGGCGAGCTACGATTTCGCCATTCACACCCACGGCTCGATCGGGCCCTCCTGCGCCATCGCGGAGATCAAGGACGGCCGGCTCACCTGCTGGACTGCCTCGCAGATGACGCACGCCCTGCGCAAGCAGCTTGCGGCGATGACCGGCCTCGCGCCGGAAGCCGTCCGCTGCATCTACGTCGAGGGTTCGGGGTGCTACGGCCGCAATGGCCACGAGGATGCGGCGGGCGACGCGGTCCTCCTCGCCCGCGCGGTCGGCCGCCCCGTCCGGGTCCAGTGGTCGCGCGCGGACGAGCACGGCTGGGATCCGAAGGGGCCGCCGACCCTGATCGACCTGAAGGCCGGGCTCGACCCGCAGGGCAACGTCGCCGCTTGGTCCTCCCAGTTCCACATCCCGGAGGGCGCGGCGGGCAACGTGCCGCTGGTGGCGGCCTCGCTGGCCGATTTCCCGCACGAGACCACGATGGCGCCGGGCAACATCATCGGCAATTCGGCCCTGCCCTACGCCTTCCCGAACGTGCGCACCGTCTGCCACCGACTGGCGTCGACGCCGTTCCGTCCCTCGTGGATCCGCACCCCCGGCCGGATGCAGAACACCTACGCCAACGAGGCCTTCCTCGACGAATGCGCGGCGGCGGCCGGTGCCGACCCGCTGGAATATCGTCTGCGCGCGCTCAAGGATCCGCGCGGGATCGAGGTGCTGAAGCGGGCTGCGGAACTGGCCAAATGGCAGGCCCGGCCCTCGCCGGTGAAGGAGACCTCGGGCGACGTGCTGCGCGGCCGCGGCCTCTCCTACGTGAAATACGAGCTGAACCGCACCTACGTGGCCGGCGTGGCCGAGGTCGAGGTCAACCGCAGCACGGGGCAGGTGCGGGTTCCGCGCTTCTTCGTGGTCCAGGATTGCGGGCAGATCATCAACCCGGACGGCGTGCGCAACCAGCTCGACGGCAATGTCATCCAGACCGTCAGCCGGGTGCTGATGGAGGAGGTCACCTTCGATCGCGGCGCCGTCACGAGCCTCGACTGGTCGAGCTACCCGATCCTGACGTTCCCGGACGTGCCCGTGGTCGTGATCGACCTGATCGACCGGCCGACCGAGAAGCCCTGGGGCGCCGGTGAGCCGTCCGCGGCCATCGTGCCGGCGGCGGTCTCGAACGCGATCTTCGACGCGACGGGCGCGCGGGTGCGGTCCGTGCCGTTCACGCCGGCCAAGGTGAAGGCCGCCCTCCAGGGTACCTGACGGTTCGACCGGCGCGACGGTTTGGCGGCCCGGCGCGCCGGACCGCCGCGCCGCTCTCATCGCGCGGCGCTCTGCGGCGCGGCGGCTGCCCTGCCGTCACGCGCGACAATCCGGTGCTGAGCGCGCCCATCGGAGGCTTGGCGCGTTCCGCGGCCTGATGGGGCTTCCGTCAGCCGCCGCAGGTCTCCGCCACCAGCCAGGCGGTCAGGATCGCCACGGCATCGAGGAGGTCGTCGATCGCCATGGCCTCGTCGGGGTTGTGGCTGCCATTGGCGTTGCGCACGAACAGCATGGCCATCGGCACGCCGGTCTTGGCGAAGGCGGCGGCGTCGTGGGAGGCCGGGCTGCCGAGGGGCCGGGTGGCGATGCCGAGCGCCGCCGCGGCCGCGGCCAGCCCGTCGCGAATCTTGGGGGAGACCGTGCCGACGCCCGCCTCGGCGCGGGAACCCAGCGCCACTGTGACGCCGCGGCGCTCCGAAACCTCCGCCACCGCCGCCAGGAAGGCGGCTTCCAGCTCCGCCAGCACCTCGGCCGTGTAGGCCCGCATGTCGAGGCTGAAGCGGAACTCGCCGGGCACGATGGTCAGGCCATGGGCCGCGGCGTCGGTGTGGAAGCGGCCGAAGGTGACAGCCATCGGGCAGCCCGCCGCCTCGCGCTCCGCCCAGACCCGGTCGAGCGCCATTGCGATCTCCGCGCCCGCCATGGCGGCGTCGTGGCGGAAGCGGCGGGGTGTCCCGACATGGTCGTAGCGCCCGCGGATCCGGACGTTGGGGTAGCGGACATTGCCGGGGATCCCGGTGCAGAGGCCGACGGGGATCCCGGCCTCTTCCAGGCTCGGCGCCTGCTCGATATGCACCTCCAGGAAGGCGTGGATCGCGGCGGCGTCGAGAGCGGGCGGGCCGCGGCGCAGGGCGTCGGGGTCGCCGCCCTCCCGGGCGATGTGCGCGGCGAGACTGAGGCCGCTGTCGATCCGCGGGCGGTCGAGCGCCCCGTCCGGCAGGGTTCCGAGTGCCGCCCGGCTGCCGACATAGGAGACCTGGAACCAGACGCTCTCCTCGGCGCGGATGCCCATCACGGTGATGTCGCGCGCCGGAATCAGCCCCATCTCGCGGAAAGCCGCGACGGCGGCGAGCCCGGCCACCACCCCGGCGGCCCCATCGAAATTGCCGCCCTGGGCCACGGTGTCGAGATGGGAGCCGATCAGGATCGGCGGCAGGCTCCGGTCCCGCCCCGGCAGCGTCATGGTGGTGTTGGCGGCCGCGTCCCGATGGATCGCGAGGCCGAGATCGGCGGCGCAGCGCGTCACCACCGCGTGCGCCGCACTTTCCTCCGGGCTGTAGGAGGGCCGGGTGAATCCGGGATCGGTCCGGCCGCATCGCGCGAGGGCCTCGAACAGCGCCTCCACCAGCGCCCGCTGCGCGCGGATTGCCGTGCCGATCGCCGCTACCCTGTCCATTCCGACGCTCCCGGTGCGCGGATCCGGAGCGGACCGCGATGGTGTCACTCTGCCACGATCGTGCCGCCCGCGCCGGAACGATCCTTGCCACGGGCGCGGGCCGGGCTCGCGCCGAGCCGCACGGAGAGGGCCTGGATGGTGGACACGCGGCAGACGGTCAGGCTCGGGATGCTGACGCCATCCTCGAACAGCGTCCTCGAACCGATGACGGCGCGGCTGCTGGCCGGGCAGCCCGGGATCAGTGCCCATTTCGCGCGCCTGCGGGTGACGCAGATCGGTCTCTCGACCGCAGCCCTGAGCCAGTTCGATCAGGTCCCGATGTTGGCCGCCGCCGAGCTGCTGGCCGATGCCCGCGTCGCCGCCATCCTGTGGAACGGCACGGCGGGCGCTTGGCTCGGCTTCGCGCAGGATGCGGCCCTGTCCGCGGCGATCACGCGGCGGACCGGCGTGCCGGCCTCGACCTCTGCGCTCGCTTTCCGCGACCTGTTCCGGCAGCGCGGGATCCGGCGCGTCGGGCTGGTGACGCCCTATACGGGGGACGTCCAGGCGCGGATCCAGGCGAACTGGCAGGCCGAGGGGCTCGACTGCTCGGCCGAGCGTCACCTCGGCCGGTCCGAGAATTTCTCCTTCGCGGAGGCCGGAGAGGCCGAGATCGCCGGGATGGTCCGCGCCGTGGCGGCCGAGGGCGCCGAGGCGGCCGCCATCGTCTGCACCAACCTCGCGGGCGCCGCCCTCGCGCCCGCCCTGGAGGCGGAACTCGGGATCCCGGTCTACGATTCCGTCGCCGTCAGTCTCTGGAAGGCGATGGACCTCGCCGGGCTCGATGCCGCGAAAATCTCCAGCTGGGGCCGCGTGTTCGCGCCGGCCTGAGCGATCCGCCTCAGGGATCGTCGTCCCGCCGCTCGATCCAGCGTTGCAGCGCCGGTGCCAGCCCGCTGGCGGGCTTGGCGGGCTGCCGGGCGAAGCGGCCCGCAAGCGGCGGACGCGCCCCGAGCCGGACCAGCGCCTGCGCCTGACCGAGGGCCGCCGCCAGCGGATCGATCAGCGGCACCGGCACCGCGTCGCCGATCCGCGCGGCGAGGCCGGTGAGCGGGGCTCCGGCGAGGATCACCGCGTCGGCGCCGTCCTCGGTGACGGCGCGGTTGGCCAGGGCGACGATCTCGGCCTCCAGCTCGTGCTGGACCTCGGTGACCGAGCGGAAGGCGGCCGAGACCGCTCGGAGGCAGGTGCACCGGGCCGACAGGCCGGCCAGCGCGACCGCATCCTCGTACCAGGGCAGCAGCGTGCCCGAGAAGGTCACGATGCCGAAGCGCGGGCCGAGCTGGCAGGCGGTGAGCAGCGCCGCCTCCGCCATGCCGACGACGGGCAGGTCGAACAGCTCCCGCGCGGCGATCAGCCCGGGATCGCCGAAGGCCGCGATCACGGCGGCGTCGTAGCCGGCCTGATGCTCCGCCAGGATCTCCAGCACCGCGGCCCCCGCGAGCTGCGCCTCCGCGCGGCCCGCGATGTAGGGCAGGCCCCGGGCGGCCGTGAGCGCGGTGAGCGCCGCGTCGGGGGCGAGCGACGCCGCGGCGGCGGCCTCCATCCGCGCCGTCATGGCGGCCGAGGTGTTCGGATTGAGGAGGAGGAGTCGCACGCCGTCAGACGCGCGAGCTCGGGCGGTAGAACGGCTCGTGCCGCGACGGGTCGATGTAGTCGGCGTAGAAACGTCTTGCGTGCGGCAGCAAGGCTTTGGAGAGCTGGCGCCGCTCGACCTCGTCGTCCGAGAGCGCCCGCGACAGGTCGTCGTGGAGCGCCTTCAGGGCCGCGTCCCGGTCGACCCGGGTGAAGCGCCCGTCCGCGTAGAGCACCTCGCCGTCGCACAGCACCGTGGTGACCCCGCCGGTCTTGGCCCGCTGGATCACCGCGTCGAGGAGGGGCGTCTCCGGGTCGAGATACGGGTAGGCGATCTGGTCCCAATCGATCAGGACCATGTCGGCGCCCTTGCCGACTTCGATCGTGCCGAGGCTGTCGCCGTAGGGCGTGGTGCGGGCGCCGCCGACGGTGGCCATGCGCAGCACCTGGGCCATGCTCGGCACGTCGGCCTCGTCCATGCCGGGCACCCGGTGGGCGCGCAGCACGAGGCGCATCTCCTGCAGCATGTCGCGGTCGTCGTTGATCCCGGCCTCGTCGAGGCCGATCGCCGTGTTGATCCCCTTCGCCTCGAAGCGGTTGAGCGCCGCCACGCCGGAGCGCAGCCGGAAGTTCGACGAGCAGTTGTGGCAGATGCAGGTGCCGGTCGCGGCGACCCGGTCGATGTCGGATTCGTTGAGCCAGACCCCGTGACCCAGCGTCAGGCGGGGCCCGAGCATGCCGAACCGGTCGAGATATTCGACCGCGGTCCCGCCGCCGCGCCTCTCCGCGTAAGCCTTCTGGTAGGCGGTCTCGACGAGATGCATGTGCATCGGCACGTCGTAGGATTCGGACAGCCCGGCGAGCCCTTCGAGGGCGGCGTCCGAGCACCAGTGCAGGTTGGCGGGCGCGAGCTGGATCTTCGCCCGGCTCGCGCCCTCCTGCCCGCTATGCAGGCTGCGAAACAGCGAAAAATTGTCCTCCAGGGACATCCGGAAGCGCTCGAACCAGCGCTTCATCGGGTCCTGCAGCGGGGCCGGCAGGCTCGCCACGAAGTCCATGTCGGCCTGGTAGACAAGCCGGTTCTGGTCGCGGACCGCGAAGCAGTACGAGACCCGCATGCCGATGTCGCGATAGGCGCGCAGCACCTCGTTGGAGCGCGCCTCGACCTCCTCCAGGCTGCCGGGCATCCAGCCGTGGATGTGCTGAACCGTGGTGATCCCGGAGCCGACCATCTCGAAGGCCGAGTACAGGGTGTCGAGGTAGAGGTTCAGGTTGCGCGCCACCATGCGGGTGACGAACCACAGCTCCAGGGGCATGTCGGGGGAGCCGAGCTGCACCGGCGTCAGGCCGACATGGTGGTGGCCGTTGACGAAGCCCGGCAGCAGGATCTCCCGGCCGGAGCCGATCACCGGGGCGTCGGGGTAGCGGGCGTGCAGGTCCGCGTAGGTGCCGACCGCCGCGATGATCCCGTCCGTCTGCAGCACCGCGCCGTCGGCGATCTCCTCCCAGCGATCGTGGTCGAGGGTGCGGGTGATCATCCGCCGGCTGCGGATCAGCGATGTGGCCATGGTTGGGTCCGTCTTGATTGGGAAAGGGTCAGACGAGCGCTTCCTGCTCGGCGAAGGCCCGGTCGACCTCGTCGCGCAGCAGCTCGGTGAGATGCCGCCGCATCGCCTCGGCCTCAGGGGAGAACGGGTCGCGCGGGCGGGGCAGATCGTTGCGGACGATCGTCTTGATCCGCCCGGGGCGGGCGGTGAACACAACCACCCGGTCGGCGAGCGCCACCGCCTCGTCGATGTGGTGGGTCACGAACAGCACGGAGGCGCCGCTGTCGCGCCAGACGTCGAGCAGGAAGTCCTGCATCTTCTGGCGGGTCTGGACGTCGAGGGCCGCGAACGGCTCGTCCATCAGCAGGACCTTCGGGCGCATGGCGAGCGCCCGGGCCACCGCCACCCGCTGGCGCATGCCGCCGGACAACTCGTCCGGCCGCTTGTCGAAGGCCTCGGCGAGGCCGACCCGCTGGAGCGCCGTGCGGGCGACGCTCCGGCGCTCGGCCTCCGGCACGCCCTTCAGCGACAGGCCGAAGCTGACATTCTGCCAGACGCTGAGCCAGGGGAGCAGGGAGGTCTCCTGGAAGATCAGGCTGCGCTCCGGCGACGGCCCGGTGACGGCCGCGCCGAAGGCCAGGAGCTCGCCGCCCGAGGCGGGTTCGAGCCCGGCGATCAGGTAGAGCAGCGTGCTCTTCCCGCAGCCCGAGGGGCCGAGGAACACGACGAACTCGCCGGGCCGCACGGTCAGGTCGATGTCGCGCAAAGCCTCGTGGGCGCGGGCGGTGCCGGCCGCCCAGACCTTGGCGACGCCCCGGCAGGAGACAGCGTCGTCGGAGCTGAGATCAGAGGCCAAGGGACGACCCCGCGTCGCGCGGCAGCCAGTACAGCATCCGCCGCTGGACCAGCCGGAACA
Organism: uncultured Methylobacterium sp.; assembly: GCA_963990595.1. Lineage (GTDB taxonomy): Bacteria > Pseudomonadota > Alphaproteobacteria > Rhizobiales > Beijerinckiaceae > Methylobacterium. The sequence continues at coordinate 11,595 of CAXDNE010000140.1, forward strand.
GCAGGTCGAAGGCGAAGCCCAAAAGGCCAATCAGCGTGATGGTGAAGAACACGAGCGACGGGTTGAAGGTGTTGCGCGCCAGCATGATCACCTGGCCGAGCCCGTAGCCGACGCCGGTCGCCTCGGCGACCAGCACCACCATCCAGGCGCCGAACAGGTTGAGGCGCAAGACCGCGAGCAGGCCCGGCAGGATCGCCGGCACGATCACCCGGGCGTAGATCTTGCGCTTCGACGCCCCCATGGTCCGGGCGACGTTGATGTAGTTCCGGTTGACCCCGTCGATCTGGTGGATGGTCGAAAGGACCATCGTGAAGAACAGGGCGATGAACACCATGAAGATCGCCGGGGCGTTGCCGATCCCGAACATGAAGATCGCCACCGGCAGCCACGCGATCGGCGAGACCGGCGCCAGGAGCGTGATGGTCGGCAGGGTCAGCCGCTCGAACAGCACGACGTAGCGGATCGCCACGCCGACCAGGATCGACAGGGAGGCCGCCAGGGCGAGGCCCGCCAGAACGCGGCCCGTGGAGGCGAGCACCGTGATCAGCACCGCCATGGCGGGGCTCGGGCCGGCATTCATCCCGGTGCCGATCTGCCAGCGCTGCGCGGTGTTGAAGAAGCGCGCCTGCTCGGCGAGGTTGCCGAGGAAGATGTGCGGCGGCGGCAGGAGCTTGGCATCGGCGAGGCCGAGCGCCCAGAGCAGCTCCCACAGGCTGGCGAAGCAGCCGACCGAGACCAGCATCCAGCCGGTCCGTTGCAGGAGCGGGACGAGACCGTCGGGCAGTGCGAAGCGCTGACCGAATGGGAGGCGCGGCCGGATGTGCGGGACGGCGGCGCGGGCGAGATCGACGGCCATCCGCTCAGGCCGACTTCAGCTTGAGCTTGCCGTAGAGATCCGGGTTCTCGGCGATGACCTGTTCCAGCAGGGTCCAGTCGATCGCGTCGCGGCCGGGCTTCTTCTTGATGTAGCCCATCTCGGCGACGGAATCGGTCCGGTCGAGGATGAACTGCGTCTGGTTGCGGGCGTCCACCACCGAGGGCTGCCGGCCCATGGCGAGCTGGGCGTTGTGCATCGAGGTCTTGTAGTAGGAGCCGACGAGCTTGTTCAGGGCGGCCTGGGGATCGCCCTCCGCCATCGCCTGGGCCTTCATCATGCCCTTGATCAGGGCCTTCACGGCGGCCGGGTTCTTGGCGATCAGCTCGTTGCGGACCGCCAGCACGCAGTCGGTGTAGCCCTTGCCGTAGATGTCGGTGCCGTCGGAGAGTTTGACCGCGCCCTTCACGTCGGTGAGCAGCGCCGTGCCGTAGGGCTCGATGGTCGAGATGATGTCGAGGGCGCCGGCGCGGAACGCCTCCACGGCCTCCGGGGTCGAGCCCATGTAGCGGACCGTGATGTCCTTGAAGGCGACGCCGTTCTTCTTCAGCCAGTCGTAGGGCAGCACCTCCAGCGTATCGAGCTGGAAGGTCCCGAGCGTCTTGCCCTTGAGCTTCTCCGGGCTGTCGAGGCCCGGCTGGGCCACGAGCACGCAGCCCTCGATGCCGCCGCCGGCCACGATCTTCACCGGGGCGCCGGCGTCGTAGAGCGCCATGAAGCTCGTGTAGGGCATCACGCCGGCATCGACCTGACCCATGCCGAGGAAGGTGACCTGATCCGAGAAGGTCGGGGTGTTGACGAAGTCGATGGTCAGCCCGTCATCCTTGGCGAGCTGCATCGCCTCGGCCAGGAAGAAGTTCAGGTTGCAGAAGCCGGTGCCGTGGGTCGCGCGGATGCCGGTGGCGGCGTCTGCCCGGCCGGTCATGCCGGGTCCCACGGCGAGGGTGAGCGCGGCGGCGGTCCCGCCGAGGAAGCGCCTGCGGCTCGGCTTGAACCGCGAGAAGTCGGGCGTGAAATCGGGAACGCGATAATCGCCGTGACGGTCGCACATATCGGCTCTCCTCAGGAGGCGGATGTCGGGGTCTCTCTGGCGGTGCGGGCCGGCTCCCGGCCGGACGCGCGACGATGTCGGGCTCGGGACAGGGTCATGGCGGTCGATGAGATCCGGTCACCCGGCACCTCAGAGTGTCGACGGCACGCCAACCTGTAGCCGCCGCCGGCGGCGACGCTGCGCTGGTGGGATGCTCACAAGAAGCGTGCCATCCGCGCCGCCGCCGTCGGTTAGCGGCGACCGCAGGCCGGGTCCTCGAGATCTGTCGAGACGCCGGGCTTCGGCGCGGCGGGGGCGACACAGGTTTGCGGTCCCGGCGCGCTCGCCGACCCTCTTGAAGAGGCGCGGGCCCCCCTCTCGTGCGGGAGAGGGACAGGGTGAGGGATGTGCGGCTGCCACGAAAAGCGCAGCGCGTACGCGCGTCGATGGCGCGCGCGATCCTGAGACGTCTCGCCCCCGCTCCCGCACGGGAGCGGGGGCGCGTCGCGCTCTGCCGCCAACGTCGGTGGCCGAACCGGATATGCGCGGATCGGAACCCGAGCGGGAGAGGAGACGCCCGCCGCGGCCTTCGGCCTCGGCGCCCCCGGTCGATGCAGGAACCCTGTGCCGAGATCACGGGGAGACGCCCGTCCGAAACATCAATTTTGACGTTCTCGGCTGAAGAACGCCCGGCGCGCGTACAAGTGCTGCCAATATGCGCAACGTCTTCACCAACCTGCAGTCTCTTTGACCTTCCCGTCTCTCGAAGGTCGTCCGACAATCGGGCTGTCCTTCACGGGAGCTTCGGGGTCGATGACGCATCTCACGCGGCGCAGCTTCGTCAGCACGGCGGCGCTTCTCGCAGCACCGGCCCTCATCCGACCAGCCTTCGCGGCCGACACCGTCAAGCTCGGCTGCCTGTTCTCGTCCTCCGGCACGATGGCCAATCTCGAGGGCCGGCTGAACCACGTGGTCCGGATGGCCGCCGACGAGATCAACGGGCGCGGCGGCGTCAACGGCCGCCAGATCGAGGTGTTGACCTCCGATCCCGCCTCGGACTGGCCGCTCTACGCGCAGGTCGGCCGGCAGATGCTCCAGCAGGAGAAGGTCGCGGCCCTGTTCGGCTGCTGGACTTCCGTGTCGCGCAAGTCGGTGCTGCCGGTGGTTGAGCAGAATGACGGGCTGCTGTTCTACCCGCTGCACTTCGAGGGCGACGAGAATTCCAAGAACGTCGTCTACGTCAATTCGCCGCCCGCGAGTTCCGTGCTGCCGGCGGTCGACTACCTGATGGGCCCGGACGGAGTCGGGGCGAAGCGCTTCTTCATGATCGGCTCGGACTACGTCTGGCCGCGCACGATCAACAAGCAGCTCAAGGGCTATTGGAAGAGCAAGGGCATCCCTGAGAGCGCGTGGCGCGAGGAATACGTGCCGTTCGGATTCTCGAATTTCCAGACGCTGGTGAATCAGGTCCGCAGCTTCGCGAGCCAGCCGGGCGGCCAAGCCATCGTGGTGCTCACCGTGGTCGGATCCTCGATCCCCGATTTCCTGCGCGAGTTCGCCAACCAGGGCATCAGCGCCACCGACGTGCCGATCCTCGGCCTCGACATGGTGGAGGCGGACCTCGAAGGGCTCGACACCGCCAAGCTCGTCGGCCACCTGAACTGCTGGGCCTATCTCCAGGCCGCCAAGGGCGAGCGCAACCAGAAGTTCCTCGGCGACTGGGCGTCATACGTGAAGGCCAAGAACGTCCCGTTCAGCGCCGACACGGTGATCGACCCGATGGTCTCGGCCTATGACAGCGTCCATCTCTGGGCGCTCGCCGCCGCCAAGGCCGGCTCCTTCGCGGTGCCGGAGGTGCGCAAGGCCTTCGCGGGGCTCAGCTTCGACGACCCGTCGGGCTACACGCTGACCATGACGGGCGAGAACACCTACGTCTCCCGCGGCGTCTTCATCGGCTCGGTCAACGGGAAGCGCGGCTTCGACGTGCTCTGGCAATCCCCGAACGCCCCCAAGCCGGTCCCGTTCAGCCCCTATGGCTGATCCGCTCCGCGCATTCCTGGCCCTCTGCTGTCTGGCGCTGCTGACGCTCCCGGCCGACGCCGCGTCCCTCGACCGGGCGCGCCTCGCGGCGGATCTGTGCGGCGACGGCGCCGCGCAGATCCGCGCGGCCGAGGGCCTCGTGCAGGCCGGCGGCGACCTGCCAGCGGAGGATCTCATCTTCGCCGGCGGGCTTCTCGGCGCGCTGGCCGAGCGCCGTCTGGCCTGCCCGCCGGACGGCGCCCTCCTGCTCGACCGCCCGGGCGCGCCCGAGGGGCACGACGCGCTCACCGGCGCGCCGCGGCCGGCCGCCGAGGCGCGTGCCCCTGTCCTCGGCCTGCGCCAGCGCGCCGCCGTCGAGACCGCCCGCGGCGTCGTCGGCCTGCTGACCGGCCCGGACCCGGCCGCCCGCGCCGCCGGGTTGTCGGTCGTGGAGCGGCGCATCGCCACCGTCCCGGCGGCCGTGCTCGACCGGGCGCGAGACGCGGAGACGGACGCCGCATTGAAGGGGACGATCACCGGCCTCGCCCAGGCGGCCGCCCTGTCGTCGCCCGATCTGGCCCGGCGCCGGACCGCCATCGCGGCCGTGGCCGCGAGCCCCTCGGGTGCCGCCGAGGCGCGCCTCGCGGCGCTCAGGAGCGACCCCGCCTACGCCACCGATCCGGCCTTCCGGACAACCCTCGACGCGGGGCTCGCGAAGGTCTCCCGGGCGGTGGCGATCGGCGACGGACTCGCGGTCGTCTACAACGGGCTGAGCTTCGCCAGCATCCTGTTCATGGCGGCGGCCGGGCTCGCGATCATCTTCGGGCTGATGGGCGTGATCAACCTCGCGCAGGGCGAGTTCATCATGCTCGGCGCCTACGCCACCTACGGCGTGCAGGAGGCCTTCCGCCGCCTGGCCCCCGGCCTGCTCGACCTCTATCTCGTCGCAGCGATCCCGGTGGCGTTCGGGGCGGTCGCCCTGGTGGGGCTCGTGGTCGAGGCGCTGATCCTGCGCCATCTCTACCGGCGGCCGCTGATGAGCCTGCTCGCCACCTGGGCGGTGAGCCTGTTCCTCGTGAATCTCGTGCGCGTCACCGTCGGCACGCAGAACCTGCAATTCGTCATGCCGGCCTATGTGAGCGGCGGCGTGCCGCTCTACGCCGACTTCGTCGTCACCTGGAACCGCCTCTTCGCCATCGGCTTCGCGGCGGCGACCCTCGTCCTGACGCTCCTGATCCTGCGCCGGACGCCGCTCGGCCTCGACATCCGGGCGGTGACCCAGAATCGCGACATGGCCGCCTGCCTCGGCCTTCCGACCCGCCGGGTCGACCGCCTCGCCTTCGGGCTGGGCTCGGGTCTGGCGGGCCTCGCCGGGGTGGCGCTCTGCCCGATCTACAGCGTCAATCCCGGCATGGGCTCTGGCTTCATCGTCGACAGCTTCATGGTCGTGGTGCTGGGCGGCGTCGGCAGCCTCATCGGAACCCTGGTGGCGGCCCTCGGGGTCGGAGGCGCCAACGTGCTGATCGAGCCGATCTCGGGCGCGGTCGCCGCCAAGGTGATCGTGCTGGTCGGCATCATCCTGTTCGTGCAGCGCCGGCCCGAGGGGCTGTTCGCGGTCCGGCGGCGGCGATGAGCGGCGCCGTCCACACCGCCCTCGCCGCCCCCAAGGGCTCGGCCCGGCGCGCCGTGCGCGATCCCCTGGTCGCCGGCCTCGTCGGGCTCTGCCTCGCCGCCGCGGCGGGGCTCGTCGTGGCGCCGCCCGCGCCGTACCTCGTCAACGCGCTGGGCCAGCTCGCCGCCTTCGCCATCCTGGCCGTCTCCCTCGATCTGGTCTGGGGCTATCTCGGCATCCTCAGCCTGGGGCACGGGCTGTTCTTCGCCATCGGCGGCTATGTCTGCGCCATGCACCTGCTGGCCCACGGCGTCGCCGTCACCGGCGTGCTGCCGGACTTCGTGCAGTTCATGGGCTGGAAGAGCCTGCCGGCCTACTGGGCGGGCCTCGACCACGCGCCCTACGCAATCGTGCTGGCGCTGGCGCTCGCGGGCCTCGTCGCCTTCGTGTTCGGGCTCGCCTCGTTCCGCTCGCGGGTCAACGGCGTCTATTTCTCGATCATCAGCCAGGCGCTCGTTTACGTGGCGATGCTGCTGATGTACCGCAACGATACCGGGCTCGGCGGCAACAACGGCATGACCGGTTTCCCGCTGCTGTTCGGCTGGCCGATGGGCTCCCCCGGCGTGGTCACCGGCCTCGCCGTCGCCGCTCTTCTGACGCTCGCCGCCGTCCTCGCCGGCACGAAACTTCTCGTCGGCAGCGCGGTCGGGCGGCGGATGCTGGCCTGCCGGGACGACGAGACCCGCCTGCGCACGCTGGGCTACAGCACCACCCGGCTGAAGCTCGGGATCTGGTGCCTCTCGGCCATGATCGCGGCGCTCGCCGGCATCCTCTACGTGCCGCAGGTCGGCATCATCAACCCGCGGGTGCTGGCGCCCGATCTCTCCATCGAGATCGCCGTCTGGGTGGCGATCGGCGGGCTGGGGCGGCTCGGCGGGGCGGTGATCGGCGCGGTCCTCGTCAACGGCCTGAAATTCTGGCTGAGCGCTGCGATGCCGGAGGCGTGGCCCTTTCTCCTGTCCGGGCTGGTGCTCCTCGTGGTGCTAGTCCTGCCGAACGGGCTCCTCGACCTCGCGGGCTGGCGCCTGCGCCCGACCTGGCTGCGGGCCGCCCGATGACCGCCCTCGTTATCGACGCCCTCACGGTCGCCTTCGGCCGCTTCACGGCGCTGGATTCCGTCTCGCTCGCGGTCGATCCCGGCGAGGTGCGGGCCGTGATCGGCCCGAACGGCGCCGGCAAGACCACGCTCCTCGACGTGATCTCCGGAATCACCAAGCCGGTCTGCGGCCGGGTGATGCTCGGCGACCGGATCGACCTGACCAAGCGCTCGGAGGCCGAGATCTGTCTCTTATACACATCTGACGCTGCCGACGAAGAGGATAGT
>CAXDNE010000141.1:0-18506 GCA_963990595.1 uncultured Methylobacterium sp.
TCACACAACCGGAAAACTCGCACTCACGCCGGACCAAAGCGATGGGGGGACGTCAATTGACCCTGCACTAACTTGGAACTCGGACCACCGCGTGGGGGCAGGTCGAAACCCCGACCGCGAGCGCGCCGGTCACCGTGTTCCCACGGGTACGGGCGATCGGCGCGTCTTCTCGGACTCTAGTCGTGAATAAACCCGTAGATCTGTTCTAAAAACTCGAACCGCTTTTTTTCGAACAAGACAAAATGCGTTGCATTGGAGATGACCACATTCTTCTTCACTGGCGCATGGACCAGATCGCGCATCAATCCCTCACGGTCCTCACGATAGGACCAGCTGTCGTTATCGCCGCCGATGACAAGCGTCGGCACGTAGATGTTCGCGGCGTTCCAAAGCGGCCGGCCGGTTGCCTGATAAAATGAGTCTTCCAGCACGCCATTCGGAGCACGGACGCTCGGCGGCGTGCGTGAAGTGCTGGTGGGATCGGTGGCGAGGCACGCTTTCCAGAACTCGGCCGGCACGGCGGCATCGCGGTACTCGTCCTTGTTCTCGACCGGGATCTCGCCATTCCAGCGCCCCGTATTGCCTGCCTCCGACACGGTCCGATAAGCGCCGAGTGCGAAATTGAACTCGTAGGGCTTGCGCTTGTTCTGCAGGCTGCTCCCCGGCCCGAGATTGGTGTGATCGTTGAAATTGTAGAGCGGCGCGTAGAGAACGAGCTTGTGCACGTTCTCCGAGTGCAACGACGTGTAGTAGCCGGCCATCATCGCTCCCCATGACCAGCCGATCAGGGTCACCTGTTTGACGCCGCGCTTGGCCTTGATGGCGTTGACCATCGCCTCGATGTCGCGCAACGCGAGATACGACCGCGTTGCAGGCTGGTTCTTGCTTGCAGGCTCGTCCATGATCGGCTCCCGTGTCGAGCCGCCATAGTTCCGATAATCGCCCATATAGACGACGTAGCCTTTCTTCACGAGCCAGTCGGCCCACGAGTAATCCTGGTAGCCTAGGTCGAAATCGCAGGTGGACGGGCTCGTCGCACCGTGGAGGAAGAGCACAACATTCTCATCGTTGAAGGTCGTGTTTCCCGCGGCCATCTTCTCGCGCATGAAGAGCTTGATGCCCGGATCGAGCGCGTCGATCTGCAGGTCGGTCTTGGCAATCTCAAGATCACGCGCGTTTGCGGCCGAGCCGGTCAAAAGCGCGGCACCCAGCCCTGCAATAGCGGAAATACTCCACAGGCGCATGCTGATCACACGCTGCGAGGACAAACGGCCGAACATGTTTCCTCCACCTCTTGTAAGCTTGGCCGCATATGTCATCGAATTTTTCGGCCACGCAAGACTTTCTGGCGTTGCCGCAGGTGCTTGCCGGCCGGGCAGGTGTAGGCGTCGGCGCCAGGGTCGTAGGTGAAGGCCGACCGGCTGAAGGTGCCGTCGCGGCGCTCGGACTTGTCGAAGACGGGGATGTGCGGCTCGATGCCCTGCTCGTGGACGAGCCAGCCCAGCAGCGCGGCCGAACCGTAACCACTGTCGCCGGCAAGCCGGGCCGGGTAGAGGTCGAAGCGCTCGCGCGAGCGCACGATCATGCGCTTGGCGGCCGTGACCTCGGCCTGCCGGATCGCCGTGGTCGGCTCCACGTCCACGATGACCGTGTGGTCGAGGTCGATCAGATAGTTGGCCACGTAGGCGAAGTAGGCCAGCCCACCGTCCGCGCCCGTCCAGCGCGCGGCCGGGTCGGCGGGAGAGACGAGCTTGGGCACGACTGGCGTCGCGGCCCCGAACGCGGCGTCGTCGAGCACGGCCAGGTACTCCCGGGCGGCGCGGCTGACGCTCTCGGGTGGCAGGCCGTTCGTACCCTCGACGCCCTTCTGCCGGTTGGCATCGGCCTTGATCAGGCTGGCGTCGACCGCGAAGCCCTCGCTACCCACGAGCCCCTCGGCGATACAGCGGGCGAGCACGGTCTCGAACAGGCGACGCAGCAGGTCGCTGTCGCGGAAGCGGCCATGACGGTTCTTGGAGAAGGTTGAATGGTCCGGCACAGCGCCCTCCAACCCGAGCCGGCAGAACCAGCGATAGGCGAGGTTGAGGTGCACCTCCTCGCACAGGCGGCGCTCGGAGCGGATGCCGAAGCATTAGCCGACGAGCAGCATGCGGATCATCAGCTCGGGGTCGACCGAGGGCCGACCCGTCGTGCTGTAGAAGGGCCGCAAGTGCGCGCGCAGGCCCGACAAGTCGACGAAGCGGTCAATGGCCCGCAGCAGATAGTCGGTGGGAATGTGGCTATCGATCGAGAACTCGTAGAACAGAGCACCCTGATCGACTTGCCGAGGTCCCATCATCTGCTTCGATCTCCGTCTCTCGACAGGAGTGAATCACCTCACGACTACCGACGCAACACCCGAGTTTGTCAACATCGGGTAATGGGCGGCAGCTCTTCCACGGAAGTTGATAGGATCGGCTCCGCTTCTGGAAGAGGAGGCTGATCATGGAGTATTTCGCTGGCCTGGACGTCTCGATGGAGGAGACGCACGTCTGCGTGGTCGATCGCGACGGCACGGTCATACATCAGGCAAAGGTGGCCTCTACGCCTGCCGACATCGCGCAGGAACTCGCGAAGGCGCCTGCCTGCCGTCGGGTTGTGTTCGAGACGGGCCGGATGGCTCCGATGCTGTTCCACGGCTTGGCCGCACACGGTGTGCCGGTCGTCTGCGTCGAGAGCCGGCAGGCTTACCAAGCGCTGAAGTCGCTCACGACGCACAAGACCGACCGCAACGATGCGCGCGGTCTCACTCACCTGGCACGAACGGGCTTCTTCAAGCCGGTGCACGTGAAGTCGTTGCCGGCTCACGCCGTGAGGTCGTTGATCATCGCTCGCAAGAAGCTGGTCGGCCAGCGGGTCACGCTGGAGAACCAGATCCGCGGTCTTGCCGTCGTGTTCGGGGTGCGGCTGCCGCGGGCGCTCAGCCCTGCGTTCATCGAGCAGGCTCTGCGTTCGAGCGAGGGGATCGCTGGGCTGTCCGCCGCCATGCGCGGCCTGATCGGAGCGCGCGCTGCCGTGCTGGCGGCCGTCGCCGCCATCGACGCCGATATCAAGCGGATGGTCCGAGCCTCAAAGGCCTGTCGGCAGTTGATGACGATCCCGGGCGTCGGACAAATCACCGCGCTCGCTTTCACGGCAGCCATCGACGATCCTGAGCGCTTCAAGCGCTCTCGCGACGTCGGGCCATATCTCGGTCTCGTCCCACGGCGTTACCAGTCGGGCGAGGTCGACTACACCGGCAGCATCTCGAAGTGCGGCGACCGGCGGGTCGGAACGCTGCTGTACGAAGCCGCCAACGTGATGCTGACGCGCTGTAGGCAGCCTCTGAAGCTAAAGGCTTGGGCTCTGGCCATTGCGAAGCGCTCGACGATGCGCAAGGCTCGCATTGCACTCGCGCGTCGGCTGGCGATCATCATGCACGCGATGCTGCGGCAGGGCACCGAGTTCAGGCCTGCGTAGCGGCTGACATCACCGGACAGGAGGCCGAACCGAGCTCCCGAGCGGGAGCGACGCCCGAGGGAGGGAGCAGACGATGGCGCCGATTCTGTAGCATGCGGCCTTAGGCCGGCTGCGATTTCAACCGAGCCGATCTGCACCCAGCTAACCCCATCAAGTGCCGTACAAGCACGTAGAGAACGCAGGCACCCGAAAGCGTCCAACGCTCTGGATCGAGCTGTCGCCCGTTGACCCATTAGAGAACAGAATCGGCCGAAACCGGCCGGTCCGCTTCGGAGCCGCGCCGTTGGAAAAGCGGACGACCTCTTATCGACCCAACCCGGTCGTAGTGGGTTGCCAACGACACCGCTGGAAGCAGCCGTTCGAAAGCGCCGACTAGGACCAGCTTCGCGTGCCCATTCCGGTTTGATGGCTGCCGCTATCTCATCGGCAGCCGTCGATGATGGCTCGGGGCGATCACTTCTTCAAAGCGAGGACGACACCTCCGAGCGTCAGCGCCATGGACACCATCTCGCGCGCGCCCAGGGGCTCACCGAGCAGTAGGGCTGCCGAGAGGATGCCGATCAGGGGGACCAGCAACATGCACGTGGACGCCGCCACGGGCGACAGCCGACGCAGGGCCGCGAACCACGACAAGTAGCAGGCCGCCATCGGGATCAGGGTCATGTAGGCGAACGCCACAGCGCTCGCACCGCTGAGCGACGTCACCGCCGGCCGTTCGAGCACGAGGCCGAGTCCCACCATCGGCAGGCAGCCGAGCCCGACCTGCCAAGCGGTCAGCGCGAACGGGGGCATCGCCAGGGCGGCTCTGTTGAGAACCGCGCCCAACGCGAACAGCATTGCGGCGGCAAGCGCGAAGCCGATGCCGGGAAGTTTCTCGGCGCTGAGCGCCCCTCCACCGGCACCGAGCAGAACACCGATGCCGGACAGACCGAGCGCGAGCGCACCGAAGCCCCGCACCGTCGGGCGACTGCCGATGAGCGCCCAGGCGAACAAGGTAGCCCAGATCGGCATCGAGTAGACCAGCAGGGCCGCCTCGCCGACGGTGATCCAGCGCAGGCACAGCGCCGAGAAGCCCATCCAAGCGAAGACGTTGGTGAAGGCGGCCATCGCCAGCCGGGCGCGAGCCCCGCGGGGCACGGCGAGATGCTCGCCGCGCACGAGCGCCAGAGTGGCGAGCAGCATCGCCGCCGTCACCCCCGCCAAGCCCCGCCCGAACAGCGGGGGCCAGCTTTGCAGGACGACCTTCATCGCCAGCCATCCCAGCCCCCAACCGAGCGCGGTGACGAGGAGGGCCGCAACGCCCACCGCGCGGTTCGGTTCTGCGGATGACATGGCTTGCTGACGTAGCCGATCAAGCTCCATTGTCGAGCGTCGTGATCGACCGATCTCCGCGGACTTCGCGGCCCTGGCTGATCGCCGGTCCGCCGATGTCCGTATTCCGAAGAAGCATCCTGGAAGCGGTCTTGCCGCTTTCCGCCCGGGGCAGCCCTTTCGTTGCCCACCCAAAGCAAACGGTAAGGCAGAATCTTAGTCTAGCTACGTTTTTATCTATAGCTCCGTCAAAAATATTGACTGAAGAGAAATAGAGGCGGCAAAAACATGAAACATACAAATGAGGCGTACTTTCATAAAATTTTCATGAATATGAAAGCTGAGGACAATAATCAAATTAAATAATTGATTTTCAGACTTCATAGGAAATTTGTTCCAAAGGTGGGAACATACAGAAAAGCTCGACCATAAAATCATAGATGCTGATCATGATACTTGCTCAATGCGTTCATTCAGCATTGTAGTCGAGGCTCATCAACGGTCGCTTTCCAGCCACCCCCGCCATTCAGAGGTGCCTTCCGAGGCGACTCGTGCTGGCCGAAAGCCACCTATCCGCTTCGGAGAACAGCCGCCGGCAGAGCGGACGGCCTCCTATCGAAAACCGCGCGAGGCGGCATACCCAGCGAGCGGGACGTTGGATCGGCGTGTGTGGGCCGTCCCCTCACGTGCGCCGAGGCATCCCAACAGGCGCATGCCGCGTCCTGCGCCCTGTTCGATAAAAATCCCGGCGTTTGCCGCGCATTTTGGCACGTGCGGCGCAAAATACCGCCACGCAATGCAGCATTTGCCGATCGCTTGACGGTCGCGACGGTTTATCCTTCTATGCGTATAGTTCGGTTAGTATGATTTTATTGCGGGCTAGGAACTGCGGAATGCATGATCGTCGTCAATTTCTGAAAGCCTCCCTGGTGGGCGCCCTGGGAGCGTCTGGGCTCCCCCTGTCCGGCTTCCCGCGCGGCGCCTTCGCCGCCGACGGCCCCCTCGTCATCGGCGCGCCGCTGCCAATCTCCGGCGCCTTCGCGGCCAACGGCAAATACGCCTCGCTCGGAGCCGCCTTCGCGGCCCAGGAGGCCGGCAACGTCCTCGGCCGTGCGGTCACGGTCGCGGACATCGACACCGAGGGCAAACCGGCCCCGGCCGCCCGCAAGATGCAGGAGGCGATGGCGCAGGGCACGCGACTGTTCGCCGGCGGCATCCTCTCCTCCGAGGCCCTGGTGATGGGCAAGGAGGCGGCGAAGGCCGACAGCGTCTTCATCACCACGGCCGGCGCCGACGAGATCACCGGAACGGACTGCAATCGCGGTACCTTCCGCTGGACGGTGCCGACCTTCGGCGCCATCGCGCAGACGGTGCGCCCCCTGATCGAGCAGATGCCTCAGGCCAAGCGCTGGTACACGATCACCCCGCAATACGTGTTCGGCGAAGGTCTCCTCAACGCCGCCAAGGCGGTCTTCAAGGAGAAGGGGGTCGAGCATGTCGGCAACAGCTACCACTCGCTGGCCGAGAAGGAGTTCAGCGGCTACCTGACCAACGCCATCGCGGCCAAGCCCGATGTCCTGCTGCTCCTCAACTTCGGCTCGCAGTCCTCGGACGCCCTGCGCCAGGCCGTCAGCTTCGGCCTCAAGAAGCGCATGACCATCGTGCTCGCCTGGGCCTCGGGCCTGGAGCAGTTCGAGGCCCTGGGCGCCGACCTCTGCGAGGGCGTCTACTTCGGCGCGCAGTACTGGCACGTCATCGACTCGCCCCTGAACAAGGCCCTGGTGGCCAAGGTCCAGGAGACCGCGAAGATGACGCCGAACTACTCCTTCGCCGGCTCGTACCAGATCACCAAGCTGCTCCTCGACGCGGCCACGAAGGCCGGCAGCGCCGATGGCCCCGCCGTGATCAAGGCTCTCAAAGGGATGCGCTATTCCGGCTTGACCGGCGAGGAGGAGATCCGCGCCGCGGACCATCAAGTCATCAAGGATTACTACCTGCTCAAGGGCAAGGCGAAGTCGGCCATGAAGGACAAGGACGACTACGCCGACATCGTCCACTCCGGCAAATCGTTCCTCTCGCCCGAGGCGGCCGGCTGCAAGATGGCGTGAACGGCGCGTTCCCGACCTCCGGCGGGCGAGGAAGCCGCCGGAGCGACCGACGCGATGCGCAGCCTGCCCTGGAGATGATGTGACCTACCTGTTTCAGATCCTGAACGGCCTCGGGCTCGGGATGCTCTACTTCCTCCTGGCGGTGGGCCTGAGCATCATCTTCGGGCTGCTGCAGTTCGTGAACTTCGCCCATGGGGCGTTCTACCTTCTCGGTGCCTATCTCGCCTACGAGGGCGTCGAGCGGGGCCTGAGCTTTTGGGTGGCAATGCCGCTGGCCGCCCTCGTCGTCGCGGGGCTGGCGGCCCTGACCGAGCGGTTGCTGCTGCGGCGGGTCTACAAGCTGCCCCACACCTTCCACATCCTCGTCACCGTCGGGCTCGCCCTGGTGGTGCAGGAACTCGTCATCATCGTCTGGGGACCCGTCGGCGGGAACGTCGCCCCGCCAGAGGAACTCGGCGGCGTGCTGATCCTCGGGGACTTCATCTATCCCGAGTACCGGCTCTTCGTAATCGGCTTCACGGCGATCCTGGCCGCGGGCCTGTGGTGGCTCCTCGACCGGACGCGCCTCGGCGCAATCGTGCGGGCCGGGTCGGAATCGCCCTCGAACATGGCGCTGCTCGGCTACGACACCCTGCGCATCAACACCGCCGTCTTCGCGCTCGGGGCCGGGCTGGCGGGGCTGGCCGGGGCGCTCGCTGCCCCCATCCGCGGCGTCGAGCCGTTCATGGGCGTCGAGGCGCTGGGCATCGCCTTCGTCGTGGTGGTGATCGGCGGCATGGGCAGCTACGTCGGGGCGCTCGCGGCGGGCATCTTGGTCGGCGTCACACAGAGCCTGATGGCCACCCTGTGGCCGGAGGGGGCCCGCCTCGTCATCTATCTCGGCATGGCCGCCATCATCATGGCGATGCCCCGCGGCCTGTTCGGCCGGGCGTGAGGAGGATTCCGCGATGATTCCCTTCCTCGACCGGCCTCTCGTGCAGTTCGGCCTCGCGGTCGCCGCCGTGCTGATCCTGCCGCTCGCCATGCGCTCCGGCACGCTGGCCTGCGAGATCCTGATCTACGGACTGGCCGTCGCCGCCTGCAACCTGCTGCTGGGCTACACCGGCCTGCTCTCCTTCGGCCAGGGCATCTTCTTCGGCCTGGGCAGCTACGTCGCCGGTCTCGGACTCATCCGCGCCGGCCTGCCCGCCCCCGTTATGCTGCTGCTGTCGCTGGCCCTGGGCGCCCTGGTGGCTGCCGTCGTGGGCTGGGTCTCGATCCGGCGCCAGGGCGTCTACTTCGTGATGCTGACCCTGGCCTTCTCGCAGATGTTCTACTTCCTAGCCTACACCTTCAGCGGCATCACAGGCGGCGACAACGGCCTCCTCGACATCCCGCGTCCGCGCGTCGCCGGCACGGAGCTGGCCGATCCCTGGACCTACTACGCCTTCGTGGCCGTGCTTTTCCTCGTGGTCTTCGCCGCCCTGCAGCGGGTCGCGCTGTCGATCTTCGGGCGCACCTTGCTGGCCATTCGCGACAACGAGGGCCGGGCCGGGGCGATCGGCTATCCGGTGCGCGCCTTCAAGGTCGCCGCCTTCGCGATCTCCGGTGCGGTCACGGCCTTCGCAGGCGCGCTGCACGCCATGCTGATCGGCGTCGCGCCGCTCTCGAACATCGACTATCACACCAGCGAGACACTGCTGATCATGACGATCATTGGCGGCAGCGCGAATCTGTTCGCCTCGCTCCTCGGGGCCGGGGCCTACCTGCTCGCCGCCGACGCCCTCTCGGCCATCTGGCCGCGCTGGCTCCTGCTCCTCGGGCTCCTCCTCATCATCATCACGCTGTTCCTGCAGCGGGGCCTCTGGGGTTTGATCGAGCGCGCCGTCGCCCTCGTGATGCGGACGCCGCCGACCAGCGACCCCGCTCCCGACCGGCCGGTGGTGGCCGATCCCGAGGTCGCTCCCGTGGCGGAGGGCGCCCGCGCCCCGGAGGTCGCCCGATGAGCGCGCCGATCCTTGCCACCGATGGGTTGGGAGTCCGCTACGGCAGCTTCGTCGCCCTGCAGGACGTCACCCTGCGCATCGCCGAGAACAGCGTCCACTCGATCATCGGCCCGAACGGCGCCGGCAAGACCACCCTTTTCCACGCGCTGACCGGCCGGATCGCCCCCTCGGCCGGGCGCATCGCCCTGGCCGGACGGGACATCACCCGCAGCGCCGACCACGAGCGCGTGCGCCTCGGCCTCGCCCGCTCCTTTCAGGTCACCAGCCTGTTCCCCACCTTGAGCGTGCGCGAGAACCTGCGGCTGGCCGCGCAGGGCAAGACGCCCTGGCAGGCCCTCGCCCCCTGGCGCCGGGCCGAGGCGAACCGTCCGGCGCTGGCCATGGCGGAGGCGATGCTGGAGCGCCTCGATCTGGCCCAGGTGGCCCTGCGCGCCGCCGGCGAGCTCTCGCACGGCCAGCAGCGGCGCCTCGAAGTCGGAATGGCGATGGCGGCGGCCCCGAAGGTCATCCTCCTCGACGAGCCGACCTCCGGCATGGGCATCGACGACATCGCCGCGATGACGGCGCTGATCCGCGACCTCGGGCGCGACCACACTGTCCTGTTCATCGAGCACAACATGGGCATCGTCATGAACATCTCCGACACGGTGACGGTGATGCGCGCCGGCCGCGTGCTGGTGGAGGGGCCGCCGGCAAAGGTCCGCGACAACCCGGAGGTGCGCCGAGCCTATCTTGGCAACATGATCACCGGCGACCTGACGCCTGCCCGGGCGCACGCCTCGTGAGCGGCCGGGTCGCCCTCAGCCTGGACCGGGTCCAGGGCTTCTACGGCAAGAGCCACATCCTCCAGGGCGTCAGCCTAGAGGTGCAGGACGGCGAGATCGTCTGCCTGCTCGGCCGCAACGGCGCCGGCAAGACCTCGACGCTGAAAGCGATCAGCGGCCTTCTCCCTCCGCGCGGCGGCCACGTGCGCTTCCGCGGCACCGATGTGACGGGCTGGCCCGCCCATCGCATCGCCCGGACCGGCCTCACCCTCGTGCCGGAGGATCGCGGCATCTTCAGCCTGCTCAGCGTCGAGGAGAATCTGGGCATCGCCGTGCGCAAGGGATCGCCCTGGGGCCTGCGGGACATCTTCACGATGTTCCCGCGCCTGGACGAGCGCCGCCGCAACGGGGGTGCCCAGCTCTCGGGGGGCGAGCAGCAGATGCTGTCGATCGCCCGCGCCCTCCTGTCCGGGCCGAAGCTCCTCATGCTCGACGAGCCGGTGGAGGGCCTCGCGCCCGTCATCGTCGAGGAGATCGTCACCCAGATCCGGGCCATCCGGGATGCCGGGGTCCCGATCCTCCTGGTGGAGCAGAATCTCGCGGTCTGCACGAGCCTCGCGGATCGCCACTACATCCTCGAACTCGGTCGCGTGGCCTACGCGGCCGGCAACGCCGACTTCGTCGCTGACGAGTCGGCGCGCGACCGCTTCCTCGGCGTCAAGGCTGCGTGAGCACTCCCGCTGCCTGATCTCCGATCCTGAACAAGGCGCGTCCCATGCGTATCGTCACCGCCCGGCTGAACCACGAGACCAACACCTTCTCGCCCCTGGTGACGCCGCTTGGTGCGTTCAACCCGCTCTGGGGCGCGGCGGCCCTGGAGGCGGGACGCGTCAGCACCACGGCGCTCGGCGCCTTCATCCGGTTCGCCGAGGCGCGCGGCGCCACCGTCGCGGTTCCGGTCTCGGCCCATGCCAACCCGAGCGGCCCGGTGGCGGACGAAGCCTTCGAGGCGCTGTGCGCGGCGATCCTCGACGCGGTTCGCCCCGGCTGCGATGCCATCCTCCTCGATCTGCACGGGGCGATGGTGACGGAGAGCCACGACGACGGCGAGGGCGAACTCCTGGCCCGCGTCCGCGCCCTGGCGCCCGGCGTGCCCCTGGGTGTCGCCCTCGACCTCCACGGCAACATCACCGGTCGCATGGTGGCGAACTGCGACGCCATCGCCGGATTCAAGACCTATCCGCACGTCGACATGGCCGAAACGGGCACCCTCGTGGTCGGCATCGTCGGGCGCATGCTCGACGAGGGTTTGGCGCCGCACCGGGCCTGGGTCCATCCGCCGATGCTCGCCCACACCCTGCGCATGGACACCCGCGTCCCCGGCCCGATGCGGGCGGCCGTCTCCGCCGCCCGAGCGGCGGAGGCCCGCCCAGGCGTCCTGGCCGCGACGATCTTCGGCGGCTTCTCGCTGGCCGATCTCTCCGAGACCGGCGTTTCCGTCACGGTCACGGCGGAGACGCAGGACGCCGCCGATGCGGCGGCCCGCGACCTCGCGGCCGAACTCTGGAACGCCCGCGAGGATTTCCTCTACACGGAGGCGCCACTCGGCACGTCCATTGCGGCAGCGAAGGCCGCGCTGTCCGGGTCGGGCGACGGTCCCGTGCTCCTCCTCGACCATGGCGACAACTGCATGTCGGGCGGCACCTGCGACGTCATGGACGTGCTCGCCGCCGCCCTGGAAGCCGGGCTGGACGGCATTCTCGCCGGCCCGATCTGCGATCCGGAGGCCGTCGCGGCCCTGCACGCGGCGGGCGTCGGCGCCAGGGTCGAACTCGGCCTCGGCAACCGCGTGGCCCTGCCGGGCTTCCAACGCCAGGCTCCCCTTGCCCTCGCCGGCACGGTGACAGCCGTGGGCGACGGCGAGTACGTCATCACCGGCCCGACCTATACCGGCCAGCGGTGCCGCATGGGCCGGGCGGCAGTGCTCGACACGGGGGCCGCCCGCATCCTCGTCACGGAGGAGCCGCACGAGCCCTGGGACCTCGGCGTGTTCATGGGTCTGGGCCTCGACCCGGCCGTGGCCCGTGTGCTGATCCTGAAGTCGCGGATGTATTGCCGGCCGGTGTTCGAGCCCATCGCCCGGGCGGTGGTGGAATGCGCGAGCCGGGGCGTCACCAGTTCCGATTACGCGCTGTTCCCCTTCGTTAAACTCGCCCGCCCGATCTTCCCCCTCGATGCCGACGTGGCCTGGGCGCCCCGATGAGGACCCGGGAGGCGGACGGCCCGCCCGCGCCGATGCGGCGGATCAAGCTGTCGGACCAGATCGCGGAGGATCTCTGCAATCGAATCGCCCGCGAGCGTCTGGCGCCCGGCGACCGCCTACCGAACGAGCGCGCCCTGATGCAGCATTACGGCTGCGCCAAGGGCACGATCCGCGAGGCCCTCAAGTCCCTCGAGGTCCAAGGGCTGGTCACCATGCAGTCCGGCCCCAATGGCGGCCCGGAGATCCGCCCCATCTCGGTGGACGCCGTCGCGCAGCAGCTGCGCCGGTTCCTGCACTTTCAGGAGCTCGACTTCGCCCAGGTCTACGCCCTGCGCCGCAGCCTGGAGGTGACGCTCGGCGTCAGCGTGGTCGGCCGCATCGGAGAGGCGGAGTTCCGCCGGCTGGAGGACAACATCGCCGCCTGCGAGGCCGCCAACGCCGCCGACCAGCGCAGCCTCGGCCGGGTGGTCGAGGTCGATTTTCACGACATCCTGTGCGACGCGAGCGACAACCCGCTCCTCGCCTTCATGTGCCGGTTTCTGAACAGCCTGCTGCGGGACATGGTGGAGTTTCGCAGCGACAGCCTCACCGAGCACGAGGCCTTCGGCGCCCACAACCTCGCCAGTCACCGCGCCCTCCTGAGGGCCTTCCGCGCCGAGGACGCCGAGGCCGTCCGGCGCGAGATGCACGACCACATGTGCTGCGCCGAACACTTCATGCAGCGCCTCGATGCCAAATTCCGCAAGGATCTGCTGAGCTTGCGAACGAGACCCGGGCCTCTCGTCCCTTGAATTCCGTGGGAGAGGAGTCAAGCCAGCGCGTCGCCATCTCAGTCCTATGATCGTATCGAGATACCGCGTATCAGCTCCCGTCCCTTCCACCGTCGAGCACGGACCGTACACGCCGAACGGCCGCGCGGTTTTTGATGCTCGCTGACGGACAAAGGAGCCGCAGCCCGATACAGCGGGAACGCAAGCTCCGATGTCCGCTCTGGAAACGCAGCTCTCCACCATCGGACGATCGGGATGGGCGCAATGCGGAACGGGCGCTTTCGTTCGTACGATTGAAAATCCCGGACGACGCACCCGGCCGCGGGACCATTCATCAGGGGGTGACGACCGCCGTTCCGCCTCCAAAACCCCAGATCGGCCGATCCATCTTGCCAATATGGGCAATTGCCCATAAATTTCCGTCCGGTCGCTTCCCGGCAGGCTGTCGAAGGACGGATGACGATGATCCATGAACTGCGCGTCCAGCACGTCGAGTACGTCACCGAGCGCCCGTTCCAGGCGGTCGTCACCGCGTTCGAACACGCCGTGGGCTCAATCGAGGAGATCGGTTGGTCAGCACTTCCAGCCGGTGCCCAGGATCAGGCCGATTTTCGTAGCCGCGTCGAGGAGCACCTCGGACCGAGCGGCTTCACCCGCTTCCTCACGCTCAACCACGGCGACTGGCTCCAGCTCTACGGCCAGGGAGCCAAAGTGGTGATGTACACCCTCGGCAACCCGCTCATCGCCATCACCATGCTGCGCCACGACATTCGCGCGGGCCTCAACGTGCCCGTCCGGCTCGTCATCTACCGTGACGAGGCCTCAGAGACGACGCGCCTAGCCTACGAGGTGCCCTCCACGCTGATGGGCAACATCGACAACGACGCCTGCCTCGCCGCCGCGCGGGGTCTCGATGCCAAGCTCGCTGCGCTCGCCGAACATGCGACCGGCGCCCGGGCGTGAGCCCGCCCGCTCTCAACAGGAGAAGATCATGCGCCTGCTCGTCGTCGGGGCCGGTTCGACCGGCGGCTACATCGGGGGACGGCTCGTCGAGGCCGGGCGAGACGTGACATTCCTGGTTCGCCCAGGGCGCGCAGAACAACTTCGTCGCGATGGGCTGAGGATCCTCAGCCCGCTAGGCGACGCGACCGTCGAGCCGCAGCTCGCGACCGCTGGCACCCTAGAAGGTTCCTTCGACGCCATCCTGCTGTCGGTGAAGGGCTTCCAACTCGACACGGCGCTCGACGACCTGCGCCCGGCCGTCGGCCCGGAGACGATGATCTTGCCCGTGCTGAACGGCATGCGGCACATGGAAACCCTGGCGGAGCGCTTCTCGCCCGAGAACCTGGTCGGCTGCGCCCTGAAGATCGCGACCATCCTCGACGATGAGGGACGCGTGGTGCATCTCACGCCTCTGCAGGACCTAGCGTATGGAGAGCTCGACGGCAGCATCACCCCCCGCATCGAGGCGCTGCATGAGCTGATGCAGGCGGGCGGCTTCCAGCCACGTCTGTCGCGTGAGATCCGTCGCGAGATGTGGGAGAAGTGGATTCTCCTCGCATCCATCGGCGCCGTGACCTGTCTAATGCGAGGGTCCATCGGGGAGATCGAGGCCGCGCCGGGTGGAGCGGCCTTCGCGCTCGCCGTCCTCGACGAGGCCGTCGCGGCCATCGGGACCAGCCTCTCGGAAGCGTTTCTAACCGCGACACGTGATCAGCTCACCACCAAGGGCTCGCCTCTGACCTCGTCAATGTATCGCGACCTCCGGAAGGGACGCTTGATCGAGGTCGAGAACATCATCGGCGACGTCGTGCGCGCCGCTGCGGGGGCAGACGTCAAGACGCCGCTGCTCGACGCCGCCTACACACATCTTTCAGTTTACCAGAACAGGGGCGGCAAGGCCTGAGGCGCGAGCCGGCATCCCGCATCGCCCAGGCTACGGCACGCCTAGCGGGCCGCTGCCGTCGGAACGGCCGGGTCCGGGAGGTCGACTGTGGTGACTTGGCGCATCATGGTTCTGAGCCCAGCGGCCTCATCCTGACCGAAGCTGGCGTGGAATCGCTCCTCGGCGCTTTGCCAGAGCGGCTTGGCCAAGCCGAGTAGGGCGCCGCCTTTCGGGGTGAGCGCCACGACCCGCTTCCGACCGTCGCTCTTCGAGGGGTGGATGGTCAGGAGGTCGCGCTGCTGCAGGGGCCGCAGGAGGTGGCCCAAGGTCGACCGGTCCATCACCAGGAGGGCGGCGAGTGCCTGGACGGACATCTCACCGTGACGGTCGATCTTGGCCAGGATGGAATACTGATTGAGGCCGAGGCCCGTCGGCGCCAGCACATCGTCGTAGAGGCGCGTCAGGTGCCGTGCTGCTTGCCGCAGGGCGGAGCAACTGCAGATCTCCGGTGGCAGATGGTCCATGCTCGCCATACAATCCGACGGCCTCTCCGCTATCGCTAACCCCAGTCAGATGGTGGCAATTGCCCATAAGCGCAACGGCTGCCTCGTTCACTTCATCCAAGCTGCAGTCGACGGCATTCAACAAGCTGCGTCAGGTCGTCCCGACAAGGGAGAAAGGTGCTGGTTGACCGATCAGGGCACGAGGGCGTTCGGCCATAACCTCGACTGCGCGCTCGCCAGCGGGACCTACCGTTCGAAGCGTGATCCGCGCCAACTCTGATGAATGCCCGAGCGGAGGGTGTGATCCGACCCGAGCCGATGTCTGCTTCGGAGATGCCGGCGACCGCCGTTGAGCGGCCGAAATGGGCGCAAAGCTGTTGGTCCGCTCTCGGCAAGGAACCAAGCTCTGGAAGTGAAGAGCCCCTCAAACACAGACGCGGTCCGTCGCCGAGTTCGGCGGATCGGGAACGGTGTTAGCAGTAGTCGCGCTCTGTCAGAACTTGATCTCTTCGACCTGGAAGCCGCCGACCCGCAGGTAGTCCGGAATATCGGCGTGATCGTAGTAGCCGGCCTCGTGCGCCATGGCGTCGAGGGCGCCAAACGGATCGATGGCTGAGCCGGTCCAGATGATTTCTCCGGTCGCGCCCCGCCGGATCCGATACATCCTCGTCGCAACCGCTCCTTGCTCGACTGGCTATCCGCCACAATGGAGCAAGGCACATCTCGCTCCAAGTCCGTAAAATTCACCGTTAAGAGGTGCAGCCTCTTCTGGTATTTGCTAGATAGGCCGCGCACATCGATCGACGGGTCCAGAAGGACTCTCTAGCAATTCACCTATAAAGAGAGTCCCGGAGCCGCTCCGTGGATCCGGGCTCGTAACAACGCTCAACCGTCTCTGGCCATCCGCCAGTTCAGGTACTGCTGAAGTTCGATGGCTCTCCCGATATGTTGAGGCTCGGCCGCGATCTCCATACCATCTTGGGCTGGGGTCGCTCGATCTACTTTGACGACGCTGCTCAATTGATGCTTCAATCGCTCAGAAAAGCCACGCCGCTCAAGCCACGGCGGAAGTCTCATCCCAGTATACATCATCTTGCCCTCTCGCTGCACCCGGGATCGGGAGCGATTCGGAGTCTTGGTTTTCCTGAAGATCGTAACCGTGCGACGTCACACGCCCGCATCAACAATGCGGTCTCCGCAGTGCCCGTCAGGACTGAGGTCGTTCGGCCAAGTGCGCAGCAGCACCCACGCTGACGCATTGTTTGATGACGGCGTTAACTTGGCGGGCGTGCCCCAAGATTTCGGGATGCCTATGGAGAGGCTCCGGACCGACTGGGCGCCCGGGGCTTACCTCGGCCCCACTCAGCTATCGGATGATATGCGTTAGAAATCGGTCGCCAAACCGGTAGATATCTGGCGTAGCCAGCCGCTTTCTCGAGACAGTGCTCTCAACTAAGCTCTGAAATTGTCGCGTTCGTGCGGCACTCAGACGAGCGAGGCACAAATGTACGACAACACATCTGCCCCGGCACCCGAGCAGAGCAATTTCATCGAGCTCGTTGCCAACATCGTTTCGGCCTATGTTGCGAATAACTCGGTGCCGGCCGCCGATCTGCCGGCGCTCCTTTCCGGCATCCACGCTGCGATTGCGGGGTTGGGCGGCCCCTCTGCTCCAGCCGAACCCGACTTGCAGAAGCCAACGCCCGCGCAGATCCGCAAGTCCATCACGCCGGACGCGCTGATCAGCTTTATCGACGGCAAGCCTTACAAGACCCTGAAGCGGCACCTGACCGGCCACGGCATGACCATCGAGGAATACCGCGCCCGCTACGGCCTGCCGCGGGATTACCCATCCACGGCCGCCAGCTACTCGGCGATGCGCGCCGAGTTCGCCCGGAGCAATGGGCTCGGCACGCAGCGTGGTAAGGCGGCTACGAAGACTACACAGGTCACAGAAACCGTGACCGAGGCGACCAAGGCCCGCAGTCGGACAAAGGCGGCGAAGCCGACCAAGACACGCAGGCCGAAGAAGGCTGCGGCCGCCGCGTAGCATCGAGCGGTCGCGGAGGCCCCGGTCACTCAGGTGACCCGGGGCCTGTTTGCATGTGTGGACAGCCGCCATGCCGCAGCAGCCGAACGCTTCATGGCCGAGCTTCGGGCCGCCAGGTGTCGAGCGGAAATGGGTGCGCTCGCGATAGCGCATGGCGCGCCCCCGCATTCTCGTTCCGCTGGTGGGCGTTCACGCGTCAGTGACACCCGGGCGCCGACACCGAGATCTCACCCAGCAAGTCCGGGCCCTCGATGCGGATCGACGCACAGTCGCATTTGGGGCTTGCCCAACGTACCGTGACCACCTGTGTCACTGGGTAGACGCTCTCCAGCGCCGCGACTGCCGTGGCCCTCAAATCCTCAAGGGTACAGGCCGTGCAGGTTTGCAGATCGGCCCACAGCATCGCCTCCGCCTCACGCGCGAGGTCGCCAGCTCGGATGTAGGGCATGACCACTCTCCATGTCGCCCTCACCCGCATACGAGCAACCATGGAAAGGGCACGCCGGATCCGACTTCGTCGAACTACCGGGATGGCGATGGGCGAACTCTGGGCGCGGTATCCGACACCACCGCTCAACGATCGACCCGATCAACAAACGAGCGGCGTCGGATCTCGCGCTCTGAGCGCGAACGTGCGACCAGGCGATCAGTAGCTTTAAGCACACGCGGTGCCCGGATTCCTTCTCTGAGCCGTCACGAATGCTGCCGTCGCTGGTGGAGCGGCGATGTCCTTCATCCTGCAGCTTCTGTTGCCCTCTTATTCGGCTGTCGCATAGCGAGGTGGAATCAATGCCTACCAGCTTTGGCTCGCAGCTATGCGGTGCGTTTCAGATTGGGACCAGAAGCAAAACAAATTGCAACCCGAACGAATTTACCTCACGATTATGTAACTTGTGAACAGCGCTCAGACATCACATTTCGGCGGTGAGGGTGCACATCAGGAACATACCAAGTGTCAGAAAACAACAACGGGCTAAGCCCGAACGTGGTCGAGCGGTGACCTGACCGGTCCTTTGGACCGAGCCGATTGAGAGGCTACTGTATGGCCGCTGCCATTGGTAGCCGGAAGGCCAGATCCGGGTAGCTGACAGGCGCGGGTGGCCGACAGCCAAGCGACGAATGTGGTCGGATGCGGTTGTATGTGTTCTGCCATAGACCGATCACGATCTGTGCCTCCTTCAGCGAGTAGAAGATCTCCTGGCTCAGGCACTCGTCGCGCAGCTTGCCGTTGAAGCTCTCACAGTACCCGTTCTCCCACGGAGAGCCCGGCGCGATGTACTGGATCTGCGCCCCCGTCTTGGCGACCCAATTGCGTAGTGCAGTGACGCGGACAGAGGATTCACGCGTCCGATGAGACGTGCGAGTCTGG
>CAXDNE010000142.1:0-18431 GCA_963990595.1 uncultured Methylobacterium sp.
CGGCGACCGCCCCCTGCGCCAGCTTGGCCGAACCGTCCGCCTGCCGGCCGATCTCCTGGACCGACGCGCCCAGCTCCTCGGCGGCGGCCGCGACCGTGTTGACGTTGCTGGCGGCCTCCTTGGCCGCGGCCGCCACGGCGGTGGATTGGCCGACCGTCTCCGCGGCGGTGGCGCGCATGGTCCGGGCGGTGGTCTGCAGCGCGGTGGCGGAGGCCGAGACCTGCCCGACGATGCCGCCCACCGCGGCCTCGAAGGTGTCGGCCATCTGGCGCATGCCGAGCCGGCGCTGCTCCTCGGCGGCGCGGCGTGAAGTGGCGGCCTCGGCCTCCAGGGCCCGGGTGCGGATCAGGCTGTCCTTGAACACCTGCACCGCCCGCGCCATCGCGCCGATCTCGTTGTCCTGATCCCCGGCTGGAACCGCCACGGCCGTGTCGCCCTCGGCCAGGGCCTGCATCGTGGCCGTCATCAGCCGGATCGGCCGCAGCACCCCCTGGAACAGGACGGCCAGGCCGGCCGCGACGAGCAGCAGGGTCGCCAGCAGGGCGGCGGCGGCACGCAGGAGGAGGCTGCGGGCCTCGGCGTGAAGCGCCTCGGCGCGCTCGACCATCTCGTCGAGGCAGACGAAGGCGAGGTCCACGATGGTGACCTGCTCGGGGGTATCGAGCTTGCGCGCCTGCGGAAGGGTGAGCCCCGGCGGCTCGCCGCGGCTGAGCGCGTTCGCCACGGCGAGTCTCCGTGCCAGCGGCGCGCCCTCGAAATTGTTGGCGTGGGCTCTCGTGAAGGCTGCCCGCACGGTGTCGGAGACGTCGGCCGCCGCCTCCTTGGCCGCCGCCCAGGCCGCGTCGAGACGGCCCCGCTCCTCGGCGGCGGCCACGGTCTCGGCCAGGGACCAGGAGGTTCCGGCGGCGAGGGACGTCTGCACCCGCAGGGCGACGGCGCCATTGGCCATGCGCGCCGCCCAGGCCGCGCGCTTGAGCCCGAGGTCGCGCCGCAGGACCGGGTCCGACAGGGGGATGGCGGCATCCACGGCGTCGCTCGTGGCGATCAGGGCGTCGAGCATCGCGAGGAACGCGGCCTGGGCCTCGGGCGTCACCGCGGCATCGCGCTGTTTCTTCGACAGGCGCAGCGCCGCGTCCACACGGGGGCGCAGCCGCTCGACCCGCTCGCGGGCGGCCTGGAGCCGGCCCAGGCTCGCCGTCACGGCCGGCACGGAGAGATCCTCCAGCAAGGCCCGGGACTCCCCGAAGCCGGTGATCGCCCGCTGCCGGTCGGCGTAGAGCGACGACAGGGTTTCGGGATCGACGGGCTCCTCGGCGGCGAGGAACTGGAGGGTCGCCCCCCGCTCGAAGCGCGTCACGTTCAGGGTCTGGAGCAGCGCGCGGCTCGCGCGAACCAGGGTGATCACCGTTTCCGACCGGGCGACCTGCTGCCGTGCATCCAGCACGGCGCCCGTCGCGAAGCTGAGCACGATGGCGCCCATGACGAGGAGCACGACGCACATCGTCGTTCGGATCTTCAGGTGCCGCAACGGACCATCCCTCACCTTCAGCGGATCGCGAAACCGGATACGCGGCGCAATCCTAGCTGAATTCCGCATCCGATTTGACAGGAAACCGGAAGAAGGTCCGAATCAAGCCGGCACAACGTGGGGTATTTTCGCGATGTTATCAGATCGCCTGGGTCGCAACATTTAGATCACCGCACGCAATAGTCTGGTCCAACGCTCCGATAGGACCGATGTCGGCGGACGAAAACTTGTATCATAGCTGTGCGCAAGTGGCACCCGGGCCTGCGGCGGCGCGCGGCGCCGGGCCGCGAGACTCAGCGCCCGCCGACGTTAGCCCGAACCGGCTCGGCGATCTTGAGGGCGGGAGCGCCGCGGCGTCAGCCAGCCAGCATGCCCGCCAGATGGGCGACCAGGCGCCGGGCGACCTCGTCCTTGCCGAGGCGCGGCCAGGATTCCACGGCGCCGTCCCGGCCGATCAGGTGGACGGCATTGTCGAGGCCGCCCATGACGCCCCCCTCGGCCGACACGTCGTTGGCCACGATCAGGTCGCACCCCTTGCGGGCGATCTTCGCCCGGGCGTGGTCGAGCACCGCGTCGGTCTCCGCGGCGAAACCGATCACGAGGGGCGGGCGCCCGGACGGCATCCGGGCGATCGTCGCGAGGATGTCGGGATTCTCGACGAGCGGCAGCGGGACGGGACCGCTGCCGTCCTTCTTGATCTTCTTCGCGCCGGCCGGGTGCTCCGGGCGCCAATCGGCCACGGCTGCAGCGAAGATCGCGATGTCGGCCGGGAGCGCCGCCTCGACGGCGGCCAGCATCTCTCGGGCGGTCTCGATCCGGATCACCGTCACCCCCGGCGGGTCCGGGATCGCCACCGGCCCGGAGACCAGGGTCACGGCGGCGCCGGCCCGTGCGGCCGCGGCCGCGAGGGCGTGGCCCTGCCGGCCCGACGAGCGGTTGGCGAGATAGCGCACCGGGTCGATCGGCTCGTGGGTGGGGCCGGAGGTCACCAGCACGCGCCGCCCGGCGAGAGGCCGCCCGGCCCGATCCGCCCCCAGCATCTGCTCCAGCGCGTCGGCGATCTCGTTGGGTTCGGCCATGCGGCCGGGACCGGATTCCGGCTCCGCCATCCGGCCGGCATTCGGGCCGACGACCCGCACGCCGTCGCCCTCCAAGATCGCGCGGTTGCGGCGGGTGGCCGGGTGCGCCCACATCTGCACGTTCATGGCCGGCGCGATCAGGATCGGCAGGGCGGTCGCCAGCAGGATGGTGGTCGCCAGATCGGCGGCATGGCCGCCGGCCATGCGGGCCATCAGGTTGGCGGTGGCGGGCGCCACCACCACGGCGTCGGCCTGACGCGCGAGCTTGATATGGCCGATCTCGGCCTCCGAGGCCCGGTCGAACAGGTCGGTATGGGCCCGCTCGCCCGCGAGCGCCGCCGCCGCCAGGGGCGTGACGAATTCCTGCGCTCCGGCCGTCAGAACCGGGCAGACGCTGGCGCCCCGCTCGCGCAGGCGCCGGATCAGGTCGAGGGCCTTGTAGGCCGCGATGCCGCCGCCGATGACGAGGAGAACGCGGCGGTTGGCGAGGGTCTCTGTCATGGCCGGACCCTCTGCGCGCCGGCGCCGGCGCGTCAAGCGGCGCTCAGGCCGCCGCCGGAACGATCGGCGTCTTCAGACCACCGAACCGGCGCTCGCGGCGGGCGAACTCGGCCATAGCCGACGCGAGATCGTCGGGACCGAAATCGGGCCACATCCGCTCGGTGAAGTGCAGCTCCGCATAGGCCGCCTCCCACAGCATGAAGTCCGAGAGGCGCTGCTCGCCGCCGGTCCGGATCAGCAGGTCCACCTCGACGGGCGAGCCGTGCATCGGGCCGGCCACCAGCGCGCCGAAGCTCTCCCGCGTGACCGCGTCCTGGCTCTGGAGGCGCTGCGCCGCCGCGATGATCGCGTCGCGCGCGGAGTAATCGACGCAGATCCGCAGGTGCAGGCGAGTGCCCGCCGCCGTGGCGGCCTCCGCGGTCGCGATCGCCTCGGGAATGCCGTCCGGCAGCCGGTCGCGCCGGCCCACGACGCTGAGGCGGGTCCCGGTGCGGGCCAGACGCTGCGTCTCGTTGCGCAGGTAGGAGCGCAGCAGGCGCATCAGGCCCCCGACCTCCTCGGCCGGGCGCTGCCAGTTGTCCGCCGAGAAGGCGTAGAGCGTCAGCGTGCCGATCCCGAGATCCGGGCAGGCCTCGGCGGTGCGCCGGATCGCCTCGACGCCGCGATGATGGCCAGCCAGCCGCGGAAGCCCGCGCTGCGTCGCCCAACGCCCGTTGCCGTCCATGATGATCGCGGCGTGCAGGGCCTTCGGCACCGCTTCGCTTTGCATCGTAAAGTCTCCCGGCATGGGGTATCGCTGAGGTTTATCAGATCGAAGTTAACAATCCCGGCGGGATCGAGCAGTCTCATACGGTTTTCGTGGCCGGATCGAGGCCGCGCAGCCCGGATTCGGGCCCGCGCTCGGCGGCCTCCGCGGCATCCCGGACGACCTGCTCGAGGACGCCGAGATAGCCGATGAAGCGCTGCCGCCCGGTGGTCGTCAGGCGGCACACCGTCTGCGGCCGGTTATGGGCGAAGCCCTTCTCCAGGCTCACGAACTCGGCCTCGCTCAGCACCGCGAGATGACGGCTCAGATTGCCGTCGGTGAGCCCGCACAGCCGCTTGAGATCCGGGAAGGGCAGGCCCTTCGGATGCGCGACCAGGGAGGTGAGCACGCTCAGGCGCGCCCGCTCGTGGATGATCCTGTCGAGCCCCTCGTACGAGAAGCGCCCGTCGGCCCGGTCAGAGGTCGTCATCGAAGGCTCGGGCGCCGTGATGGATGATCACCGCCAGCCAGACCTGGCCGACCAGGAACGGCAGCCCCATCGTCCAGGGGGAGAGGCTGCGCGTCTCCGCCGAGATCGCCAGTACGGCGAGGCCGGCGAGCAGGTACCAGGCGCCGACGCCCTGGACCGCCCGCGGCAGGATGCGCGCCGAGGCGAACAGGCCGAGCCCGACCAGCACCTGCCAGAGACCCGGCAGCATCCAGACCTCGCCGGGGGCGAAGCGGGCGATGACCAGAGCCAGGCAGGCGCCCGCACCCGCGGCCGGCAGGAAGACCTCGATGGCGTTCCACACCATCGCGTCGGCCAGCCCGGAATGCAGGCGACGGCTGCGCCGGACCGCCTCGACGCCGATCATCGCGAAAGCCGCGAGGGCGGCCGCGACCCACAGACCGAAGAACATGCCCGTCCGCACCGCCGGATCACCGAGCCAGAGGGCCTGTCCGGCCGCGCAGGCCAGCGCGAGGCCGCCCGTGCCGGCGACGGTCGCCGCCCCCAGCCCGCGGAACGCCGTATCCCGCGCGATCTGCGAACGGATCGCCACGATATCGGCCAGCGCCTTGTCCAAATCCTGCATGTGCCTCGCGTCCCGGGCTGCGCCATGCTTTGTATCGCAAAGTATCGGCCCGGCAAGGCCGCGGCAAGGCATTTCCTTCGTGTCACGAGGCGGATCGTCACAACATCGAACGGAAGTTCGCCCGGGAATCGATACGAAATCTGCCCGGCAGCTGTATTCACCGCGCATCCGGATGTGGGATATCGGCCGACGCATTCCGGCGCCGGACGCCCGCCCGATCGGCTGCGCGGCATGTGCGCGGCTTGTGAAAGCGGCAAAACTCCGCGCCGGAAAGGGTTTCTCGAGACGCGGCCCGGACCCATATTGTTCCCATGCCCGCTTCGAAGAAACCGCGCGCCGCTTCCGTCACGGCCTCGTCCGCCAAGGCGTCGAAGCCCGAGTTGAAGCCCCTCGATACCTATCTGGCCGAGTTGCTGAACCCGGCGCTGAACCGCAACAGGCCGGCGCCGGCGGAGGTGCCGCCGGAGAAGCCCGCGCGGCCGGGTTGGCCCAAGACCGGCACCGCGAAGGCCGGGACGAAGGCCGGCTCCAGCAAGGCCGCGACCCGGCGGGCCGCGATCGCCCGCGACGGCTTCGCGGAGGCTCCGCAGGCCGGCTACGCGCTCGGCGACGCGGCCGATGTCGATCCGCGTCTGGCGCAGGCGCTCGGCCTGACGCCGCCCGAGGACGGCCCCGCGCCGGAGGGCGCCGACTTGGCCGATCCCGGCGGCGATGGCGGCGCCTCGGCGACGGTGAGCGCGCTGGAGCGGCTGCTCACCGAGGGCAACCCGCTGTTCAAGGACGGCAAGACCTGGACGCCGCACCGCCCGGAACGGCCGCAGAAATCCGAGGGCGGCGTCCGGTTCACGCTCAAATCCGACTTCACGCCGGCCGGCGACCAGCCCCGGGCCATCGCCGAGCTCGTCGGCGGCGTTCAGGCCCTGGAGCGC
The DNA here is from genome assembly GCA_963990595.1 of uncultured Methylobacterium sp. Taxonomy (GTDB): domain Bacteria; phylum Pseudomonadota; class Alphaproteobacteria; order Rhizobiales; family Beijerinckiaceae; genus Methylobacterium. The sequence continues at coordinate 5,877 of CAXDNE010000142.1, forward strand.
GACCAGGTGCTGCTCGGCGTCACCGGCTCAGGCAAGACCTTCACGATGGCCAAGATCATCGAGGAGACGCAGCGCCCGGCCCTGATCCTGGCGCCCAACAAGACGCTCGCCGCGCAGCTCTACGGGGAGTTCAAGGCGTTCTTCCCCGACAACGCGGTCGAGTACTTCGTCTCCTACTACGACTATTACCAGCCCGAGGCCTACGTCCCGCGCTCCGACACGTTCATCGAGAAGGAATCCTCGATCAACGAGCAGATCGACCGGATGCGCCACGCCGCCACCCGCGCCCTCTTGGAGCGCGACGACGTCATCATCGTCGCCTCGGTCTCGTGCATCTACGGTATCGGCTCGGTCGAGACCTACACGGCGATGTCGTTCACCGTCTCGCTCGGCGAGCGGATCGAGCAGCGCCAGCTCATCGCCGACCTCGTGGCCCTGCAGTACAAGCGGATCCAGTCGGATTTCGCCCGCGGCACCTTCCGGGTGCGGGGTGATTCCATCGAGCTGTGGCCGGCCCACCTGGAGGATCGCGGCTGGCGCATCGGCCTTTTCGGCGACGAGGTCGAGAGCATCGTCGAGTTCGACCCGCTCACCGGCAAGACCATCTCCGAGCTGAAGTTCGTGAAGGTCTACGCCAACTCCCACTACGTCACGCCGCGCCCGACGCTGCAGCAGGCGATCAAGGGCATCAAGCACGAGCTGAAGGGCCGGATCGAGGAACTCACCAAGATGGGCCGCCTCATCGAGGCGCAGCGCATCGACCAGCGCTGCACCTTCGACATCGAGATGATCGAGGCCACCGGCGCCTGCAACGGCATCGAGAACTACTCGCGCTACCTCACCGGCCGGAAGCCCGGCGAGCCGCCGCCGACCCTGTTCGAGTACCTGCCCGACAACGCCCTGGTCTTCACCGACGAGAGCCACGTCACCGTGCCGCAGATCGGCGGCATGTACCGGGGCGACTTCCGCCGCAAGGCGACGCTCGCCGAGTACGGCTTCCGCCTGCCCTCCTGCCTCGACAACCGCCCGCTGCGCTTCGAGGAATGGGAGGCGATGCGCCCCCAGACGGTCCACGTCTCGGCGACGCCCGGCAAGTGGGAGATGGAGCAGACCGGCGGCGTCTTCGCCGAGCAGGTCATCCGCCCGACCGGCCTCGTCGACCCGGTGATCGAGGTGCGCCCCGCCCGCAGCCAGGTCGACGACCTGCTGGGCGAGGTCCGCGAGGTGGCGCAGGCCGGCTACCGGACGCTCGTGACCACGCTGACCAAGCGCATGGCCGAGGATCTCACCGAGTACCTGCACGAGAACAGCGTGCGGGTGCGCTACATGCACTCCGACATCGACACGCTGGAGCGGATCGAGATCATCCGCGACCTGCGGCTCGGCGCCTTCGACGTGCTGATCGGCATCAACCTGCTGCGCGAGGGCCTCGACATCCCGGAATGCGCGCTGGTGGCGATCCTCGACGCCGACAAGGAGGGCTTCCTCCGCTCGGAGACCTCGCTGATCCAGACTATCGGCCGGGCCGCCCGCAACGCCGACGCACGCTGCATCCTCTACGCGGACAACATCACCGGCTCGATGGAGCGGGCGATGGCCGAGACCGAGCGCCGCCGCGCCAAGCAGCTCGCCTACAACGAAGAGCACGGGATCACGCCGCAGAGCGTGAAGCGCGGCATCGCCGACATCCTCAGCAGCGTGTTCGAGCGCGACCACGTCCAGGTCGACACAGGTTTGGCCAAGGACGCCATCACGGTGGGCCACAACCTCAAGTCCGTGATGGCCGATCTGGAGAAGCGCATGCGCGCGGCCGCGGCCGACTTGGACTTCGAGGAGGCGGCGCGGCTGCGCGACGAGTTGAAGCGGCTGCAGGCGACCGAGCTTCTGGTCTCGGACGACCCCATGGCCCGGCAGAGCGACGTGGAGCGCGAGGCCGGCAAGTTCGGCCGGAAGGCCCCGCGCGGGGCCGGGGGCAGCCGCATCGCGAAGCCCGACCTCGACAATATGGGCCCGGGCACGGACCGGGAATTGCCGGTCGGCGGTCTCGCGCCGATCTGGCAGGAGCGGCCGAAGCCGCGCTCGACGCAGGGGCTCGGCGGCCAGAAGCCGAAATACAAGGGCGGCGGCGGAAGGCGGCGGGGCTGACCGACCGCGGAGGCGGCTGTCAGGCGGCCGCGTCGCCCCGGGCCGGGTGATGCGCCGTCCCGGTCTCGACCGCATCGACGATCGCCTGCGCGATCCGCACCACGAGGACGTTGCAGGCCTCGTCGTAGCGGCAGGGATCCGCCTGGACCGCCGCCTCCGCGATATCCCCGACGCGCTCGCGGACGATCTCGCGCGCGGTGCGCAGCGCGTCGGCGAAAGGCTCGTTGGGTCGGGGCATCGGCGCGCTCCGGAAGCACCAGGTCCTCACGGGCCCGGGTGGCCGCTGCAACGACCCACACGGCAAAAGTGTTCCCGGCGGCGCTGGACGCCGGCGCTGCCCCGGCCCAGATCAGCCCCGGTGAGAGACGAGCACGCGATGGCTTCCGAGACGCACACGCCCCCGACCCTCGACGACGAGACCCTGGCCTTCGCGGCGCGGGTCTTCCAGTACGCGCGGCTGGGCCACGCGGAGGAACTCGCCGCGCTGTTCGAACAGGGACTGCCGGCCAATCTGCGCAACGACAAGGGCGACAGCCTGCTGATGCTCGCCGCCTATAACGGCCGGGCGGAGGCGACCCGGGTGATCCTGGAGGCCGGCGGCGACCCGGAACTCGCCAACGACCGCGGCCAGACGCCGCTCGCCGGCGCGGCCTTCAAGAACGATCTGGCGGTGGCGCGGCTGCTGCTCCAGCACGGGGCGGCGGTGGATGGTGTCGGCGACGGCACCCGCACCGCCCTGATGACGGCGGCGATGTTCAACCGGACCGAGATGGTCGACCTGCTCCTCCAGCACGGGGCCGACCCGGACCGGCGCGATGCCCTCGGCCAGAGCGCGGCCGACATGGCCCGCGCCATGGGCGCGCAGGCGACGCCGGCCCAGCTCGACGGCGCGGCGCGGCGATAGCGGAAGCCGCCTTCCCCTTTTCGTCACGACGCCGAAGCGGCCTGGGCGCGACAGGCGCACCATACGGGAGCACACCTTTGTCGCGCTGGATTGGAGCCGCCCTGCTGGCCTCCCTCGCGGGGCCTGTCCCCTGTGGTGCCGTCACCGCCGCCGAGTCGCCCTGGCCCGCCTTCGGGCACGATCCGAGCAACCGCAACTTCTCCGAGCTGACCCAGATCGACCGCGACAGCGTCGGCCGGCTGCGCCCCGCCTGGATCTTCCAGACGGGGGTGACCGGCTATTTCCAGGCCCAGCCCGTGATGGTGGACGGGACCCTCTACGTCTCCACGACGCAGAACAACGTCGCCGCCCTCGACGCGCGCACCGGCACGCCGCTCTGGACCTACACCCACAGGCCGCGGACGGAGAAGATCTTCGGACCGCCCTCGAATCGCGGGCTCGCCGTGTCGGGCGGCCTCGTCTTCGAGGCGACCATGGACGGGCGGCTGATCGCCCTGGACGCCAAGACCGGCAAGACCGTCTGGGACCGGGAGGCGGTCCGCCCGGAGGAGGGCGAGAGCGAGACCGCCTCCGGGCTGGCCGCGACGCTCGGCGGCAAGTCCGTCCAGGGGTCGAGCCGCCTGGGCTTCAAGATGCCGCCGCTCGTCGCCGAGGGGCTGGTGATCGTCGGCGTCACCGGCGCCGGCTACGGCCTCCACATCGAGGACGCGGCGGGCGGCCTCGACGGCGGCGCGGTGGTCGGGATCGAGGGCGGCTACGGGCGACGCGGCTGGCTCGCGGCCTACGACGCGAAGACGGGCGAGGAGCGCTGGCGCTGGTACGTCACCCCGTCGGAGGGCTGGGAGGGCGGCTTCGTCACGCAGACCGCCGACGGCACGCCGCTCCACCGCGACGTCGCCGCCGAGAAGGCGGCGGCGCCAACCAACCGCGACGCCTGGCGGGTCGGCGGCGGCTCCCTGTGGATGACGCCCGCCTACGATCCCGCTCTCGGCCTGATCTTCCTCGGGACCGGCAATCCGGCGCCGCAGAATTTCGGCCTGTCCCGGCCGGGGGACAATCTCTACACGATGTGCCTCGTCGCCCTCGACGTGAAGACCGGCAAGCTGCGCTGGTACTACCAGCAGGTGCCGCACGACGAGTGGGGCTACGACGTCGCCGCGCCGCCTTTCCTGCTCGACCTGCCCGGCGGCGCGAAGGCCGTGGCCTCGGCGAGCAAGACCGGCTGGCTCTACGTCCATGACCGCGCGACCGGAAAGCTCCTCGAACGCTCGGCGCCGCTCCTCGACCAGAAGAACCTGTTCGCGCCGCCGACCCCGCAGGGCACCGTGGTGGCGCCCGGCCCCCTCGGCGCGGTCTCGTGGCCGCCCACCGCCTATGACGGTCGGCTCGCCTACGTGCAGGTCCGCCACGGGGCGACGACCTACACGGTGAAGACCGTGCCGGCGGCCGCCGGGCGGCCGGAGATCCGCTACACGGAGACCGGCGAGGCCAAGGGCGAGCCGTCCTTCAGCACGCTCACCGCCGTCGACCTCGTGGACGGCGGCAAGATCGCGTGGTCGGTGCGCGCGGCGAGCCGCCTCTCCGGGGGCACGCTCGCGACCGCCGGCGGCCTCGTCTTCTCCGGCGAGGAGGACGGCCATCTCGACGCCCACGATGCCCGCGACGGCCGGGTGCTCTGGCGCTTCCAGTGCGGGGCCGGCATCAGCGGCCCGGCGATGACCTACGCGCTGGACGGCAAGCAGTACCTCGCGGTGGCGGCGGGCGGGTCGTCCTTCACCAAGGCGTCGGGCTTCGGCACCGGCGACGCATTGCTGGTCTTCGCGCTGCCCGATTGACCGCGGCCGAGCTTGGCCGGATGTGTCCCGCCGACGCGGGGGACGGATGGCCATGGCGGATGGAGGCGAGGGATTGAGCGCGGCGGCCCAGCCGACGGATCGCGGTCCGCCGGTGATCCGCACCATCGCCATGCCCGCCGACACCAACCCCGCCGGCGACATCTTCGGCGGCTGGCTGATGGCGCAGATGGATCTCGCCGCCGGCAACATCGCGGCCCGGCGGGCGCGGGGGCGCTGCGCCACCATCGCGGTGGACGCGATCACGTTCCACCACCCGGTCTTCGTCGGCGACGAGGTCAGCCTCTACGCGTGGCTCCTGAAGGTCGGGCGCTCGTCGCTGCGCATCCAGGTCGAGGTCTGGCGGCGCGAGCGGGCGAGCGAGGCCACCATGAAGGTGACCGAGGCGACCTTCACCTTCGTGGCGATCGGCGAGGATCGCCGCCCGCGATCGGTGCCGCCCGAGGGCCCCGGCCCCTGAGCGGGCTCAGCTGGACGCGATGGCGTAGCGGGTGCGCAGGCGCAGGCCGAACACCGCCATCATGAACATGCAGCAGGTGGCGTTGTTGCCGTTGTAGAGCACCGTCTCGAACGAGGCCGAGACCAGCCCGAGGAACCACAGCCTCAGGAACAGCATGGTCTCCGCATCGAGCCGCGTCCCGCCGGCCACGCGCTGCAGGTCGCGCACCGGGGCGAGCAGGAAGGCCATCACGGTCAGCGCCAGGAACGGCAGGCCGCCGATCAGCGCGGTGTCGAGATAGGCGTTGTGGGCGTGGTCGACGGTGTTGACCCAGGTCAGCTCCTCGGAGCCGGCATACATGGTGCGCTCGGTCATCCAGAAGGCGCCGATCCCCCAGCCGCGCCAGGGCCGGATCATGATGTTGTCGATGGCGAACTGCCAGATCTCGCTGCGGCCCGTGAAGGTCGCGTCGGTGAGCAGCGATCCCACCGCCTCCTGGATCGGCGGCGCGAGCACCGAGCCGATCGAGATCAGCGAGAACCCGATCACGGGACCGAGGAGCAGAAGGCGTCGCGCGAACCCGCCGGTGAGGACCTGGCACAGCCCGGTCACCGCGAGGATCACCGGCAGGAGCAGGATCGCGGTCTTGGAGCCGCTCGCCACCAGGAAACCGGCCGCCAGGAGCACGATGCCCCAGCCGAGGAGGCGGCTCGCCACGGTGGCGACGTAGAGGCCCACGATCACCAGGATCACCATGGCGGCGCCGGCCTCGTTCTTCTGCGGGAAGATCCCGCGCCAGAGGCCGGGATGGCTCGGATCGGAATTGACGTCGAAGGCCGAATGGATGGCGAGGCTCGGCACGAAGGCGACCGCGAGATAGGACGCGAGCACGATCACCAGCGCGGATCCGGCCAGGGTCAAGGCCAGCTGCCGCGGGGACCGGGCCACGATCAGCACGCCCGCCGACAGCATGGCGGCGATGGCGAAGAGGGCGAGCCGCCGGATCGACAGGCTCGGCTCGATGGACAGGAGCGTCGTCAGGCCCAGCCAGATGGCGCAGAGCACGAGCGGTCGCGTCATCAGCGGACGCAGGTGCCGGAAGCCGATCCGGTGGATCGCCGCCGCCATGGCGCTGCCGGCCAGGAGGAACAGAACCTGGGTCAGAAGGCTGCCGTCCTCGGAGGCCGCCAGGATCGACCGGTCGGACAGGTCCTTGAGCCAGACGTGGTTCCAGAGAAGGACGAAGACCGCGCCGTTCAGGAGGATGCGCAGCACGTCGGGAACATCGCGGCCCGCGATGCCGTGCGGCCGTCCTCCGGCCGGGATCCCGATCGCCGCGTCCGCAGAAGCCATGCCGTCCCACTGCTCAGCGCGTCCCGCAGACGTGGTCGCCGATCATGCGGCGAAACTCTGCGGCCCATCGAAGACCCAAGCGGACGCGGCGCCGACGCACCCATGACGGACCACGATGCCCCCGGACGGGCGCCCGGGCGTTCCCACCCACGGTCTCATCCTGAGGTGCCCGCGTCAGCGGGCCTCGAAGGAGGCCTCCGCTTTCGCTCCGGCACCTCAGGATGAGGGGGATGGGCCGGAAGAACGTCCTCCCGAGCAACCCCAGCATCGTCGTCGTGTCGTGGACCGTGCGGCTTGCCGATGCGTCGTCCGGTCAGGGCCGCACTTGGCGGCGATCACAGTCTAGCGTCGGGCGAGCCCGCGGCGACGGCAAATCGCCGGTTGCGCCCACCTATCGCGCGATAACCTTGACGCCCGCGCCGCTCAGCGCCGCATCGTGTACTGCGAGCGCCCGGCCGACTGGCGCATCAGGAACGAGGCCATCTCGGCGAGTTCCGGCGCCTTCGCGCGGAAGGTGACGGACAGCGCCAGCAGCGTGTCCTTGTGGTCGAGCCCCGGATAGATCCGCTCCTGGACGGGCACGTGCTCGGCCCGCAGCTTCGCGGCGAGGGCGACCGTATGCCGAGGCTTCACCACGGTATCGGCCTCGCCGGCCGCCAGGAAGGCGGGGGGCGAGAGCGGGCCGACGAAGGTCACCGGCTGCGTGGCCTCCTTGTCGGGCGCGTCCCCGAACACCCGGATGGTCGTACCCTGATCGAGCGGCAGGAAATCGTAGGGGCCGGACAGACCCGCGACAGCCTTGATCACCTTGGGGTCGACGCCGGCCGCCGTCACGTAGCGCGGGTCGAGCGCGAGCATCACGGCGTTGTAGGCCCCGGCCGAGTGGCCGGCGAGCACGATGCGGCGGGGATCGCCGCCATAGGCCGCGATGTTGTCGCGCACCCAGGCCAGGGCCGCCGCCCCGTCCTCCAGGAACCCCGGAAACGGGGCCTCCGGGTAGAGCCGGTAGTCGGGCAGCACGGTCACGAAGCCCTGCGCGGCCAGCGCGTGGCCCACGAAGGCGTAGTCATCCTTGGAGCCGCTCTGCCAGGAGCCGCCGTAGAAGAACACCAGGACCGGCGCGTTCTCGGCGGCCGCGGTGGGAACGTAGACGTCGAGGTGGCGCCGCGGCCCCTCACCGAAGGGCTGGTCCTTCGCGGCGAGGCGTCCCCCCGGATCGCGCGGGCCGATCGCGTCGAACAGGGCGAGCGGCGAGGCAGCGGTGAAGCCGAACGCGGCGAGCCCGAGACAGAGGAGGCTAGCGAGCGCGGTGAGAAGGCGTGTCATATCCCATCCGGTTGTCCCGATCGGCGCATACCGCACCGCGCTCGGGGCGGATTGATGACCTCCGCACGGCGAACCACGAAAAATCAGGTCCGCAGCACGATGCAGGCGCCCCCGACCTTGCGGATCCGGCCGCACAGGTCGTCGGCGGCCTGCCGGCTCTGGGCCGGGATGCGGATCCGGTAGAAGGCGCGGGTGCCGCGGTTGCGCAGGCGCGTGCCGATGATCATCGGACGCACCTCGCCGATCACGCCCGCATAGGTGTTCCGGGCGCGGTTGAAGCTCTGGAGCGCCAGCGCCTTGGAGAAGTTGCCGGCGAGCTGGATGCCCCAGGGTGCGGCCGGCCCCTCGCTGGGCCCGAGCGCGAAGCGGTCGCCGCGGGACGGGATGCGCAGGCTGGCGGTGACCTGGAGACAGGTCTGCGGCGCCTCCGGCTTCGCCTCCTTCTTCTCCGGCTTCTCGGGCGCACCGCCCTCGGGATACTCGATGGCCTTGGCCGGCCCCGTCCGCCAATCGTCGACCGGGACGCCCGTGATGGCCGCCACGTAGGCGCGGGTCTCGGCGGGCAGGCCGCCATCGCCGGCAAGCCATTTGCTCACGCGGGCCGCGCCGCCGTTATAGGCGGCGGCGGCGAGGCCGAGATTGCCGAACTGGCTCTTGAGATCCGCCAGGAGATGGGCGGCGTGCGGGATCGCCTGCTCGGGGTCGAACGGGTCGAGGAGCCCGCGCTCCCGCGCCGTCCCGGGCATGAACTGCGCGACGCCCTGCGCCCCCGCGGGGCTGACCACGCCGACCCGGAAGCTGCTCTCCCGCCAGATCAGCCGCGTCAGGAACGGCACCGGCAGGCTGCGGGCCTTGGCGGATTCGTCGATGAGGCGGCAGAGCGCCTGCTCGACGGTCTCGGTCGCCCCCTCGGAAGGGGCGGACGCCGCCGGACGCGCGATGGTCACGACGAGGAGGGCGAGCAGCGCGCCGAGGCGCAGGCGTGAGGCGGTCACGCCGACGCTTGTAGCGACCTCCGGTTGCGGATCAATCCGTCCCGGCCGTCGACCGGCGCGGTTGCGTCCGTGAGCCTGACCGCGGGCGAGCACCGTCACGCCGGGTCGATCGCGGCCGCCCAGGCCGGCGCATCGTCGCCGAGCCGGCGGGCCGCCCGAGCCCAATGCACGGGGGCGCCCGGCACGACCACCGGTGACCGCAGGCGCAGCGCCGGCCCCCAGGACGTCGCCTCGACCTCCGGGGCGCGATCCGCGTCCGTCTCGGGTGCGAAGGACGGCTCCGGCGCGGCCGGCCCCGCCTCGGTCAGCAACGCCGCCGTCCGGGCCAGCGAGAGCCGGGCCTCGCCGCCGGACCCGGCCGACAGCCGGCGCGCCAGCAGATGCAGGACGGCCGCCGCCATCATGTAGCCGGTGGCGTGATCGAGGGCCTGGACGGGCAGCGGCACCGGGGTGCCGGCCTTCCGCCAGTCCTGCCCGGCCTGCGCGATGCCGCAGCTCATCTGCACGAGGCTGTCGAAGCCGCGCCGTCCGGCCCAGGGACCGGTCCAGCCATAGGCGTCGAGGCAGACCGCGACGAGACCCGGTGCCAGCGACCGCCGCGCCGCGGCGCCGTAACCGAGGCCGTCCAGGGCGCCGGGCCGATAGCCGTGCACGAGCACGTCCGCCCCCGCGAGCAGCCCCTCGAAGGTCGCCCGGTCGGTCTCCCGGCGCAGGTCGAGGCGGGCGCAGGTCTTGCCGAGCGTGACCTCCGGCTCGAGGGCCGCCTCGTTCCACGCGGGCGGGTCGATCCGCAGCACGTCCGCGCCGAAACCCGCGAGGAAGCGGGTCGCCACCGGCCCGGCGAGCACCCGCGTCAGGTCGAGGATCCGCAGGCCCGCGAGCGGCCGCCCCGGCCGCGGCGCCCAACGCGACGGCGACCGGCCGTCTGCCGGCCCGACGGCCACCAGCGGCTCCCCCGCCACCGCGCGCGCCTGCGGCTGCGCCGCCCAGGCCGCGAGCCCGCGCATCTCGGCGGCGCAGCCGCCCTGTGCGAGGATGGCGTCCTCCAGCGCGGACGTGTCCCAGCCCGCCACCGCGCGGGCCATGCCGCCGCGATCCGCCTGTGCGCCGAGCACCCGCTCGGCCGCGGCCCTGTGATGCGGGGCGTTGGTGTGGAGCCGGATCCAGCCGTCCCGGGCCCGGTAGTCGCCGGCGACCGGGTCCCAGGGCGCGGGCACCCGCCAGCCCTCGGGCCGCAGCGACGCGGCGAACCAGAACGCGGCGAGCCGCCGGTCCACGGTCACCGGCCCGTCCGAGCCCGCGACCCGGGCGAGCGCCAGGGCTGCGGCCGCGACGGATCCGGCCGCGAGGTCGGTGACCGCGAAGGCGGAGGGGAGGGCGCCCGTCCCGGTGAAGCGCAGGCGGTCGAGGGCCGCGGGCGGTCCGTCGAGCGCCGCCCAGATCCGTGCGGCGAAACCGCTGGCCCCATCCGTCATGACGCTCTCCCCTGGGCTCCGGCGCGGGCGGGACCCGGCGCCGCATCGCGGCCGGGCCCGCCTTGCCGCACGATAGACTAGGGTCGTCGCCCGGGCGCGCTATAAGGGGTCCCATGTCCGAGGCCGAAACCCAGCCGCTCCTCGCCGTCGAGGACCTGTCCGTCGCCTTCCGGTCCCGCGAGGGCGAGACGGTGGCGGTCGACAGAATCGCCTTCACGATCCGCCGGGGCGAGACCGTGGCGCTGGTGGGCGAATCGGGGTCCGGCAAGTCGGTGACGGCGCTCGCCATCCTGCGTCTCCTCGACGGCGCGGCGCGCCAGGACGGCCGCATCCTGTTCAAGGGCCGCGACCTCGCGCGCCTGCCGGAGCGGGCGATGCGCGACGTGCGCGGGGCCGACATCACCATGGTCTTCCAGGAGCCCATGACGTCGCTCAATCCGCTGCACACGATCGAGCGGCAGATCGGCGAGGTGCTGGGCCTTCACCGGGGGCTCACCGGCAAGGCGGCCCGGCGGCGGATCCTGGAACTGCTGGAGCTCGTGGGCCTGCGCGATGCGGAGCGGCGCATGGGCGCCTACCCGCACGAGCTCTCCGGCGGCCAGCGCCAGCGGGTGATGATCGCCATGGCACTCGCCTGCGAGCCGGACCTTCTCGTCGCCGACGAGCCGACCACGGCGCTCGACGTCACCGTGCAGGCGCAGATCCTGGCGCTGCTCGCCGACCTGCAGAAGCGGCTCGGCATGGCGATGCTGTTCATCACCCACGATCTCGGCATCGTCGAGCGGATCGCCGACCGGGTCTGCGTGATGCTGAAGGGCAAGATCGTGGAGGCCGGCACCACCGCAACCGTCTTCAGGAACCCGCAGCACGCCTATACCCGCCGCCTCATCGCCTCCGAGCCGCAGGGCCGCGCCAACCCGGTCCCGGCGGAGGCGCCGGCGCTGGTCGAGGCGGGGCCGCTCAAGGTCTGGTTCCCGCTGAAATCCGGCCTGCTCCGGCGCGTCACCGGTCACGTCAAGGCGGTGGACGGGGTCTCCCTGCGGGTCCGCGCCGGGGAGACCGTGGGCGTCGTCGGCGAATCCGGCTCCGGCAAGACCACCCTCGGCCTCGCCCTGCTGCGGCTGACGGGCTCGGAAGGCCCGATCGTGTTCCTCGGCCAGGCAATCGACCGCTACGGCGTGGCGCAGATGCGGCCGCTGCGGAAGGACATGCAGGTGGTCTTCCAGGACCCCTACGGCTCGCTCTCGCCGCGCATGTCGGTGGCCGACATCGTCGCCGAGGGGCTGGTGGTCCAGGGCGCCGTGCGCTCCCGGGCGGAGCGCCGCGCCGTGGTGTCGAAGGCCCTGACGGATGTCGGCCTCGACCCGGCCGCCATGGACCGCTACCCGCACGAATTCTCCGGCGGCCAGCGCCAGCGCATCGCCATCGCCCGCGCCATGGTGCTCAACCCGCGCTTCGTCGTGCTCGACGAGCCGACCTCGGCCCTCGATCGCTCGGTCCAGGCGCAGATCGTGACGCTGCTGCGCGATCTGCAGCGGGAGCGCGGCCTCGCCTACCTGTTCATCAGCCACGACCTGAAGGTCGTCCGCGCCCTGGCGAACTACGTGGTGGTGATGCAGAACGGCCGCGTGGTCGAGGAAGGTCCGGCCGAGTCGATCTTCGCGGCCCCCCAGACCGCCTACACGCGCGCCCTGTTCAAGGCCGCCTTCGCCCTCGACAGCGACGCGCCGGCCGAGCTGGAGCCCGCCTGACGGTGCCGCGCGCGCTCCTCATCGTCCTCGATTCCGTCGGGATCGGCGGCGCCCCGGATGCCGCGGCCTACGGCGATGCCGGGTCCGACACGCTGGGTCACATCGCCGAGGCCTGCGCGGCCGGCCGCGGCGATCGCGCCGGCCTGCGCGGCGGCCCGCTGCGCCTGCCCAACCTGGCCGCCCTCGGACTCGGGCTCGCCGCCGCCGGCGCCTCGGGCCGGATCCCGCCGAACCTCGCCCCCGACGGGGCCCCCACCGGCGCCTACGGCCATGCCGTGGAGACGGCGGCCGGCAAGGACACGCCCTCCGGCCAT
>CAXDNE010000143.1:0-18175 GCA_963990595.1 uncultured Methylobacterium sp.
CAGGCCACGTCGCGCCGGATCTGGGCGTTCCCCGGCGGACCAGGGGGGCCGGGCGGACCGGCCGGCCCCGCCTTGGGCGCTTCACAGCCGGCGAGGGCGAGCGCCGCGACCACGCTGGCGACGACCGCGAACAGGGGGGATCTCATCGGATGCTCCGGCCACGCTTGCCAGCACGAAGTGGCGCGGGGGGGCGGCGCGTCAACGGCGCCTGCCCCCGATCCAGCCGGCGAAACCCACGGGAAACACGGGAGCGGTGGAGGGTGGCGCGCTCCGCAATCCGATTAAGGCTTTCGCAAATCATTAGCGACACATGACGCTGGATGCTTGTGTGCAGTAGCCTCATCCACGCATGACTTGCCGTGTACCGATAATCTCCTCGAAGAAATTTAGTTTAGGTTGTCTTCTCTTGCGCCTGCGGAGGGATGCCGAGGGCGCCGCCGCGGTCGAGTTCGCCTTGGTGGCACTCCCGTTCCTGGCGCTCTGCGGAGCGATCTTCCAGATCGTCTTCCAGATCTGGGCCACGCAGAATTTCGACCGCGCCCTGCAGAACGCGGTCCGCACGATCTTCACCGGACAGTTCCAGTCGGCCAATGCCGGCCAGACCGACGCCGCCACGCTCCTGACGGCCCTGAAGACCACGATGTGCGGGCCGGCCGGCGCCACCATCCCCAACGTCTTCAACTGCAGGAACGTCAAGATTGATGTCGCGACCGCGGGCACCTTCTCGGGTGCCAGCGCATCGACGCCGGTCAGCACCGACACGGGGACCTGGAACACCGGCTTCGGAACCAACTACGCGTGTGCCAAGCCGGGGACGATCGTGATCGTCACCGCCGCCGTGCAGTTCCCGACCTTCTTCAACCTGATGGGCCTCAACACCCGGAAGTTCACCAGCGGATCGGGCGCCGGATCGAGCCTGCTGACCTCGACGGCGGTCTTCCGCACCGAGCCCTACCAGATCGTCGGGGCAAGCCCGTGCTGAGGCGCCTTGCCCGCAAGGCCGCACGGCTGCGGCGCGATCGCCGCGGCAGCGCCGTGGTGGAATTCGCCGTCATCCTGCCGCTCCTGCTGGCGATCTGGGCCGGCATGACCGAGATGGCCCACGCCATCGACGAGTGGCGCAAGCTGACCCTGCTCGCCCGAACCGTGGCCGACCTGACCGGACAGGGCGACATTCAGAATCCGATCAGCGCGACGGTGATGAACGACATCCTCGCCTCCGCCACGGCGGTGATGCGCCCGTTCGACGTCTCGAACGTGAAGGTCGTGGTCAGCGCCATGGGCGTCGGCGTGAAGACCTCGAGCACCACCATCCCGACGGTCTGTTCCAGCATCGCGAATGCCAATGCGGTGGCCCGCAGCGCCGGTCCGGCCTCCGACCTCACCGTGCCGGCGGGCTATCAGACCTCCGGCATGCGCTACATCCTGGCAGAGGTCAGCATCGGCTACACGCCGATGGTCGGGAGCGCCCTCGTGAAGCTCGCCAAGGGCGTCGGCAACACGATCACCTTCTCCAGCAGCGTGCCGTGGCCGACCCGGGGCGGCAAGACCTATGGAACCAACACCTACACGGAGGTCGTGCTCGCGGCCGCCAATGCGACGGCGTGCGATGGCTCGAAGCCCTGACCCGATCCGCACACGCGCCTGGCGCAGGCTGACCCGCGATCGCCGGGGCAACGTCGCGCTCCTCTTCGCCTTCCTCAGCGTCCCGATGCTGATGTTCGGCGGCGCGGCCGTCGATTACGGATTCGCGACACGGCTCGAGACGAAGCTGCAGGCCGCGACGGACGCGACCGCGCTCCTTCTCTGTCAGACGCCCCTCACCACCACGGATGCCGACCTCAACGCCCTGGCGCTCACGACGATGAGGGGCGCCATGGGAGCGGCGAACCTCGTGGTCGATCCGCTGGCCATCACCAGCAACCCGCGCCAGATCACCCTGACGGCGCACAAGATGTCGACCACCTTCTTCGGCAAGATCACCGGCACGACGAGCATCAACCCGGGCGCCCGGGCGCAGTGCGCGACGCCGCTTCCGAAAACCTTCGAGATCGCACTGGTGCTCGACAACACCGGGTCGATGGCCGAATCGAGCGGCGGTCAGTCGAAGCTGCAAGCCGTGCAGACGGCCGCGACGAACTTCGTCAACTACGTCTACACCAACGCGGCCTTCTCGAGCGCCACCCGGATCTCGATCGTGCCCTTCGCGGGCGCCGTGGCGGTGAACCCGGCGACCTATCGCTACGCGACTTGGATCGACCAGAACGGGCAGTCCGCATACCACTGGAGCAACGTGCTCAACCCCAGCGGATCCAACTTCGCCAGCCGGTTCGATATCTTCGCCAAGCTTCAGAGCGTCAACGCGAAATGGGGCTGGGCGGGCTGTCTGGAGACCTTGCCTTACCCGCTCGATGTCCAGGACGGCGCTCCGAGCACCGCCAACTTGGACTCTTACTTCGTGCCTCTACTCGCCCCCGACGAACCGGGCGATGGCAGCACGAGCTACGCCGACTTCAGCGACAGCAGCGGCACATACCGCAGCTACAACAGCTACATCGCCGACGATGATGGCACTGTGAACGGCAAGTGCGGTACCAAGAAGTCGGCAACCATGTACATGCCGGTGGAAGGCCAAGCCTGCAAGTACATCAGCCCACGCAATGCCGTATCGAACAGCTACCTTGGCATCCCGAACGGCCCGAATTTCGGCTGCACGACGCAGCCCCTGATGACGCTGACGAATGATACCGCAGCCCTCAAGAGCCTGATCAGCAAGATGGTGCCCTCGGGTTCAACCAACATCCATGAAGGCTTCATGTGGGGTTGGCGCACCTTGTCACCGATCAGTGTCTTTACGAGCAGCCCGACAACCGGCAACCCGCCCGCAGCCTATTCCACCACGTCCAGCAGCTCCAATGCTGCCATGATCAACAAAATCCTCATCCTAATGACGGATGGATACAACAGCTGGACGGCAAATCCTAATTCACCCAACGGCTCGCTGTATCTTGCGCCAGGGTATTTCCAGAACGCCAATTCCTCGAGCACGAAGACAGCGACTGCCGCCTCTCGGTTTCCGCCTGCGAACCAGAACATTTCGAGCAGCACCAGCGCCCGCAGCGGCCTCGACGCGCTTACCGCAGAGGCGTGCAAGAACGCGAAGGCGGTCAACGTCTCGATTTACACGATCGCGTTCAGCGTTCCGGCCGATCCGATCGACGCGGCGGGCCAGACCCTCTTGAAGAACTGCGCCTCGTCGGCGAACCAGTACTTCCTGGCCAACACATCAGATGATCTGATCGCAGCCTTTCAGCAGATCCAGGCGAGCATCGGTGCGCTGCGGCTGACGCAGTGAGGGCGCGGATCTGAGGATCGCGAGGGGCACGCGCGCCCTCCTCCCCCGGCAGGTGACGCTGTTCGAACCGTCTCGGACGCGGCGCGCGCCCCTCCCTCTCGGGGGAGAAGGGCGACAGGCGCAGGACGGGATGCGCCGGTGGCTGTGCAATCGGCGGAACCGGCCTCAATCGTCCCGGTAGACCCGCTCGCGCCGCTCGTGCCGTTCCTGGGCTTCGAGCGAGAGGGTGGCGATCGGCCGGGCATCAAGGCGGCGCAGCGAGATCGGCTCGCCGGTCTCCTCGCAGAAACCGTAGGAACCGTCCTCGATCCGGGCGAGCGCCGCGTCGATCTTGCCGGTGAGCTTGCGCTGGCGATCCCGCGCCCGCAGCTCGATCGCCCGGTCCGTCTCGGACGAGGCGCGGTCGGCGAGATCGGGATGGTTCTCATTCTCGCTCTGGAGCGCCACGAGCGTGTCCTGCGCCTCGCGCAGGATATCGTTCTTCCAGCTCAGCAGCTTGCGACGGAAATATTCGCGCTGCCGTTCATTCATGAAGGGCTCGTCGTCGGACGGGACGTAGCCATCCTCCAGAGTCACCTTCGCCATGCGTCACCCTCGCTGGATTCTAACCGCCCACCAGGGGATGGCCGGTGTGCGGCGATAACGTGAGGTGCCGTATAGTCGAGGTGGTCTAGCGCGACAACGCGCACAGAAGCATGGCTTGTAATGGGTCATCACTGCGGCGGCGCGTGCGGCAAACAGGCCACGGTACAGATCTTTTACTCTGTCACGCGCGTCCGCAGCCGGACGATCGCGGCGGCGATCTCTGTCGTGAGACTCCGCGCCAGGGGCAGCCGGTAATGCGTCTGGTCGAAGAACAGGTCCGGATTCGCCGCCTCGGGTCGCCCGTCCCGCCAATCGACCACCGTGCTGAGCGCGTGGGTCGCCAGGGCTGACCGCACCTCGGCCCGGCAGGCGGCCTCGGCGGCGCCCCGCGGGCTGCCGGGCGGCGGCTCCGCGCGGGCGTAGACGGGCGGGAACACCAGGACCACTGGCGTCCGCGCAGGAATCCGCGCGAGTTCGGCACGCAGCCGGCCGGCGATGGGGAACGGGCCGCCGTGATGCGGCTCGGGCTCGGCGCCGACCGGCTTTTCCAGCGCCGCCTTCTTGGCCGGGTCGATGCCGAAGCCCTGGCTGAGATAGTTGCGCTCGTAGTCCCACCAGCCGTCGGCGGCGGCGGCCTTGCGGTGCCGATTGAGGAGCCAGCCGAGGCGGTTCACCGTCTCCTGCGCGGCGGTGAAGCGCAGGAGGCCGCGCAGGTAGCCGGGCCAGTCACCCAGAAGCCAGTACGGAAAACCGTGCTCGCTCGGGAAGGCGGGATCGTCCGCGCACCAGAAGGAATCGGCCGAGAGCACGATCGCCTCGGGGCGGGCGTGGTGCTGCAGATACCAGCCGAGCAGCGCGAACTGCTCCGTCGGCCCGGTGGCCGGAACCGAGAGCTGGACGAAGGGGATGCCGGTGAGCCGGCTCAGCGCCGCCGGCTCGATGAGCTGGATGTGCGAGTTGCCGATGACCGCCCCCGCATAGGCCGGGTCGCGGCCGCGCACGGCCGAGGCGGTGCGCGGTCCCTGCGGGCGGACGGCCCCCCGGGACAGCAGGGTCGAGCGGCCGGTATCGTAGGGGTCCACCAGGGCCGCGAGGCCGAGATAGGCCGCGAACAGCGCGGCCATCGACAGGAACAGGGTGCCGGCGAAGCGCCGCCAGTCCCGGTCCGTGGAGAATCGGGGGGCCACCATCCTCAGAACTGGAAGTAGATGAACTCGTAGTTCGCATCGTCGCCGATCTTCAGCAGGACGAGGACGAACAGGAGCGCGAAGCCGAAGGCCAGGAGGCGCCGGGGCGGCAGGCGATGCACCGCCGCCCAGGCGGTAGGCCCGACCGTGGCGACGAGGGCGGCCACCGCGATGGTGCGCCATTTGAAGCCGGAGCCGCGAGGGGCGAGCCCGAACAGGCCCTTGAAGACGAGGAGCGCCGCCTCGAAGCTCGTGGCCCGGAACAGCACCCAGGTCAGCACCACGAACAGGCTGGTGAGCAGCCAGCCGAGCGGGGCCGGGATCGCGACCCGGGCGCGGCGCGCCAGCACCCCGGCCCCGAGGCCGAGCCCGTGCAGGGCGCCCCAGGCCAGGAAGGTCAGGCCCGCCCCGTGCCACAGGCCGCCCAGCGTCATGGTGGCGGCGAGCGCCCCGACCTGGCGCGGCAGGCCGCGGCGATTCCCGCCCATCGGGATGTAGAGATAGTCGCGCAGGAAGCGCGACAGGGTCATGTGCCAGCGCCGCCAGAAGTCGCGCAGGGAGGTGGCCCGGTAGGGCACGTCGAAATTCTGCGGCAGGACGAGGCCGAACAGCAGCGCGATGCCGAGCGCCATGTCGGTGTAGCCGGAGAAGTCGAAATAGATCTGGAAGGTGAAGCCCAGCGTCGCCTGCCACGCCTCCACCACCGACACCGCCTTGCCGGCGGCGGCCGCCTGGAAGACCGGGTTGACGTAATCGGCGAGCGGATCGCCGAGGAACACCTTCTTGGCCAAGCCCACCGTGAGCAGCATCAGCCCGCGGGCGAAGCGCTCGGCGGCGTCGGGCCGCCCGTAGGGCCGCTCGTCGAACTGGTGCATGATCTCGCTCCAGCGCACGAGCGGGCCGGCGAGAACCTGCGGGAAGAAGGCGATGTAGAGGGCGTACTTGACGAGCCCGAAGGCCGGCGCCCGGCCGGCCCGCAGGTCGGCGAGATACATGATGTGGTGGAAGGTGAAGAACGAGATGCCGAGCGGCAAGGCGAGCCCGAGCCGCGGCGCCTCCAGGCCGGGGATCAGGTTGGCGAGGTCGGCGAAGAAGTCGAGGTACTTGAACACCCCGAGGACGGCGAGGTTGCCGGCGATCGCCGCCGGGATCAGCCAGCGCCCGGGCCAGCCGCGATAGATCCGGGCGAGGCACCAGTTCGCCAGGATCGAGCCGGCGAGCAGGGGCACGAATCGGACGTCCCACCAGCCGTAGAACACGAAGGACAGGCCGACGAGGAGCGGCAGCCGCCATGTCGGCGCGGCGCGCGCCACCAGCCCGTGCAGGATCAGGGCTGCCGGCAGGAAGGCGAGGAGGAAGACGAAGGAGTTGAACAGCATCGGGTGAGGCGGCGAGGAGGAATCCGGATGGGCCGCCGGTGTCTCCGATCACGAGGCGCCGCCTTGTCGTGGATCGCGGCCGGCCCGTCAATCGGAAGGCGGGCTCAGCCGCCCCGCCGGGCCGCCTCGATGGTCAGGCCGAGACCCACCGAGCCGAACGTGTCGCCCTCGACGACGCGGGCTTCCGGCAGGGCGCCGGTCAGCGCCGCGCGCAGATGCGGCAGGCCGGTGGAGCCGCCGGTGAGGAACAGGGCGTCGATCCGCTCCGGCGCCAGCTCCGCCTGCGCGAGGCAGCGATCGATCCGCGCGGCCACCGCCCGGGCGAGGTCGCCCGTCTGCCCGGACAGGGTCGCGCGATCCACCGGCGCCGCGAGCCCGCGCTCCACGAAGCCGAGATCGAGCGCCGCTCCGTCGCGCTCGGAGGCCGCGATCTTGGCGCCCTCGACCGCCCCCGCGAGGGCATGCCCGCGCTCGCCCTCGACCACCTCGCGCAGCCGCCCGACGAGATCGGGCCGGGCGCAGTCGCGGATCACCTCGTCGATCTCCCGCAGCGTTCTGCCGTTGTAGAGGCGGTTGATCGCCGACCACGTGGCGAGGTCGTGGTAATAGGCATTGGGCACGGCGAGATCGCCCCGGCGCATCGGGCTGCCGAGGCCGAGGAGCGGCATCACCGTGCCGAGGCTGAGCTGGCGGTCGAAATCGGTGCCGCCGATGCGCACGCCGTCATTGGCCAGGATGTCGCCGGCCCGGTCCGTCCGGCCCCGCCGCTCCGGCGACAGGCGCACGATGGAGAAATCCGAGGTGCCGCCGCCGATATCGGCGACCAGGGCGATCTCCTCCGTGCGCACCTGCCGCTCGTAATCGAGGGCGGCGGCGATCGGTTCGTACTGGAACGAGACCTCGCGGAATCCGACGTCCCGGGCGATCTCCCGGAGCGTGTCCTCCGCCCGCCGGTCGGCCTCCGGATCGCCGTCGACGAAGTGGACCGGCCGGCCGTGGACGACGCTGTCGAGGGTCTCCCCGCAGGCGGCCTCGGCCCGGGCCTTCACGGCAATGAGATAGCGGGCGATCACGTCGCGCAGGCGCAGGCGCTGCCGCCCGACCGGCGTCGCCTCCTCCATGAGCGGCGTCCCGAGCACGGATTTCAGCCCCCGCATCAGCCGCCCGGACCGACCCTCGACATAGGCCGCGGTGGCGGCACGGCCGATCACCGGCTCGCGGCCGAGTTCGAAGAAGATCGCGCTCGGGATCGTCCGATGGGTTCCCTCCAGCGGCAGGAGGGTCGGCCCGGCCGGGCCGTCATGCCCGAGGGTGGTGTTCGACGTGCCGAAATCGAGGCCGCAGGCCGCCATCGTGTCGTGGGTCCGGGTTTTCGGAGAAGGGGGGCTGGCCCTACAGGTCCGGCGCGTCCGGGTCCAGGCCGCCGGAGCCGTATCAGGCATGGCGGGAAGCGTGGACAGCTGTCCGTCGAGGCCCCCGAAGCCGCCGGCGGCATGCTATGAGGCGCCATGCGTTCCGACATCGATCTCGGCCTGACCGGCGAGCGCCCCGCGCTCCTCGACCTCACCGAACTGCTCGCCACGCGGCTCCTGGTCCAGGGCAATTCGGGCTCCGGCAAGTCGCACCTGCTGCGGCGGCTCCTCGAACAGAGCGCCGGGCTCGTGCAGCAGGCGATCATCGACCCGGAGGGCGATTTCGCGAGTCTCGCCGACCGCTACGGCCACGTCGTGGTCGAGGCCGACGGCGACGATGTCGCCCTGCAGCGGATCGCCGCGCGGGTGCGCACCCATCGGGTCTCGGTGGTGCTGTCGCTGGAGAATCTCGACGCCGACGGACAGATGCGGGCGGCCGCCGCCTTCCTGGGCGGCCTCTTCGACGCCGACCGTGACCATTGGTATCCGATGCTGGTGGCGGTGGACGAGGCGCAGCTCTTCGCGCCCGCGGCCGCCGGCGAGGTCTCCGACGAGGCGCGGCGCCTGTCGCTCGGCGCCATGACCAACCTGATGTGCCGCGGACGCAAGCGCGGACTCGCCGGGATCATCGCCACGCAGCGGCTCGCCAAGCTCGCCAAGAACGTCGCGGCCGAGGCCTCCAACTTCCTGATGGGCCGGACCTTCCTCGACATCGACATGGCCCGCGCCGCCGACCTCCTCGGCCTTGAGCGCCGCCAGGCTGAGACCTTCCGCGATCTGCCCCGGGGGCATTTCGTGGCGCTGGGCCCGGCGATGTCCCGGCGCCCGATCACCATCGCGGTGGGGCCGACCGTGACCGTGAGCCGAAGCTCCTCGCCGGTGCTCGTCCCCCTCCCCGACCCGACCGAGGATGCCCGCGCGCTGATCCTCACGGCGAGCCCGGAGGAGATCGCCGTTCCCCTCGTGCCCCGCCCGAAGCCGCGCCCGACCCCGGCGCCGGACGTGCTCGTCCAGTTGGCGAATTACCGGCCGCCGGCGCCCGCGGAGGAGGCCGAGGAGGAGCCGATGGATCCGGAGGCCCGCGAGGCCGCGCTCGCCGAGGTGCTCGCCTCGGTCCTGGCGGATGCCGACGCCGCCGCCTGCACGCCCGCGACGCTCTACCAGGATTTCACGGTCCGGTGCCGCATCCGGCGCCTGCGCGGCGACACGATGGGCCTGCCCGAGTTCAAGCGCCGGCTCGCGGTGGCCCGGGCCGAGGCCGGTGGCACCGTGGCCGACGATTCAGGCTGGGCGCGGGCGCAGGAGATCGCGGCCGGCCTGCCGGACGATCTCGCCGGGCTGTTCCTCGTGGTCGCCCGCGCGGCGATCGAGGGCGCTCCCTGCCCCACCGACGCGATGCTGGCCGAGGCCTACGGCACCAGCTCGGGCGGCCGCGCCCGGCGGATGCTGGCCTATCTGGAGGAGCGCGGCGCGATCATCACCCGGAAGGACCTGCGCGGCGCGCCGATCATCGCGGTGCCGGATCTCGGCGTGGAGACCGGCCCGGGCGAGCCGCAGATGCTGCCGACCGGACCGAAGCGGCGGGCGGGCTGAGGGAACGCGGAGGGAGATCTCACCCGCACCTCAGGATGGGGGGCGCGGGCCGGACGCAACCTCAACGCAGGCCCGCCATCGCGAGGGCAGCGGAGCCATCCGGGGCGGCGCGACGGGATGGCCGGGCCGCGCTCGAAGGGACGGTGGCGGAATCCCGTTCAGGCGCGCCGGGCCATCTCCAGCTTGGCGAGTTCCACCGCCGCCCGCAGCTCGATCTCGGCCATGAGGCCGTCGAGGCGCGGGTCGCCCGAGGAGCCGGCGCGCTCCGCCAGCCGGCCGGCGATGCCGCGGAGCTCGTGGGTGGCGACCCGGCCGCCGAGCATGGCGGCCTTCAGACGGTCGAGGCCGTCGAGGAGGTCGTGGCCGCGCTTGGCCGAGCGGCGCCGCCGCTCCTGGGGCGTGTCGGCCTCGGCCTGGAGAAGAAGGACCGCATCGAGCCCGGTCAGCGTGGTCGCCGCCGCGGGCGCGCCGGCCTGCGCGGCGGAGCCCGGGTCGGCGCCGAGGCTGAAGCTCCCCCCGCCCTCGGGGCGCCGGGTGGCCGCGACGGCGCCCGCACTCTGGATCGGCTGGCGAGTCTCGACGCGCATGATCCCGTTCGCGTTGCTCCAAGCGCCCCTGCGCAGGACCGGAAGGTCGGTCCGTAGGGTTAAGCGCGGGTAAACGGGCCGGCAGAAGCTGCCGGGTCGGCAGGTTCGGTGCCGGTGCCGAGGGACGACGCGGCCGGGCCGCTGCGAAAGAGTCGTAATCGTTTCAAAGACTTGGCGTTCCAGCCCGGCTGGCACGGCGCTGGCAGGATGACGGCAGGTCCGTTCACCCTCGAAATAGCGGCATGCGCCCGAGTCACGCGTCCAGTCCCTTCCGGTCCCTGCTCGGCGTCGTCACCGGCGTGCTGCTGGTCGTGGCGCTCGCCGGCCCGGCTCTCGCCCTGTCGCGGGTGAAGGACCTCGCCTCCATCGAGGGCGTGCGGCAGAACCAGCTCGTCGGCTACGGGATCGTGGTCGGCCTCAACGGCACCGGCGACACGCTGAACAACATCCCGTTCACCAAGCAGTCGCTCCAGGCCATGCTGGAACGCCTCGGCGTCAACACCCGGGGCGCCACGATGCGCACGCAGAACCTCGCCGCCGTGATGGTGACGGCGAATCTGCCGCCCTTCGCCGCGCAGGGCACCCGCATCGACGTGACGGTCTCATCGCTCGGCGATGCGAAATCCCTCCAGGGCGGTACCCTGCTGGTGACGCCGCTGCTCGGCGCCGACGGCGAGGTCTACGCCCTGGCGCAGGGCTCCGTGGCGATCGCGGGCTTCTCGGCCGAGGGCGACGCCGCCAAGATCACCCGGGGCGTGCCCACCAACGGCCGGATCTCCAACGGCGCCAATATCGAGCGCGAGATCGCCTTCAAGCTGAACGACGCCCGCTCGCTGCGCCTGTCCCTGCGCAACCCGGACTTCACCACCTCGAAGCGGATCGCCGCGGCGATCAACGACTTCATGGGCGCCGACACCGCCGAGCCCACCGATCCGGCCACCGTCACGATCCAGATCCCGGCCCGCTACAACGGCAACATGATCCGGCTGATCACCGAGGTGGAGCAGCTGAAGGTCGAGCCCGACCAGACGGCCCGCGTCGTGGTGGACGAGCGCTCCGGCATCATCGTCATGGGCCGGGACGTGCGCGTCTCGACAGTGGCGATCGCGCAGGGCAACCTCACCGTGACCATCACCGAGCAGCCGCAGGTCAGCCAGCCGGCGCCGCTGTCGAACGGCCGCACCGTCGTGGTGCCGCGCACGGGCCTGAAGGTCGATACCGGCGACGGCAACAAGCTCGCTCTGGTCAAGGAGGGCGTGAGCCTGCGCGAACTGGTGGACGGACTCAACGCGCTGGGCGTCGGTCCCCGCGACCTGATCTCGATCCTCCAAGCGATCAAGACGGCCGGCGCGCTGCAGGCCGACATCGAGCTGATGTGAGCAACCGGAACAGGAGGGCCGAACCATGCTGCCGCTCGCCAGTCTCGCGGCCAGTGCCGCCGCCAGCGTCGGGACCTCGGTCGCCGGGAGCGCCGTCGATGGCGTCATCAAGACCGCCAACAAGGCCAAGGCGTGGAAGACCGCGACCGAGTTCGAATCGATGTTCCTGGAGAACAGCCTCGACCGGCTGACCCAGTCGGAGGGCACTGACGGGCCGCTCGGCGAGAATGGCACCGGCGGCGGCGTCTACCGGTCGATGCTGACCAAGGAATATGCGGGCCAGATCGTCAAGAGCGGCGGCGTCGGCATCGCCGATTCCGTCTTCCGCGAGATCATGAAGATGCAGGGGGCGGCGAGCGATGGAGCAGGCCATGCAAAGAGCTGAACCGCTGCGCGTCGCCGACCGCGTGACCGCCGAGGCGCTGGTCGCGGGCGTGCTCGGCAACATGGCGGCCCTGGAGGCGGTGCTCGCCGACGAGGCCGCCCATGTCCGGGCCGGCCGGCTGCGCGAGGGGCTCGCGGCGTCCGAGCCGAAGGCGGCGCTCGCAGCCGCCTACATGCAGGGGCTGGAGGTCGCCAAGGCGAATGCCGTCGCGCTCAAGCGCTTCCATCCGGAGGGCGTCGAGACCCTGCGGGCCGCGCACCGCCGATTCACCGCGGCCGTGGAGGCGAACCAGACGGTGCTCGACAGCGCCAGGTCCGTCTCGGAGGGGTTGATCAAGTCGCTCGCGGAGGAGATCGGCCGGGCGCAGATGCCGACCGGCTACGGCCGGCAGACACCGGCCCCCTCCCCGTACGGTCGCGGCGTCCGCAGCGGGCCGCTGGTCCTGTCGCGGAACCTCTAGCGATCCGGCTCAGCGGCGGCCGTTACCGATCCGCACGTAGGTCCGGACCTCGCCGAGATCCGTGTCGGCGCGGTTGTCGATGGCGAGGCGGCCGGCGACGAGCGGGGCCGCGGTGGCCCCGTGCCGGGCGCGCAGGTCCATCCCGGCGGTGACGCGCCCGGACACGCGGATGCAATTGCTGCTTCCCGGCATGCGGACGAAGCCTGCCCCGTGCGACGGGCACGGCACCGGCCCCGGCGCGACGGGCGCCTTCTGCAGGTCACCGGCCCGAGCCGGCCCGGCGAGGACGAGCGCCGCCACGGCGAAGGCCACGACCGGCAGGAGCGGCCCGCGCATCTCAGGCGGCCCGGCGCGCGAGATCGCGGTGCAGGAGATCGATGTAGCCCTCGACTGCGCCGATGAACCGGTCGAGGGCCGGCTCCTGGACGCGCAGCCGCGCGAGATCGCGCAGAAGAATGTCCAGGGCGATGGGGCGGTCGTCGGGACGGGGGTAGCCGGCGAGATAGGTGCCGATCGCCTGCTCGGCCATGACGAGCGCGCCGATGTGCGGCGTGGCGCCGAGGCGACGGACCAGCTCAACGGGCTCGGACAGAAGCATGCGGACCCCTCCTCGGTTGAGCGGACGGCATGCAGGCGCGTCCGCACACCGCGGTTCACTGCGGGAAAGCGGCAAGACTATGATCGGACCAGCCGGGCGAGACACGCCCGCCGGCACCTGTCGGTGACCGGTCACGACGGGTGAGGACCGACCTTAGCTGATGTAATTGACCAGCGAGAGCTTCGAGAGCGTGGCGGTGACTTGGTAGCTCGCCTGGAGCCGGTTCTGCGCGTCGAGCAGCTTGGCGACGACCTCCTCGGTCGGCGCCTGCTCGATCCCGTCCAGGGTGTTCTGCACGGCGTTCTGGGTGGCCTTGTTGGTGGTGGCCGCGCTCGACAGGCGGGCCGAGGCGAGGCTGAGGTCCGTCACCCGGTCCTGCACGCTCGGGCTGGTGCTGGCGGACGACAGGAGCGACTGCGCTTGGCTGCTGACCGCCTCGTAGATCGCGGTCGCGTTCGGGTTCGATGAGCTCGGCAGGCCGAGCGCCACCGTCGCGAGACCGGCCAGCACGTTGCCGATCGCGGGCTCATTCGCCCGCACACCCGTCTGAACGCTGCTCGTCGCGCTGACCTGCACGGATTGCGTGCTGCTCGGATCGCCGCCGCCATCCTCGCCCCGGTACCAGATCACCGTGTTCGCGGCGGTGCCGGCGGTGTAGGACGGCTCGCCACTCGCGTCGTAGCTGACGAGTCGGGGCGCGGTCCCCGCCGCCACCGTGGCGCTCGAGGCGGAGAAGAAGTTCGTCGCGGCGCGGGCGGTCGCGTTGGCGGTCAGGGTGCTGCCGGCCGACGTGGTCAGGGCGCTCTGGAGGGCGGCGTTCAGGTTCTTCGCCGTCTCGGTCGGGTCCGAGCCGATGGCAAAGCTCGTGCTCGAGGAGGCCGGCGTGGTGCCGCTGGCGGCCGCCGTGAGCGTGAGCGTCGTCGACGTGCCGTCGGGCAGGTTCAAGGCGAGCGTCAGGCTGTCGCCCACGGCGGGCTGCGCGGCGACGTTGATCCCGATCGCGGCCGAGGTCCCCGCCGTCCCGGCCGTGTAGGTCGCCGAGAGATTGCCGGAAGCCGGCGCCGTCGACACGCCCGCCAGGGCGTAGCCGAACGGCGGCGTCGCGCGGGCACTCGTATCGTCGGTGAGGCTGATGCGGGTGCCGCTCGGGACCGTGCTGCCGGGTGGCGGCGCCGGATAGGTCTGGGTGAGCCGGCCGTTGCCGGCCGTGCCGAGATCCGCCTTGACCTGCTGCGCGATGAGGTCTTTCAGGCCGGCCTGCTTGACGGTGCCGTCGCTGTTCTTCGTCCCGTTCAGGATCGTGTCCATGTCCAGCACAGGCTGGGTGGTGCTGTTGCCGCCGCCGAACAAGTAGTTGCCCGCCGCGGACTGGTTCAGCGCGTCGAGCGCCGTCTGGAGATTGCCGAGCGCCACGGATTGCGCCGCGGCCGAGCCCACCGGCGTGCTCTGCAGGCCGTTGTTGAGGGTCTCAGACGTGCTGGTGCCGAGATCGGCGACCTGCGTCAGGCTGGTCACCGCGAGGTCGGTCCGGGTCTGGGCGGCGGTGATGCCCGCCGCGTAGCCGGTGAGCGCGCTGAGCGTCGCCTGGGCGCCGAGCGCCGTGGACCGCCCGCTGCCGAGGCCGGCATAGGTCTGCGCCACCTGGCCGCTCGAGACCTGGTTGGCCAGGTCGTTCAGCTGGCTCTTCAGCGTCACGAGCTGCGACGCGGTCCGGTTGGTGAGATAGGAGCCGGCCGCGAAAGGGGTGATCGTCGTCATGATCAGATCTGCAGCAGCTGGGTGAGCATGTCGCGGGCCGCGGTCAGCACCCGTGCGTTGGCGCCGTACGCGGTCTGCAGGGCGATCAGGTTCGACATCTCCTGGTCGATATTGACCCCGGCCCCGGCCGAGAACCGGCTCTGGGCGGTGGAGAGCGCGGTCTGCTGGGTGTCGTTGATGGCCGACGCGTTGGCCGACGCGGCGCCCTGGGCCGAGATGATGTCCTGCGCGAAACCGACCACGGTGGCGCTGTAGGGCGCGGCCACGCCGCCGATCCCGCTCGACGACGAGAAGGTCTGCTGCGTGGAGGTCAGCGCGTCGAACAGCTTCTGCGCCCGGGCGCCGGAGGCGGTCGTATCGGTGGCGCTCGTGCCGGTGAGCGCGGCCGTGTTGCCGGTCAGGTTCCCGTTGACGGTGATGCGCTGCGCGAAGCCGGTGAGCTTCGAGCCTCCATCCAGGGAGCCCGTGTAGAGGGCATTACCCGTGCCGTCGACGAACAGGGCGATCTGGGGGTAGCCCGACTTCGGATCCGCCGAGGTCGGCACGGTGATGTTCGCGGTGGCGGTGACCGGGTTCGTGCTGCCCGCCGACGAGGCGATCGTGATGCTCGCGCTCGACCCGGAGACCGTCAGGTTCGGAGCCAGCGCGCTGAGGGCCGCCCCGATCACGGATGCGAACTTCGACGGGTCGCTCGGGATCTGGAAACTGCCCACGAGCGCGTTGGCGTCGGTGGTCTGGCTCGCGGTGACGGGCGTCGACGCGTTGGCGGACGCGACGAGGATGACGTTCCGGACAGTGCCGTTCGAGGTGGTGACCGGAATGGTCAGCGTGTTGCCGGGTTGGATCCCGCTCAGATCGAGCGTGGCGGATCCGTTGGCGTTGGCGGTCGACGGAACCTGCTTGTTCGTGAGCGCCGTGGCGAGGCCCGCCGCGAGGTCGTCGAGCTGGCGCTGGGCCTGCGGCAGGGTCTGGTCGCGCAGCTCGAACTCGGCGGCCAGGCTGCCGGAGCGCAGCACGCCGGGCGCGCCGAGGTCGATCTTGCCGCCGCCCGCCAGCGTGGCGGTGATGGTCCCGACCGACCGCTGGCTCGGATCCGTGGCGTAGGCCGAGTTGGCGCTCAGGGTGCCGCGCCCGTCGAAGGTCAGCGATGCGGCGGTCCCGCGATCCACCAGGGTGACTCCCGACTGGGTCAGGACCGAGACGGTCCCGTCACTCTGCGGGGCGGTCTGGACGTCCATGTAGCTCGACAGGTTGTTGATGGCCTGGTCGCGCTGGTCCGCCAGATCGGCCAGGGCCGTGCTGTCGGTGGTGTTCTGGATCTTGGTGTTCAGGCTCGCGATGCTGGACAGGAGCGTGCTCGCCGAACTCGTGTCGGTGCCGAGCTGCGCCTCGATGCCCGTGCGCAGGTTCTGCACCGTGCTGGCGGCGCTGTTGATCTGGCTGGCGAGCGCGGAGGCGTTGCCCAGGACCGTGGTCCGCGCCGCCGCAGAGGTCGGGTTGGCGGCGAGTTCCTGAAGCGACTCGGTGAAGGTGTTCAGAGTCCCGTCGAGGGACGACGCGCTGCCCGGCGTCCCGTAGAGGGCGTCGAGCTGCGACGCGATCCCGGCCTTGGTGCTGGTATAGGCCGCCCCCGAGGTCTCCAGCCGGAGCTGCTTCAGGGCGGCCGCATCGAAGCTGCGGGTGACCGTCCCGGTGGCGACGCCCGAATTGTTGGGCCCGGTGGCGACCGACGAGATCGTCCGCTTGACGTAGCCCGCCGTCCCGGCATTGGCGACGTTCTGCGAGACGACGTTGATCGCCGCCTGCGTGGCGGCCAGCCCCGCGGTCGCGGTGGAAAGCGCGTTCAGCGACATCTCACGGCCTCCGCGGTGCGGCTTCGATCCTCATTCAGCGGATCACGTTGAGCAGGTCAGACATCATGGTCTGGGCCGTGGACATGACGCGCGTGTTCGCAGAGTAAGCCTGCTGGGTTACGATCATCTTAGAGAACTCGGTCGCAATGTCGGTGTTGGATTGCTCCACGCTGGCGCCCGAAATCGTGCTGCCATTGAGGCCGGCGAGCGGCGGCCCGGAATCGGCGGTCTGAAGATAGTTGCCGTTCGAATCGGCCTTCAGCCCGTCGGGGTCGGCGAACTGGGCGATGCCCACGGTGGCGATCGGCACGATCGACCCGTTGGAGAAGGTGCCGTTGATCTTGCCGTCGGCGCCGATGCCGACGCTCGTCAGCGTGCCGGCACTGTTGCCGTTCTGGGTCAGCGCGTTGGTGGTCACGGCACCGCTCGTATCGGCGTATTGCGTGAGGCCGGCCGCGCCGATGTTCATGTTCAAATTGTTGAAGGTGTAGTCCCCGATCTTCACGTTGCCGAGGGACACGTTCGGTCCGGCGGGCGCGGTGAGCTTGCCGGTGGAATCGAAGGTGAACGCTTGGTTGACGTTCTGCCACGTCGTGCCAGTGGCCGACGCGGTCGGATCGGTCGCGTAGAACAGGTTCCACGTGGCCGGCACGGCCGCCGGCGTGGTGGCGGCGTCCTGAACCTTCGCCCACCGGGTGCTGAGCGTCACGGGCGCTCCGGTGGCCGTGTAAACGGTCACGGAGGGCCCCGCGATGCTGTTGTCGACGAACGTCGCGGCGTCGGTCGCGGCGACCGTTCCGCCGGTCTGACCCTGGGCCGGGTTGTAAACGACCGACGGGTTCTGGTTGTAGACGTCGGAATTCGACGTGGCCGACGCCGTGGTGATCGGCGTCGCGGGCAGGTTGGCCGCGTAGGTGATCGTGGTCGATTGCTGGGCCGGCAGGGCCTTGTCGCTGACCTTGATGGGGCCGGTGCTGGTCGTCTGCCCGGTGATCGGATCGAGATTCGTGCCGGTCAGGTACCCGCCCGCGCCATTGACCAGGTAACCTTCCTTGTCCTCGGAGAAGTCGCCGCGGCGCGTGTACAGGTTCGTGCCACCGAACGTCGCGGCGCCGCTCGCGTCGCCGGTCTTCTGCACCACCGTGAAGAAGCCCGTGCCGTTGATGGCCATGTTGGTCGGGACCGTCGACGCGACGATGTTGCCGGCGAGCGTGTTGGTCAGCTGCGACTGCGCCAGAACCGAGCCCGCAACCTCGCGCTTCGGCGTCGACTCGGCCATCAGGTCGACGAAGCTCGTGTCGACGCGCTTGTAGCCGGTCGTCTGCGAGTTCGCGATGTTCCCGGAGATATTGCTGATGGCGTAGGACTGCGCCTGCAGTCCGGAGACCGAGGTCTGCAGGGCGGTGAAAAGATCCATGGCAAGCGATCCCGTTGCGCGCCGTGCCGGCCCGCAGGCTCGGATGGCCGCAACCGCCGTGCCATCGCTAAGCCCTTGATAAATCGAGATCCCTTGGGTCAGACCCGGCAGGCTTGACCGATCGCCGGGGCGCGACCCGGCAGATTCTGCCCGGGCCCCCCGGGCCCCCCCCCCCCCCCCCCCCCGCGCGGGGCCCCCGGGGGTAAGGGGGGGGGTGGGGCGCGGGC
>CAXDNE010000144.1:0-18168 GCA_963990595.1 uncultured Methylobacterium sp.
GATTGCCTCTTGTCTCGTGGGCTCGGAGATGTGTATAAGAGACAGGGTGAACCTGCATCGCCTTTGGGATCGACAACGACGACAGGCTTCCCCCCCCCGCGTGCGGGGGTGAACCGCGGCCCACGATCAGGTCGCTCGGCCGGTGCCGCTTTCGTACCCCCCGCGCTTGGGGGTGAACCGACGCTAGCCTGTTCTCGGTGGCGCAGATCGATGTGCCCTCCCCGCGTGTGGGGGTGAACCGCGGCACCAGGTTGAGTGGGTGTTGAGGGCCGCCCGATCTTTCCCCACGCGGTGGGCAAATGCTCTGTGACGTTGGCCCTCACGCCTATAGAGGACTGTTCGTTGAAAAACTTGGAAATGTGTCCTCCCAGCGCGAGGGGGTGAACCACGCGGCTTGGTTCCTAGCGTCTACGAGGCCGACCTCCCCGCGCGCGTGGGTGATCCTTGCCCTGAGCCTATGAGGATTGCGGCGCCACCCCGACCTCCCCACGCGGGGGTAATCCGTGATCCAGCACGAGGCCGCTGGTCTCCGCCCAGCTCAGCTGTCTTCCCCGCGCGGGGGTGAACCCTGATGAATTGGCCCCTCTCCGATCAGATGGCGTCCTCCGCTCACACGCGGGTAAACCGCGCGAGGGACTGCTGCCCAAGGGGAAGGACGTGTGTCCTCCCCACACGCGCGCGGGTGAACCGGCGCCGGCTGCTTGAGCGGCCTCACTGGTCCGGTGTCCTCCCCGCGCGCGCGGGTGAACCCAGCCAGAGCACGACGTTCTCGACCGCCGTTTCCGGTCCTCCCCGCGCGGGGGAACGCGCCGCCAGCGCAAGGCATCGCCCGTTTCACCCGGCACCCTCCCCGCGCCTGCGGGTGAACCAACTTGCTCCTTCGACGAGCTGCACCCGCCCGCAAGCGGGAAAACCGAGCGTGTGCCGAGTCGGCCGCCGTAAGTGTCGTTCACCACTCTCTTGGAACGATGGCCCCCTTCCCGGTCGTGACCGCCCAGTCCCTTCCGCGGCGCTCGACCGCCTCGACGCGTCCGAGACCGGGAACGACGTCGCCTTTCGCGACTTCGAGAACCCGGTGTTTGCGATCCTCGATCACGGCGACCCCGTCCTGGACCTCGCGCAAGGCCCAATCGGAAACCTGATCCGACATGGCGGCCGTGCGGGCGATTGCGCCGGTCGTATCCGGCTGCACGACTGCGGCAGGTGTCTGTCCCGTGGTCGACGAGGCCGACTTCCCGATCCTGTCCGCCAGCGATCCGAGCGATGCGCCGAGCTGCCTTTCAGAGCGATCACGGTCTTCCTTGGCCTCCGCGAAGCGCGCTGCGAGCAACTTCTCCAGGCGATCGCCGCGGTCGGCTGCGGATGCTTCCGACAGGGTGGCGGCTCCAGCCGCCGCAACGATCTGATCGCCGATCCGCGTCAACGCATCCGCCGAAGCGCCGGATGAGCCGGACAACTGGGCGATGTCCTTCTTCAGCTCTGCGATCTCGGCCTTCAGTACCGTAGCCATCTCTCGCGATCCGTCGCGTGGAGCGGTGACGACGCCGACGACCATGCCGAGGGCGAGTCCGGCAGCCGCAGCCGACACGATACGGGCGTCGATAGTCCGCGCGATCCGCTTCCGGAACAGGCCGAAGCGAGACACGGTCGAGCCGCGCCCGGGACCGTCCTCGTCGGCGGCCCTGGGGATCGGTTTTGGGTTTTCGATCGTGATCAGCTCTCCGCCCATTGTCCCGTTCCCTGAGTCGTTTCGGGACAAGCCTGGCGCCGAGTCGTTTACGACTGGTTCACCGCGCGGCGGGGAATTCGACGGGGCGCGTCCGTCCATCCCGACCTGGTGCCGATCGCCGCGGTCGTGCGTTGACGTGGCCGAAGGCAGGTCGACGGAGTCGGAGATGGACGGACACAGGCGCTCGCTCGGAACGGAGCCTTCGGCCGTGCCGCCGATCGCCGTCCGGCCTGTATTGGACGAAGCCGCCGCGCCGTCGCGCGAGGCCGTCCGTATGGCCGACACGTCGGGGCTGCCCGCCGGGGCGATCTGGAACCGGTTCCAGCCCTGGGCCGCCGTCGACGATGGCGAGCTCGCCGTCGGTCGGCATCTCATCCAGACCACCGGCGCCTACGACGACGACCGGGAGCGCAATCCGGACCCGACGGAGCCGCCGGTGGCCTTCGTCTGGGCGCTCGGCTCGATCGAGGAGATCGACGAGGCGTTGGACGGTCTCGAGCGCCTTGGCTCCGGCGGCAGACTGTCCAACGAGATCCGCGACGTCGCCCGCCAGCTGCTCGGTCTCCCCGAGGCCGCGATGTTCGCAGCTCGACGCGCCTCCTCGCGGCGCGTGTCCGGGATCCTGGTGCTTCGGAGATCCGTCGGGATTTCGATGGCGGGCGGCCCCTACGCGACCTATCGCGCCTGCATCGAGAGCTACGCGGTCCTCGCCGGCGGCACCGACCTGCGGGCCGCACTGCTGGCGGCGGCCGGGATCCAGATCCAGGCCGACCTTCTGGCGCTCTCGGACGGCCTCCGGCGCGCCGGCCATGAAGGCGAGATCTTCTGCTCGGTGACCGAGGCGCCGTCCGCCAAGGGCGCGGTCGGAACCCTCCGGGCCGTGGCCGACTTCGCGGCCGATCTCGTGAAGCACCGGTACAGGGAGGAGACCGAGCGGGTCGGCTTCACGACCTTCTCGGCTCCGCGCTGAAAGGACGTCAGACCCTCGGGCCGGGGATCGCCGTGATGGACACGTCGAGATCCGCTCCGTGCAGATCGACCAGATCCCAGCCCAGATCGAGAGCCTGTCCCTGCTGTTTGATCTCGTCGGCAAGGGCGGCATCGTCTTGGGCCATGTCGGGATCGTAGGCCTGCGACGCGAGGTCGAGGCAGAGCCGGAGATAGTTGGACGGGATCGTCATGTCGGCGTCCGCCGTCAGCTTCCCGCGCTGCTCCGGACGTTCGGCGGCCTTCTCCGGGGGCTGGAAGGAGCCGTCGATCTGGTCGGAGTAGTTGACGACGAGATCGTGAAGCATGTCCACGGCCTCGGTCTGACGCCTCTGTTCCGCCTGGAGGACGACGTCGCCTTCGATCCGATCGTCGGTCAGGATGTTCGAGGACGCCAACTCGTGGACGAGCTCAAGCGCCTCGGAGAAGGACATGTGGTCGTGCGGAATGCCGTCGGAGTCGACGTAGCTCGGTGACATGGGGGTGCCTGTTCGCGGAGTGCGCGCCATCGCGGAAGGAGCGACGACCGGTTCGATCTCCGAAGGCTAGGTCGAACGCCCGAAAACCGCCACGTACCCGAACCCGGAAAAGGCGAAGCCCGGCACCTTTCGGCGACCGGGCTGCTCTTTCGGATCCGATGCCACCTGCGTCGGTGACGTTCTCCGGTCGGGGCGCGGGTACATCCGCCGTCGCCCCTGCGCCGATCCGAAGACGCATTCGTCGTCGGCACCGGCCGGATCCGGGGTTTCCATCCTATGCCAGTGCGTGGCCGTGGAGTCAAGAAGGAGCGAGGCTTCGCGGCTTCGTTCCTTTCAGTTCAGGACGGCGTTGCCCGGCGCTCCACCCTGCGGGGGCGACCGCCAGCCGTAGACGGTCAGGTCGCCACCGGCCTCCGTCCAGAGGAAGTCGCACCCTTCCCGCCTGACCCCGATCAGATCGCCTTTGGGCGTCGGGCGGGTTCCGACCATCTCTCCGCTGACGAGCCAGTCCTTGAGAGGCCCGGCATGTTCCGCGTCCACCGTGAGCGCGCCGGGCTCGTCCACGATCTTGGTCTCCCAGGGGCCGAAGAGATCCCTGGCGGCGACGAGCATCGCCACCATCTCGCGTTCGGGCATCCCGCGCTTCGAGCGCCACGCGTGGGGCGGTATTCCGAGCGATCTGGCGACCACCCGGGGCGCCTGACCGCGGCAGCGCGCCGAGATCTCCTCGCGGAGCCGCTCCTGGTTGCGGTCCAGGAGCTCCTCCAGCGCCTCCTCGCTGGCGAAGTCCTCGTCGTCGGCGTTGGCGACGGTGGCCGCCAGAAGCGCATCGACCAGCTGCCCTTCCGGCGTGTCGGCATCGAGCAGGCGCGCGTCGCCCTCGGCCAGGATGTGGCCGATGTGGTTGTCGTCCAGCCCGAGGTTGCGCAGCGTGAACATCTGCGCGGCGAGACCCAAGGCGCAGGGTATCGTGGGGCGTCCCCAACGGTCGGATCGCACCAGTCCCGCCTCGACGTTCGCGGAGGCGGCATCCAGCCATCTCGTCGGCTGGACCCGGACCCAGCGCTCGACCCGGGCGGGGAACGGCCTGAACTCGCGCAGGAACCGGTCCCAGGGCAGCCGGACGGGAGTGCCGAACCCCTCCTCCGCGATGAGGCTGGCCTCGAGCAGCCCTCCCGGAGCTTCCGCGTCGATGTCGAGCGAATAGCATGGGCCGGCGAGATATGGGGCGTGCTCGTCCAGGCCGCGCGGCTGGGAGGCCCGCGGAGCTTCCGTCGGCCATGCCATGACGTGCACCATGTCCGACATCTCGAAGACGAGGATGTCGTGGCTCCCGAACCGCCGGTGCGCGCTCGACCACCGGCCGTCGCCGAACCATGCGCGACGCCAATCCAGAGCCCATTGCGGCGTGTCGGCATCCGCCTGGGCACCGTCCTCGGCTTGGGTGGACAGGAGGTCTGTGCCCTCGAGCCAGATCTCGGCGGCCGCGACGACGTCCTCCACCTCGCGGTTGAGGACCATGACGATGGCGTGGTCGATGCGGGAGGCGAGGTCGGCGCCAGCGTACCGGTCCATCATGGAAGCGATGTTCGCGGCCGACGAGGTCTCGTACGAACGGACCGGCTTCCACAGGGATCGGGGTATGCCGGTGTCCCGGCAGAAGCGGTCGGCGAAGTTCGATGTCGCCCAATCGACGGCGGCCCGGGCGCAGGCGGCGTTCACGGCCTCGGCGCGTTTGGGGGCGGGCGCGGCGGCGCAGGTCAGCATGGCGGTCGCCGCCGCCGCATCGATGTAGTCGGCGACGGTCACGACGGAAGCCCGAAGGATCTTCCGGGCCTC
This sequence comes from uncultured Methylobacterium sp., assembly GCA_963990595.1. Classification (GTDB taxonomy): domain Bacteria; phylum Pseudomonadota; class Alphaproteobacteria; order Rhizobiales; family Beijerinckiaceae; genus Methylobacterium. Next base: position 5,035 of record CAXDNE010000144.1, read on the forward strand.
CTCGGCGAGGTGGGCGGCGTGGTCCGCCTCTTCGGCCAGCGGCCCGATCGCCGCCGCCTGCTCGGACAGCGGAGCTGCGACCGATACGATAGGCTCGCCCCGCGCGGACATGCGGATCGCGTCCGCCGCCGGCGTGTCGGTGCGGACGAGAGGGGTTTCGCGCGGCAAGGCCGATTTCGGCGAGGAAGCAAGTATCGAGAAACGCGCCTCGAACTCCGATCTGCCAATCGTATCGATCCGGCCGTCCGATCCGGTCACGTCGACGACGGCACCCTGCTCCGTGGATCGATGCTCGATCGCATGAAGAGGCGCCTGTCCGAACAGCGGAAGACGGTCGTATCCGTTCGCGGCCATGCGAGGCCCTTTCAAATCCGACGGCATCTAGTACCGACCAGCTTGTACCGTCAAACGCGCTCGACGCCGGCTAGTTGCCAAGCACGTGGACTTGCCTGCCTTCGAAGGAGTGAATCGAACACGCCCCGCGAACGCCCGAGCATTGTCCATCGCAAAGGTTAACGTTGCGCCAGGCCTCGCGAAGGAACCCCGAAGGAGCGAGCATTCCGGTTTTCAGGTACCTCGCGTATCTTCCGACGGCGCAGGGTGCGTTCCTTATCGGAAGGGCTGCCCGCACATCCGACCAGACGAGGACAGGACATGCCCGCCCCAAGCCAGGAACAGTTCGAAGACGCCCCGCTCTATCGTTTCCGCCGCCCCGTGCAGGAGCCGGCACCCCGCGACTGGTCGCAGGCCGAGATCGTCCTCGAAGGCCTGAACCTCGTCAGGACGGACGGGGAGGACGAGGCCCTCGAATACCGTCTGGAGAACGTGCTGGTGGCCGTGGGCGCCAGGCACGAGCACGAGGGCGAGCAGGGGTTCCGCATCCAGTATCTCTCGAACGACGAGCAGTTCCAGATCTTCGCCGGCGATCGGGAAGAGGCCATGGGCCGCTTCGGCCGGATGATCGAGCGCTCGATCGACAACCGCGACGAGGTGCTGTTCGCCCGCCTCCGCGACAACGACGTCGAGGTCGACGAGATCGTCGAGCACCACGCGCAGACGGAGGACGACCAGGACGATCCGGACTTCGAGGGTGACGCCGCCGAGGCCGGCGGAGACATTGACGTCCTCGGCCATGCCTACTTCGACCCGGTGCGGGTGGTCCGCGACGGGGTGCGCATGTGGGCGCAGGGCGAGGAGACCTCCCGCCTCTGGTTCGAAGCGCGCCACGAGTTGGTCCGCGTCGGCGAGGATGGTCAGGTCCTCTGCGACGCCGGCTCCCCGATGCTGCAGCAGCTCCAGCAGATCGGCCGCGGAAACGAGAACGGCGCCCGCCACATCGCCGACATCCGCGCGATCCGCGCCGGGATCGGTGCCGCCGACCGGATCGCTCCGGTCGGCACGCGGTACGCGGTCCACTTCTTCGACCTGCACGATTCGGGCGTTGTCGACAGCGTCGTCCCCCAGGAGAGCCTGGAGGCCTACGGCCGCTCCAGCATGACCTATTACGACGCGCAGGAAGGCGGCGCCGAACTGCCGGTTGCTGTCGATCCGACCATCGTGCCGCACGACCGCTCCTTCGAGCGGCACATCGGTCAGATCATGCGCGAAGAAGCGGGCATGCACGTTTACTTCGAGGAGATCCGCACCGGAGGTCCCTATCGGAACCCGTCGCTCCGCGGCATCATGCGTGAGCAGATGACGCCCTACCTCGGCGGCTTCCCAATGGAGCACGTCCTCGCATCCCGGGCACCGCAAGACCCGGAGGGCCACGCGGCCTTCCTGGCGTTCTGGAGCGAGGGTGAGGTTGTCATGGACGTGCCGGTCCAGGAGCACGAGAGCCAGCCGGGCTACCGTACGCAACCGGGCCACGTCTTCCGGCGCGACGGCTGGGACGCGCTGGTCTTCTCCGACGACATGTTCACCTACGCCTACGCCTTCCCCTCGCCGCCCGACGTGGTCGCGAAGCCGGAGGAGCCTGAGGCCTACGTGCCCCGGATGTGACCCACCCGTATTTTCACATGCGAAGGGGCGCCCGGACCGGATCCGGGCGCCCCTTTCTCGTTCCGGTGGGTCGAACGCGCCTCAGGCTCTCGGGGCGCCGCTCGGCGCGGGCGCGTCGCCGCCGTCGATCACAATCTTCCAGCCGGGCATGCGGACGTCCGGTGCCGCCTGATAGGTCCCCGCCGAGACGTGCTGGATGTGGAAGTCGCCTGAGAGCGCCTGTTCGAGCGCCTCCCGGAGATCGAACGAGTTCCACTGCATGTCGGCGGACAGGAGGAAGGCGGTCCCGTCCTCGCGCACTCCGAGCCACGCAGCGGTCGCGACGGTCTCCGAACCGGGCTCCGCGACGATGATCTCCCCTGGCTCCTCGGCCTTGTCCCTGGCAGCCTTGCCGTGACCGTAGGTGTGGCCCCCCGTAAGGTAGGCACCCTTGCTGATCGTGCCGGCGAGTTGCAGCACGCCCTGCCGGACGTGTCTCACGCGTTCGTACAGCGGGCCGCGCCGGGAGCGATTCTCTATCGAGAGCCAGTTCGCATCCGGCAGGTCGTGCGCACCGATCCCGACCAGATCCGGCAGCCCCTCCCCCTGGAGCAGGACAACTCCGGATCGCCTGCCGACGACCGGCACCTCCATCTCGATGAGGTCGTCTCTGCCATCTAACGTTCTTCTAGCCATGGCCCGCTCCGCTGCCGCCGCCGGTTCCTTCGATCCTGACAGCGGGCGTCGGCAAACGGAAGGCCGTTCGTTCCCGATCTAAGCGGTTCTTAGTTGTCGCTTCGTTCCTTCCCGCCGCCATCAGCCTGTCATGACCATAGCTCCTGCCACGACCGTCGATTGGACCGATGCGCCTGCCGGCCGCGTCGCATGCTCGAAGTCGCCCTATCGCGTGAGGCAGGCCTTTCGGGCGGCGTGTGTGACCTTGAAATAGTTCGTGTCCGGGGTCGTGGCAGATGCAAGCAAAGCCGATCGGGTGGTCGCCCTGGTATTCGACGCTGCCGGCCGCCCAGCGGCCGAGAAAGTGGTAGCGGCGGATCCCAAAGCTGCCGTTCCGATGGCGGGCACGGAAGTAGGGGTACCGGCTGACGAGGCTTCCTTGCCGCGCTACCGCCTCATATTCCGGCATTCGAACTTTGGTGTTTTTTGGTTTGTCTTTTAACCATCAGCCGATGCGGTTCGTTCCTTTTCCGTTTGCCATGCGCTATCTTACGGGCGTGCCGAGCCTAACCCGCACCTTCCATACCCGCATCGGCGGGGACCAGCCCGCGCTCGCAGCGGCGGCGGATCTGTTCTCGTCCGTCGCTCGACGGGTCGACGCGGCGCTTGCCCGAGGCGAGGATGCGAGGATCCTCGCGAGGACGATGTGGCGACCGGCTGGCATCTCGGCCAAGAACCTCGATCACATCCTTCGGCAGGTCCAGGCCAAGCGCCGAGCTGTGGCGGAGCTGGCCAAGGTCCAAGTCGAGGATCTGCGCACCCGCATCCGGGCCAAGGAACGCCAGATCGCGCGCAAGCGCGTCCAGCTCGTGGAACTGCCCCGGCAGATCCGCGAGCTGAAGGCTGCCCCCGGTGATGATGCACGTCGGACCGAGAAGCTGCTCGCCCACCTGCCGAGTTCGCTGCACCAGCACGCACGGCGGCTGTCGCGCCTGAAGGACCTGCTCGCCGCCGCCGAGAGGCGGGTCGAGCGGCCCGGCATATGTCACGGCTCTCGCAAGCTCTTCATCAAGCAGTTCCACCTGCGCGAGAACGGCTACGCCGATCACGCGGCGTGGAGCGCCGATTGGCGGGCCGCCCGCTCGTCGCAGTTCATGGTCGAGGGCGATGCTCGTTGCCCGTCGGGCAGCCAGTTCGTCCGTGTGGCGGCGCGCGGCGATGGTTCCTTCGATCTGGAGGTGCGGCTGCCGCCGGCGCTCCATCACCTCGCTGACCGGCGCTGGTCCGGCAGGGACGGAACGTCGCTTGCGGCCGTGGATCTGAAAGGCCTTCGCTTCGCGCATGGCGCGGGCGCGATCCGGGCGGCCCTGGACGAAGGCCGGCCGCTGTCCTGGCGGTTCCTGCGCGACGGGACCTCCTGGCGGGCCTTCGTCGCCGTTGGGCAGGATGTCGCTGAGCAGGTCGGGTTGGACTGGTCGAACGGCGCCCTGGGCGTCGACCTGAACGCCGACCACATCGCGCTGTGCCACGTCTCGCACGACGGCAACCCCCTGGGTTCCTGGCGCATCCCGTTGGCGACCTACGGCCTGACGGACGGTTCGCGCCTGGACCTCGTGCGCAAGGCCTGCGCGGAGATCCGCGCGATCGCCGAGCGGCTCGGCGTGCCGGTGGTCTCCGAGCGCCTCGACTTCCGCAGGAAGAAGGCCCAGCTGACCTCGGACGACGGAGCGCGCCGGGCGCGGCAGCTATCGGCGTTCGCCTATGCCGGCTTTCACATGGCGCTCCGTTCGGCCCTGGTGCGGGCCGGCGTCCGCCTCGTCCGGGTCAACCCGGTCTATACCTCCCTGATCGGCCGCGTGAAGTTCGCTCGCCTCTACGGCTTGAGCGCGCACGCGGCCGCCTCCCTCTCCATCGGCCGCAGGGCCATGGGGCACTCCGAGCGACTGCCCGGAACCGTCCATGCGGACCAGGAGGGGCTGGCCGCGGCAGTCCTCTCCGTGCCGCTGGACGGCGGCGGCCACGTCACCCTCCCCGCGGCCGTGCGCATGCGGAAGGGGCCCCGCGGGGCCCGGAGGCATGTGTGGTCGACCTGGGGACGGATCGCGAAGGATTGGAAAGCGGCGCATGAGGCGCACGCGCGGTCGAGCCGGAAGGCTCGGTCCGCGGCGGCGAGCGGGGTTCTCCCGCCGGCCGCCGGGGTGACGGGAGGCATGTCTCCCATCGCGCGGGGGCGGCGACGGCCGTCCCGCAAGGTCATCGGGGCAACGGCTTGCTCCGGTGCGGGAGGTGCGCCTACAGCGCCCCTTCGAAGCGGAATTCATCACTGAAATCCGAATAGCCCGTATTCGGTGAACGGCGCTCCCTATCCGGTGGACGCCATCACATCAGGCCGGCCGGGACCAGGGTCACGACCGATATCCGTCTTGGAGCCACGTGCCCGTGAAGCTCGCTGTATACTCGGACCTCCACTTCGAGCTGACCCGCTCGTGGATCCCGCTTCTTTCCGACGATGTGGACGTGCTGGTCGTGGCCGGGGACGTCTACGAGGGCGACATCGCCCGCGGCATCGCTTGGACGGCGGAGGCGGCGCGCGGACGGCCGTCGGTGTTCGTACCCGGAAACCACGAGTTCTGGGGCCGGACTCTCGACGACGAGATCGACAAGGGGCGAGAGAGGGCGAGCGCGCTCGGGGTGACGATGCTGGACGGCGAGGGGTGGATCGACGTCGCCGGCTGCCTGTTCTGCGGCGGCACCCTCTGGACCGACCTCTCACTCAACGTGCCTGCGGGCCAGCGCATATACGGACGCCATCTCGGCGAGCAGATCGACGTCCGCGGCGCGGGCATTGATCGCCGGGCCAAGCCTGCGGACGCCGTCCGCTGGCACCGCCGGACCGTCTCCGCCATCGAGCGGGCGCTCGCGGAGCCCAGGGACGGTCGGCCACGGGTGGTCGTGACCCATCACGCACCTTCGGCGCTCAGCCTGCGGGCGAACTTCCGGAACGATCCCAGGGGGGCCTTCGCCGCGTCGGCCCTCGACCGCCTTCTCGCGTCGGGCCCGGACGTCTGGATCCACGGCCACGTGCACCATTCGGTCGACCTCGTGTGCGAGGGCGGCACCCGCCTCGTGTGCAACCCGTTCGGCTACCACGGCGCCAACGCCGGCTTCGACGACGCGAAGGTCGTCGAACTGGGAACACCGGGCGCTCCGAAGTCCGGTGGCGACGCGGGCGGTTGACCCTTGCGTTGAGGTCGAACCAACTTCGCCATCGCAGGCATTCCACCTGCCCGGAGACCGACGTGCGCATCTGGCCCCTGAGCGATTTGCATGAGGAATTCAGCCGCTTTGAGCTGCCGTCGTCACTCCCCGAGCACGACGTGGTGGTGATCGCTGGCGATCTGGCCACCCGCATGCGCCGCGGGCCGGCGCGGATCCACGAGATGGGACTGGACGCGAAGCCGGTCGTGTACGTCGGCGGGAACCACGAGTTCTACGGCGAGACCCGGGACCGGGAGCTGGAGAAGGCGCGCGAGGCCGCGCGGGCGTTCCCGAACATCAACATCCTGCAGGACGACGAGGTCGTCATCGACGGGACGCGGTTCCTCGGGGCGACGCTGTGGACGGACTTCCGCCTCTTCGGGGACGATCGACAGCGCGAAGCCATGAGGCTCGCCGGCGAGAAGGGGTCGGGCATGAACGACTTCCAGCGGATCAGGCTCGCTTCGAAGGACTACGCCCGGTTCCGGCCCGACGATGCGGCGGCGGAGCACGCCAGGACGGTGTCGTGGCTGCGTGCGCGCTTCGCCGAGCCTTTCGACGGTCCGACCGTGGTGGTCACGCACCATGCGCCGAGCGCCAGGAGCGTCATGGCCGGGACGGAGGAGGACCTCATCACGTCGGCCTACGCATCGAATCTGGACGACCTCGTCGCGTCCTCGGGAGCCGCCCTATGGCTGCACGGGCACGTCCACGAGGCGCACGACTACGGGATCGGCGGAACGCGCGTCCTGTCGAACCCGCGCGGATACGTCGAGACGATGGGGCACGGCCGCCACACCTGGGTCCGAGCCCAGGACACGGGGTTCGACCCTGGGCTTGTCGTCCAGGTCGGCCCTGCGCCGAGGCCCGGGCCGCGGACGTGACGGGCGAGGCCGCGGTCGGCCGCGGCCTGCGTCCGCGCTGCGGATGACGAGGCTCCGGGCACCGGCGCGCGCCCGGAACCGATGTCACATGGCCGGCGCGGGCGAGTTTGCCGGCTCCTCGGGAGCGGCTTCCTGCCGAGGCCCGTCCGTGAACGCGACGTCCAGGTAGGACTTCGACATGTCGTAGACGCTTGCGTAGCCGTAGGCCGTGGTCTCCGTGGAGATGAAGCCGCCGCGGCCGGCGGGCAGGGTGACCGCCTCGGTGTTCGCGCGGGTGTAGCCGCTGCCATGGATGAAGTTGTGCAGACCGAGATCCCCGACGCGCCCGTGCGGTCCGGCGGCGAGGTGGAGCGGGGCCTCCCAGTCGCGCGTCAGGAAGTCCTTCAGCGGCACGCGGAACGCAAGCGTCGGGACGGAGCAGTAGCCCGCGTTCTCCATGACCTCCAGGATCTGCTCGGGCGTCTGCAGTCGGGGTCTCTCCGGATCGGTCGGCCAGTCGAACGCCGCCCACTGCCCTGCCCGCTCGACCCTGCGCTCGAAGTCGTAGTCGGTGTCGTGGGCGCGACGGAGGGGATTCAGCGGGTCGACTGCCAGTTCGGTCCAGGCCGCGAGGAGCTCGTCCTTCGGCACGTTGACGAACGAGAGGTAGGCGGCGAGCAGCCGCTCCGGCACGACGTATTCGGGGTGGATGGACTTGCCCGTGCCCTGGATCGACTCGTCCTCGACGTTCGGGATGCCGTCCTCCTGCCCGGGCATGAAGCCGACGATCACGCGGATCGAGGACGCGATGCCGTCCATGGGCTTCGACGTATCGGCCGCTTCGAGAGCCTCCGCCATCCGACCGCGGAGCATGTCCCCGGCCGCGTCGAGCAGCTCGTCGAGATCCTCGTCGGGGAATGCCTTGGTCAGGCCCTTGGCGATGGCCGCGACCATCCGTCTGATGCCCTTCTGGGAGGCCATGTTCGCGTCGTAGTAGTCCTCGGCGGAGCGGGCGATCGTCTCGGCGACGTAGTCCTCCGCCGCGTCGGCCCCCTCGCGCAGGAACGTCTCCAGGACCTTCTGGCCCCAACCCTCGCTCCCGGTGCCGTCGTACTGATCGTACTTGTCGAAGCGCTCGAATCCTTCCTTCTCGGCGAATGTCGCCAGAGCCGCGACGAAGGCATCGTGCGTCCCAAGTTCCTCCAGCGCGGCTTCGAACCCGTCGCCGGCGACCTCGATGGGCTTGCGGTGGTCGGGAAGGGTGATCGATACGGGGGTCATGGCAATCTCCTCGTCGAAGGAAAGCCTGGAGCGGCGCAAGGCGCAACGCGAAGCCGGATCCCTGTCATCTTGCGGGGCGAGGCGATACCTTCGACCGCACATGCGAAGCGTTGCAGGAAGCTCCCCGTGATCGGACCCGACCTGGCGAACCTCGAAGGATTGGACGAGCGCTCGCTCGAGGCCGACTGGCTGCTGCACGATCACGACGGGCGCATCGAGGCGTCTCCCGAGAACATCGCAGCGGCCGCGGCGTTCGCCTTCGAGCGCTGGCGCGAGCGGGCGGCGGAGCTCGGACACGACGAGCCTCGGGACCTCGCGGGCGCCTGCAAGTTCTGCGCGCTGTTCGCGAAGGCGCTGTTCGGAGGGGCGGTCGACGGCAACTTCGACCACGTCTTCGTCCGCGTGGACGGGGCGATCATCGATCTCTCCGCCGCCTCGGCCGACGTGGCCGCCCTCGACGATCCCTACGGGACCGACGTCGACCTCCTCGGGAACGAGGATCTGACCTACTCGTTCGGGACCTGCGCCCGTCGGGTCCGCGCGTGGGTGGCGGCCTACCCCATGCCGGCGCATGCGCTTCCGGCACCATGAGCGCAAGGATCCGTTAGTCAGGATCGAAGGAACCGCGGGAGCGCGGTTGCGGGACGGCCCGACCCGGGCGATATGCAATGTCCCTGCAATCGAGGAGGTCGACATGAACGGCCGATACAAGGACATGACGATCGACGGCGTCGACGGGAGCCAAGCCTCCTTCGCCGACGGTTCGTCGCATGCCCCGGCCCGATGCGGGGGCGTTCGTTCGCGGTAGGATTCGGCGGCTGGTCCGTCTCTCCTCGTAGCGACCCGACGCCCTCCCGGAAACCGGCGAGGGCGTTTCGTTTCGAGACCGCGCGCGTCGCGGAGAGTGGCGGAATCGGTAGACGCAGGCGATACGGTCGACAGGCCGGTCGCCCGGACCCAGGTCCATGAGGGTTTCGAGACCCTCCGCCGCGACCACGGCCGGCTCGACCGGCGGAACGATCGTCATGCACGAACTCAAGCTCTGGATCTGGTCGGATCTCCACCTGGAGCTCGCCCCCTATTGGTTCCCGAAGCGTCTCCCCCGGGCCGACGTCGCCGTCGTCGCGGGGGACGTCCATCGTGCGCCCGACTCCATCGCATGGCTGGTACGGCAGCTCGACGCCGGCGTCCTGAAGGTGCGCCGGATCGTCTACGTGCCCGGGAACCACGAGTACTACCGGCGCGAGATGACGGAGGCCCTGAGTCGGGCACGCGACGCCGCGCGCACGTTCGGCATCGACCTCCTCGACATGGACGAGGTCGTGATCGACGGCGTGCGCTTCCTGGGCGGCACGCTCTGGACCGACTATGCGCTCGACGGCGACGTGCGCGCCGCCACGGCCGCCTGCTACGCCCGGATGAACGACCACAAGCTGATCGAAGTCGAGGAGGCCGGACGGACACGTCTGCTCCGAACCGACGACGCGCGCGAGATGCACCGTGCCTACGTGGAGTGGTTCGAACGGAAGCTGCGGACCGCGCATCCGGGGCCGACGGTCTGCGTCACGCATCACGGCGTGTCGCGCGGCTCGATCAGGAAGAAGTTCGAGGGCAATCCGACCAATCCCGGCTTCGCGTCGGACCTGAGTTGGCTGATCGACCGGTACCAGCCGGAACTCTGGTGCCACGGGCACACCCACGCCAGCGCGGACTACCGGCTCGGACGCACGAGGGTCGTGTGCAATCCGAAGGGCTACGGCAGCCCGGGTTTCGAGGAGAACCTCGGCTTCAAGCCCCGCCTAGTCGTGAGGGTGCCCGTGCCCGGCGGGCCGCTCGGCTGACACGGTGCCTCGAGGTCGGCAGGCACGAAAAAGCGGCCGCTCGTGGAGCGGCCGCGAAGTCTGATGCCGTATCCAGGGGTCGACGCGATCCTCGCCCACCCCGTCGGGACCCCTATTGTCGTTTTCATTCCTTCGTGTCAAGCGAATCGGCTTCCGTTCTTTCCGGACTCTGAAAGGAGCGGATCGGCCGGTCAGAAGTCGCCGCCGGTGGTGAAGTCCGGCGCCGAGTCGGCTTGGGCGTCGTCCCCGCCCAGGGCGGCGCCGACGACAGCGCCGATGACCCCGCCCGTGACGAAGCCGCCCCAGCCGCCGATCGTGCCTCCCGTCCTGAAGTCGTCGGGCTGCGGCGTCCTGCGCGAACCTGGACCATCGTCCGACGATCCGCCGCGTCCCCAGACGCTGCCGGCATCCCGGCTCCACGACGGCTCGTCGCGAACGACGGGCCGCGGCTTGGACTTCCGGCGCAGGTTGAGCTTCACCCTGTACGAATACGGCGAGAGCTTGCCTTCGGCCATCTGGATCAGGGCGGCGTTCCCGAGCTCGTCCTCGAAGACGCTCTCGTCGTCGTCCCAGCCCTGGGCAGCCAGGAACCGGGCCTCGCCCTCGACCCCCTTCCGGCGTTTCCGGACGGTGGCCAGCTCCTCCGCGGCCGCGGCCGAGACGCGCTCGGCTTCCGCGATGCGGCTGCGGGCGGCCCGGATGGCCGCGACGAGCGCGTCGTCCTCGGGGTCCGGCGTCAGGGCGGCCGCCTTCTCGATCATGTCCAGATTGTCGCCGGCCAGCGAGCGACCGAGCGCAGCGGCGGCCTCGAGCCAATCCGCATCGTTCCTCTCAGCCGCCATCCTCAGTTCGCGCCCGTGCCGGCCGAGCTCCGGCCTCAACCGGTCCAGCCGCTTCCGTAGGTCCTCCGCCTCGGACTTCCGCAGGTCGGCCTCGGCCTCCGCCTCCTCCGCCGGCCCCGTATGGATCCTGCTGGCGGCGTCGAGGGAGGCCTGCGCGGCAGCGAGATCGGCCTTGAGCCGTTCGGTGTGCGAGGCGAGGCGCCGCGGTATCTCGTTCAGGTTATGGAAGTCGAGCCGCGCGCCGTCGTAGCCGACGAGGCGGGCGACCCAGCGGTCCAGCAGACGGACGAGACCCCGGCCGACGTAGTTCGCGGTCCCGTAGCCGCGCTCCCACAGGTAGGCGAACATGGGTTCGGCCAGATAGGGCCGGGCCTTGCCGTCGAGTTCGGCGCGCGCGGCCGCCGTCTTCTCTCCCGCCTTGGCGGCCTGCCCCCGCAGGACCGCGATGCCGGCGGCGGCGGCCCTGCAGACCTCGTCCTTCTCCAGCGCCTCCAGCGCCTCGCTCCGCCTGCGGGCGGCGGTCTCGGCCGCGTCGGCCGCGACCAGGACGGCGTGTTCGAGATCCGAGGTCAGCGACTCGGCGCGTCCCTCGAGAGCCTTGATCTCCGCCCGCGTCCCGTCGATGCGGCGATCGCGCCTTTCCAGGATGGTGGCGGCTTCACGCGCAGAACCGTCGATGCGGCCGGACAGGACTCCGTCGTCCTCCGCCAATCTCATGCCTGCGAGCCGGGCCCAGGCACCTGCCTCCTCGGCCCGCGACTTGGAGAGCAGCCGGCCGGCGTCGTCGGCTACGGCCGCGAGACGCCGCTCGTCCCGCCGCAACCGGTCCTTCCGCACGTCGATTCGGCGCGCGAGCTCACGTCCGTCGATCATTGCCGTCTCCTATTCCTAGCGGTTCCTGGAGCCCGGCGCCGGCTCCCACTTGGTGACCGCCCCGTCCCGCACGGCCATCCGCCAGTCGATCGAGAGCCTGCCCGCCTCCTTCACGCCGACCAGCTTGTTCGAGATGATCCCGTCGTCGGCCTTGTCGCGGCGGACCGCCTCGAACACCTCGTCGGGAACCCGCACGCCCCACTTCGTGACGGTGTCGACCTTGTTGGTCTCCTCGTTGAGGATCCGCCGCGGGAGGGGGCCGTTCGGTCCGGCCGCCTCGACCACGAGGTAGTAGTTACGGGCGCCGGGGTTGTCGCGCGGCACGCGCCAGAAGCCGGACGCCTCGTGCGGGCCGGTCACGATGCGGACCTCGTAGGCGAGGCGCATCTCCTCGACCATGCGATCCGCGGCGGCGAGTTCGGCGCGTGCGCGGGTCGGATCGTTCGCGGCCAGCGCGTTCCGGGCGGCCTGGGCGAACGCGGCGGCCTTGATCTTCGGCTCCTGCTCCCGGGCCTCGCGATCGACCGACGCGAGCATGGCCGCGATCCGGTCGGGGATGACATGCTGCCGCTCGTCCACGGCGGCGCTTTCCGCCGACCGCCGCGACTGGTCGGCGAAGTGCAGGACCGCCACCGGAGCCAGTCCGATCCCGAGCGCCGCCGCCGAGAGAAGGGCGGCCTTCCGCGCCCACAGCCCGCGGGTCGCGTACAGGCGGCCGAGCCGGACCTGCAGGCTGTCGGGCGGGGGGACGAAGACGAACCTCTTCTCGTCCTGCGCGCGGATCGCCTCCTCGATCAGCGCGTCGGAGACCTGGATGCCCTGCGCCTCGTACTGGGAACGCACCCTGCGCACGAGCTCGGCGCGGGCCTCGTCCTCGGAGAGATCCTTCGCGACCGAGTTCCGCTCGTGACGGATGGCGTCGACCGCATCCATCGCGAGCAGGACCTCGTCGAGAGGCGGGGCCTGGACGGCCGTCCGGGCTTCCACGCCGACCGGCAGTGTCGGCATCGCCGTTCGTTCAAGCGTCTCGGCCATGATCCGTCTCGGTGGGATTGGACGTCAGGAAGCCCGGGCGGCCAGGGCCGCGAACCGCCGGCGCCCGGCCTCGACGGCTTCACGGATCTCGGCCGAATTGCGCGTGGAGAGTTCCCGCTCCTCCGCGATGATGGAGGCCTGCCGTTCCTGGAAGCCGACGACGCTGTCCACGAGCTTGCGGACCGAGTCCGCCTTCGTGGTCGCGCCGTAGCCCGTACGCAGCCCCTGTTCGAGGATCCTGTCGCCGGTGCCGGCGAGCGCCTCCAGACCCTTGGAGACCCCTGCCTTCATGGCCTCGATCGACTGGGTCGCCTCGTTGAGCCCCTTGAGGCCCGTGAACGACACCTTCAGGCCGGTGAGCACGATCTCGTTCGTCGCGAAGAAGGAGACGCCCTGCTTGTAGACGCGGTCCTTCACGTCGGTCGCCTGCCGCGCCCTCGCCCTGTCTCTTATACACATCTCCGAGCCCACGAGACAAGAGGCAAT
>CAXDNE010000145.1:0-18114 GCA_963990595.1 uncultured Methylobacterium sp.
ACACTATCCTCTTCGTCGGCAGCGTCAGATGTGTATAAGAGACAGGCTCACGATCGGCGTGCTGCTCGCCGGCCTGTTCGCCTTCCTCAAGCTGCCGGTGGCGCCGCTGCCGCAGATCGACTTCCCCGTCATCCTCGTCCAGGCGCAGATGCCCGGCGCCTCGCCGGAGACCATGGCCACCACCGTGGCGGCACCGCTGGAGCGGCGGCTCGGCGCCATCGCGGACGTCAACGAGATGACGTCCACGAACGCGCTCGGCTCCACCCGGATCGTGCTGCTGTTCGGCCTCAACCGCGACATCGACGGCGCGGCCCGCGACGTGCAGGCGGCGATCAACGCGGCGCGCGCCGACCTGCCGACCGCGCTCCGCCAGAACCCGACCTACCGGAAGTTCAACCCCGCCGACACGCCGATCATCATCCTCGGCATGACCTCGGAGACGCTCACCCGCGGGCAGGTCTACGATTCCGCCGCCACCGTGGTGCAGCAGAAGCTCTCGCAGCTGCCCGGCGTCGGCAACGTCGATATCGGCGGCTCCTCCCTGCCGGCGGTGCGGGTCGAGCTCGATCCCACCGCCCTGTTCAACTACGGGATCGGCCTCGAGGGCATCCGGGCGGCACTCGCCTCCGCCAACGCCAACTCGCCCAAGGGCGAGATCGACTCGGGCGAGCGCCGCTACCAGCTCTACGCCAACGACCAGGGCCGGAAGGCGGCGGATTACCGCGACATCATCGTGGCCTACCGCAACGGCGCCGCGGTGAAGCTCACCGATGTCGGCCAGGTGCTCGACGGCGTCGAGGACAAGCGCAACCTCGGCATCGTCAACGGCAAGCCCGGCGTGCTGCTGTTCGTCTACAAGCAGCCCGGCGCCAACGTGGTCGAGACCATCAAGGCCGTGAAGGAGGCCCTGCCGCAGATCACCGCGGCGCTCCCCGGCGGCATCGACATCAAGCTCACCGGCGACCGCAGCGCCACGATCCGCGCCTCGCTCTCGGCCACCGAGGAGACCCTGCTGGTGGCGGTCGGCCTCGTGATCCTCGTGGTCTTCGGCTTCCTGCGCTCCTGGCGGGCCACCCTGGTCCCGGCGGTCGCCGTGCCGATCTCGATCATCGGCACCTTCTCGGCGATGTACCTGCTCGGCTACTCGCTCAACATCCTCTCGCTCACCGCGCTGATCATCGGCACCGGCTTCGTGGTCGACGACGCCATCGTGGTGCTGGAGAACGTCCAGCGCCACATCGAGGAGGGCAAGCCCCGGCTCCAGGCGGCCCTGATCGGCGCCCGGGAGGTCGGCTTCACGGTGATCTCGATGAGCCTGTCGCTCATCGCGGTGTTCCTGCCGATCCTGCTGATGGGCGGCCTCGTCGGCCGCGTCTTCCAGGAATTCTCCATCACCCTGTCGCTCTCGATCCTGATCTCCCTGGTCCTGTCGCTCACGACGACGCCGATGATGTGCGCCCGGCTGCTCCGGGCCGAGGGACACGGGCTCGCGCCGGGGCGCCGGCCGAACCTGCTGATCCGGATCCTGGAGGGCGGCTTCTCCCGGCTGCTCGGCGCCTACGAACGGACGCTCAGGGTGGCGCTGGCCCATCCGCGCCTCGTGCTGCTGAGCCTGCTCGCCACGGTGGGCCTCAACGTCTACCTCTACATCATCGTGCCGAAGGGCTTCTTCCCCGATCAGGATACCGGCCAGATGATGGGCGGCATCCAGGCCGACCAGCGCATCTCGTTCCAGTCGATGGAGAAGAAGCTCAAGCAGGCGACCGCGATCGTCGGCGCGGATCCGGCCGTCGAGAGCGTCGTCGGCTTCACGGGCGGGCGCGGCACCAACTCGGCCAACGTGTTCGTCGGCCTGAAGCCGCTGAACGAGCGGGCGCCGATCTCCGCCGTGATGGCGCGGCTGCGGCCGAAGCTCGCCCAGGTGGCGGGCGCCCGGCTCTACGTCTTCCCCCGCCAGGACCTGCAGATGGGCGGCCGCCAGAGCTTCGCCCAGTACCAGTACACCCTCCAGGGCGACACCCCCGAGGAGCTGTTCGCCGCCGCGCCGAAGCTGGTGGCGGCCCTGCAGAAGGACCCGACCTTCGCGGACGTGACCTCCGACCAGCAGGAGGGCGGTCTGGAGAGCCGGGTGGTGATCGACCGGGCGACCGCGTTCCGCTACGGCATCACCCCGAACAAGATCGACAACACCCTCTACGACGCCTTCGGCCAGCGCCAGGTCTCGACGATCTACAACCCGCTGAACCAGTACCACGTCGTGATGGAGATCGCGCCGCGCTACCTGGAGACGCCGGAGACGCTCAAGCAGATCTACGTCTCCACCTCGGGCGGCAACGCGGCCGGCTCGGCCACAACCAACGCGGTCGCCGGCACGGTGGCGGCGGGCGGAAGCGTCAACACCAACGCGGCGACCGGCACCAGCAGCCCGGGCGGCGGATCGGTGGCGACCGCGGGGGCCGCCACCGGCACGGGCGCGGTCGGCGGCGCGTCGGGCAGCACCGGCGCCGTCGCGGCGGCCGCCGCGGCCTCCGCCAGCACCGCCGACACCGCCTCGAACGCCGCCGCCATCGCGTCCGACTCGGCGCGCAACGCCTCGGCCAACGCCATCGCGGCCTCCAAGGGCGGCGCCTCGTCGAGCGCCCCGGTCTCCGCCGCCAAGGAGACGATGGTCCCGCTCTCGGCCTTCGCGCGAGTCGAGCCCGGCAGCGCCCCCGTGCAGGTGAGCCACCAGGGCCTGTTCGTGGCGACGACGATCTCGTTCAATCTCGCGCCCGGCAAGAGCCTGTCGGACGCCACCGACGCCATCGACCGGGCGATGGCCTCCCTGCACCTGCCGGCCACGATCCACGGCGAGTATGCCGGGGCGGCCAAGAACTACGTGGCCTCCGCCTCGCGCCAGCCGCTCCTGATCCTGGCGGCGATCCTGGCGGTCTACGCGGTGCTGGGGATCCTGTACGAGAGCTTCGTGCATCCCCTCACGATCCTCTCCACCCTGCCCTCGGCCGGCGTCGGCGCGGTGCTGGCCCTGCTGGTGACCGGCACCGATTTCACCATCATCGCGCTGATCGCGGTGTTCCTGCTCATCGGCATCGTGAAGAAGAACGCGATCATGATGATCGACGTGGCGCTCGACGCCGAGCGGACGCGGGGCGCGAATCCCGTGGACGCGATCCGCGAGGCCTGCCTCCTGCGCTTCCGGCCGATCATGATGACGACGCTGGCGGCCATGCTCGGCGCCGTGCCGCTGATCCTGGCCAACGGCGAGGGCGCCGAACTGCGCCAGCCGCTGGGCATCGCCATCGTCGGCGGTCTGATTGTGAGCCAGATCCTGACCCTCTACACCACCCCCGTCGTCTACCTCACCCTCGATCGCCTCCGGCACAGGGTGCTCGCGCGCCGCAGGCGCGCCGGACGGGGCGGAGAAGCGGCAGTGCCGGCCGGAGAGTGATGGTTAAGGTTTCACGTGAAACAGCGGCCGCCGCGAGGGCGCGCGTGTCGGGCGGCCTCTGGCCGGCCTTATGCCTGCCGTTCCTCCTCGCCGGCTGCGTGGTCGGCCCCGATTATGCCCGTCCATCCGTGGAGACGCCGCTCGCCTACAAGCAGGGGGGCGTGCGGGAGGACAGTCCCGCCTACGTCGCCGCGCGCAGGAAGGGCTGGCGCGAGGCCCAGCCCAACGACGCTGTCGAGCGCGGCGACTGGTGGCGGGTGTTCAGGGACCCGACCCTCGACCGGCTGATCCGCCTCGTGGACGTGGACAACCAGTCCCTCCGGCAGGCGGTGGCGAATTACCGGCAGGCGCGGGCGCTCGTCGCCTCGGCCCAGGCCGCCCTGTACCCGACCGTGATCGGTGCGCCGAGCATCACCCGGACCGGCAGCGGCAGCACCACGCGCACCAACGTGTCGCTCCTGGGCCAGGCGAGCTGGGAACTGGACCTGTTCGGCGGCACCCGCCGCAACATCGAGAGCGAGGCGGCGCTGGCGCAAGCCGACGCCGCGACCCTCGCGCTGACCCGTCTGACCATCCAGGCGGAAGTGGCGGCCGATTATCTCACGGTGCGCTACGCCGACGCGCTCCAGAAGGTGCTCGACGAGAATGTCGAGAACTTCAAGAAGACCGTCGCGATCACCGAGAACCAATACGCCGCCGGCGTCGCCGCCCGCTCCGACGTGATCACCGCGCAGACGCAGGTCCAGACCATCGAGGCCCAGGCCATCGCGGTGCGCCTGACCCGGGTGCAGTACGTCAACGCCATCGCCACCCTGATCGGGCGTCCGCCCTCGGAGGTGTCGATCCCGGTGGCCGGCATCGGCCAGAACCCGCCGGGGGTGCCGGTGGGGATCCCCAGCGACCTGCTGGAGCGGCGGCCGGACGTCGCCCAGGCCGAGCGCCTCGTGCAGGCGCAGAGCGAGCGCATCGGCGTGGCGGTGGCGGCCTTCTTCCCCACCGTGACGATCTCGGCGCAGGGCGGCATTTCCGGGGCGACCCGCAACGGCCTGCTCTCGGCCGCCAACCAGGTCTGGTCGGTGGCGGCATCCGGCAGCGAGGTGCTGTTCGACGGCGGCGCCCGCACGGCGGTCCTGCGCTCGGCCGAGGCCGGCTACGATGCCGCGGTGGCCAATTACCGGCAGGTCGTGCTCGCCGCCTTCGCCGAGGTCGAGAATCAGATGGCCGCCCTGCGCATCCTCAGCCAGCAGCAGAAGGCCCAGGACGTCGCGGTCGACCTGTCCCGCAAGGCCGTGGAGATCACCCTCAACGAGTACCGGGCCGGCACCCAGAACTTCACCACCGTGGTGACCGCCCAGGGAACGCTGATCACCAACGCGGTCAACGCGCTGCAGGTGCGGCTCAGCCGCTTCACCGCGGCCGTCACGCTGATCCGGGCCCTCGGGGGCGGCTGGGACGTGCGCGCGCTGCCGAGCGATTCGGAGCTGAAGGGCCCGAGCCTGCCGATCGACCGGGGCGGCCAGGCGGTCCGTCCCGACGAGTAGCCCGCGGGCGCGCCGGCCCGGATCCAGGACCCGGCGGACGGGTATGCATCCGGTTCTTCGCGGTCCTAAGATCGGTCCGGCAGCGCGCCATGGGCGCCGGAACGGGCCCCGCCGCGGCGGGTTGTCAGGCCGGCTCGCTGCAGTGCAGCCAGACGGGAGTCAGGGATGGCCGAGCGGATGACAGCCCTCACGGACAAGGCGGCCTGCGGCACGAGGCCGGCACCGCCCTGCACGCTGGTGATCTTCGGCGCGGGCGGCGACCTGACCAAGCGCCTGCTGATGCCTTCGCTCTACAATCTCGCCGGCGCCGGCCTCCTGCCCGAGGGATTCTCGATCCTCGGGGTCGATCACGGCGAGGGTACCGACGAATCGCTGCGCGACAACCTCACCAGGACCCTGGAGGCGTTCAGCAAGGATCCCACCTCCGAGTTCCACGCCGACCACATCGACCCTGAGAGCTGGGGCTTCATCCGCGAGCGGCTGCACTATCTCAAGGGCGACTTCGAGAAGCCCGAGACCTACGCGGCTCTGGCGCAGCGCATCACCGGCAGCGCCGTGTTCTACTGCGCGGTGGCGGCGCGCTTCTTCGGGACGATCGTGGACGGGCTCGGGCAGGCCGGCCTGCTCAAGCAGGCGGACGGGCATTTCCGCCGCGTCGTCATCGAGAAGCCGTTCGGCTCCGACCTCGCCTCGGCCCGGGAGCTCAACGCCCGCATCCTCCGGCAGGGCGACGAGAGCCAGTTCTACCGGATCGACCACTTCCTGGGTAAGGAGACCGTGCAGTCGATCATGGCATTCCGCTTCGCCAACGGGCTGCTGGAGCCGGTCTGGCGGCGGGAATACATCGACAGCATCCAGATCACCGCCGCCGAGACGGTGGGCGTCGAGGAGCGCGGCGGCTTCTACGAGCCCACCGGGGCGCTGCGCGACATGGTGCCGAACCACATGTTCCAGCTCCTCTGCATGGTCGCCATGGAGCCGCCGAACTCCTTCGACGCGGAAGCCGTCCGCACCGAGAAGGCCAAGCTCGCCGAGGCGGTGCGGCCGATCCCTCCGGGGGACGCGGTGCGGGGCCAGTACACCGCCGGCACCGCGGAGGGCCGCGACGTGCCCGGCTACCGCGACGAGCCGCATGTGGCGCACGACTCGGTCACCGAGACCTACATCGCCCTCAAGCTCGACATCGAGAACTGGCGCTGGGCGGGGGTGCCCTTCTACATCCGCACCGGCAAGCGCATGACCGGGCGGCGCACCGAGATCGCGGTTCTGTTCAAGCCGGCCCCGTTCAAGATGTTCGAGGACACGCCCAACGCCGATCTCGGCCCGACCGTGATGCGGATCCTGATCGACCCGGACCACGGGGTCAGCACCGAGTTCAACGTGAAGGTCCCGGGGCCGCAGATGAAGATCGGCCGGGTTCACACCGCCTTCCGCTACAAGGATTTCTTCCCCGACACGCCCAATGTCGGCTACGAGACGCTGCTCTACGATTGCATGATCGGCGACGCGACCCTGTTCCAGCGGGCCGACAACATCGAGGCCGGCTGGGCGGCGGTGGATCCGCTGCTCAAGGGCTGGCCGCAGGCCGACGTGGCCTTCTATCCGGCCGGCAGCACGGGGCCCAAGGCGGCGGACGACCTCCTGGCGCGCGACGGCCGCCACTGGCTGGGTCTCGACGGCCAGACCGATTGAGGACGACCATGGCCGGCTGAGCGGACCGCTCCCGCCGTCCCACGCGTGTGGGAGCGCCCGGTTCAGCGTCGCTTGAACGGCAGCATCGCCGCCACCGCCAGCGCGTCGACCCGGTTGTTGAGCGGGTCGCCGGCATGGCCCTTCACCCAGTGCCACGCGACGTCGTGGCGCTCGCGGGCGGCGTCGATGCGGCGCCAGAGATCCTCGTTCTTCACGGGCTTCTTGTCGGCGGTGCGCCAGCCCCGCGCCTTCCAGTTGTGGATCCAGCCGGTGATACCCTGGCGCAGGTACTGCGAGTCGGTGAACAGATCGACCCGGCAGGGGCGCTTCAGCGCCTCCAGCGCCTCGATCGCCGCCAGGATCTCCATGCGGTTGTTGGTGGTGTGGGCCTCGCCCCCCGACAGCTCCTTCCGGGTGTCGCCGAAGATCAGGATCGCGCCCCAGCCGCCCGGGCCGGGATTTCCCGAACAGGCGCCGTCCGTGTAGATCGTCACGCGCTTCGACTCGGTCGCGGTCTCACCGCCGGCCGCGCTCACGTCGGTCCCCATCCGCTTCTCAGCCCTGCCGACCGTAATCCCGCGCGTCCCGCGCCTGCCGGTGGAAGGTGAGCCGGCGATCGAACTCCCGCGGGTCCTTGGGCTTCACCAGGGCGCCCGGCGGCACGTTCAGCCAGTCCACCAGCCGGGTGAGCATGAAGCGGAGCGCCGCCCCCCGGCACAGGATCGGCAGGGCCGCGACTTCCGCCGGTTCCAACGGCCGCACGGCCTCGTAGCCGGCGATCAGCGCCGCCGCCCTGTCCCGGTGGAAGGTGCCGTCGGCCTCGAAGCACCACGCATTGAGGCACACCGCGAGGTCGTACGCGAAGGCATCCGTGCAGGCGAAGTAGAAGTCGATCAGGCCCGACAGGGCGTCGCCGATGAAGAACACGTTGTCGGTGAAGAGATCCGCGTGGATCACCCCGCCCGGCAGGTTCCGGGGCCAGTGCGCCTCCAGGATCGCGAGGTCGGCGCGGGTGCGCTCCGCCAGACCCGGCGAGACCGAGTCGGCCTGGGCCTCGGCCTGCGCGAAGAGCGGGCGCCAGGAGGCCACCGAGAGGCTGTTCTCGCGCACCATCGCGAAGTCCCGGCCGGCCGCGTGGAGTTCGGCGAGCGCCCGGCCGAGTTCCCGGCAATGCTCGACGCCCGGCACCTTGACCGAGACGCCCTCCAGGAAGCTCACGATCGCGGCGGGCCGCCCGCACAGGCGCCCGAGCGCCGTGCCGGCCCGGTCGCGCACCGGCTGCGGGCAGGCGAGGCCGCGCTCCGAGAGATGCTCCATCAGCCCGATGAAGAACGGCAGATCCGCCTCCCGCACCCGCTTCTCGTAGAGGGTGAGGATGTAGGAGCCCTCGGTCGTGTGCAGGAAGAAGTTCGAGTTCTCGACCCCCTCGGCGATGCCCTTGTAGGACAGCAGGGTGCCGATCGCGTAGGCGGACAGGAAGTCAGCGAGCGCCGCGTCGGATACCTCGGTGTAGACGGCCACGTGTTCGCGCTCTGGTTGGGAATCCTGGACGGTGCGGGTGATCCGACCCGCGCCCGCATCCTGAGGTGCCGGAGCGCAGCGCAGGCCTCGAAGGAGGCCTCCGGCCAGCCGCGCGCCCGCTTGGGCCCTCCCGCGAGGCTCGTGCTCCGCACGAGCGCCCCGAGACGAGGGCGTGGACGGCTCAGCCCTGGGACGCGTCCCCCGGAGCCGCCTACTCGGCGGCTTCGCTGCGCAGCTCGCGCGGGAGCGGGAAGACCATGTCCTCGATCACCGTCGAGACCGTGTCGACCATCACGTCGTAGCGGGCCGCGAAGGCGTCGATGATCTCCTCGACCAGCACCTCGGGGGCCGAGGCGCCGGCCGTCAGCCCGAGCTTGCGCACGCCCTCGAAGGCCGGCCAGTCGATCTCCTCGGCGCGCAGGACGAGGCGGGTGATCGGGCAGCCGACCCGCTCGGCGACCTCCCGGAGGCGCTGCGAGTTCGAGGAATTCGAGGATCCGACCACGATCAGGGCGTCTACCAGGGGCGCCACCTGCTTCACCGCCTCCTGGCGATTGGTGGTGGCGTAGCAGATGTCGTCCTTGTGCGGCCCGGTGATGTTCGGGAACTTCTTCTTGAGCGCGTCAACGATGTGCCGGGTGTCGTCCACCGACAGGGTCGTCTGGGTGACCCAGGCGAGGTTGTCGGGATTGTCGGGCGTCAGGGCCGCGATCTGGTCGAGGTCCTCCACCAGGGTGATCGAGCCCTTGGGCAGCTGGCCCATGGTGCCCACCACCTCGGGATGGCCGGAATGGCCGACCAGCAGCACGTGGCGGCCGCGCTTGTGATGGATCTCGGCCTCGCGGTGGACCTTGGTCACCAGCGGGCAGGTGGCGTCGATCGTGGTGAGCCCGCGCGAATCGGCGTTCGCCGGCACGGTCTTCGCCACGCCGTGGGCGGAGAAGATCACGGGGGCGTCGCCGTCCGGCACCTCGTCGAGCTCGCGCACGAACACGGCACCCTTCCGCTTGAGGCTCTCGACCACGTATTTGTTGTGCACGATCTCGTGACGGACGTAGACGGGCGGTCCGTAGATGGCGAGAGCCCGTTCCACCACGTCGATGGCCCGCACCACGCCGGCGCAGAAGCCGCGGGGGGCGCAGAGCAGGATCTCCAGCGGCGGCTTGCCGGCGGTGCCCGGGACGGGCGCGAGGGGCGCAGTTTCGACGGTCATGCGGGGGATGTGGCGAGGGCGGGGCTGTCCTGTCAACAGCACTGACCCAGGAACCGGGCAGGAAGACGGCCGCGGGGCGCCTCTGTAGCACGATTGCCGCGCGGCTTCGGCCCGGGCCTGATCGTCGGCGCCGGGCCTAGAGGCGCCGGAGGCCGGTCACCGCTCCGAAACTGTTCGCCTCGATCCGCGCGACGGCCTCGGCCAGGGGCTCGACCGCCACCGCCATGTGGTGGCCGTTGGCGTGGATCAGCGTCTCGGGATCGAGCATCAGGCCGACATGGCCGCGCCAGAACACGAAGTCGCCCCGGCGCAGGCCCGCGAGGTCGAGCGGCAAGGCCCGACCGAGAGCCCGCTCCTGCATGTCGGCGTCGCGCGGACAGGGCAGGCCCGCCGCATCGAGACAGAGCTGCACGAGGCCGGAGCAGTCGAGGCCGAGGCTGGTGCGGCCGCCCCACAGGTAGGGCGTGCCCACGAGCCGCGCCGCGGTCGCCGCGTAGTCCGGCGCGCGCGCCCCGACCGGCGCACAATGGCTGGCGAACACGTAGCCGGCCGGCGTCTCCAGATAGGATCCGGCCTCGCCGGTGACGACGAGGCGCGCCCCGAGACTCAGATGGCCGAGAACGGGCCGTTTCAGGTCCGGCTCGGGATACAGGAAGCTGCGCAGCGCTGTGACCCGGTGGGTCGGCTCGGGCTCTGCCGGGCCCAGGCAGGCGGCCGGCAGGTAGCCGACATAGCCGTCCCGGGCGAGCTGTACGAAGGCGAATCCGTCCGCCTCGGCGTAGAGATCGACGGCGTCGCCGAGCAGCGCCTCGGTGTCGAGCCCCGCTTCCGCCGCCGGGGCGCGGCGCAGGGGGGCGACGGGTGCCGTGACCCGGCGCCGCGACGCCGCCACGTAGCGCGCCGCGGTGACCCGGTCGCGCAGGCGGATATCGGCCAGATCGGGACGGGCCGGCGTGAGCCGGGGATCGAGCGTCTCAGTCATGGAGCGAGCCATGGGGCGAGTCTAGCACGCCCGATCCTGCATCTTCGCTTAAGGCCGATCCCGGTCCTGTGATCGCCGGCCGGTTGCGCGCCCCCTGCTGCGCCCCTATGTCGCATCCTGTGCCGGTCGGGAAGGATTCTGCCGAAGGCGTGTTCGTCTCCTCAATGCGGCGGCGGCCCCTCTGCCCAGCGCGGCGGCAATCGGCCGCCAGGCATGTGCCGGGAACGGCGGTCACACGTCTTTGATGCACTGCACAACCAGCCCGGAAGGCGCTATGTCTTTCGACATGAAGACCGCGAGTCGCCCCGTGAAGAAGACGCCGAAGAGCTTCGCCGATCTGCCGCCGATCCGCGTGCGCCGCGAGCCGCCGACGGTGACCGAGGCGGTCGCCGCCGCCCAGGATCTCGCCGACGATGTCGAGCAGCAGGCGGAGATCGCCGCGGGTCTGATGGGCCTGCCGGTGGAGGAGGTCCGCCCGCACGTCCTGGCGGCCAAGAAGGCCAAGCCCGAGCGCGCGCCCGAGCGGATCCTGACCCATGCGAGCCCGAGCCGGGCCCCCCGCACCGTGGTGGTCGAGCGCCGCACCCGCCCGACCGTGGTGATCGAGCGGCGCAGCCGCCCCCTCGATCCCCGCCGCTGACCGGCCCGCGGCGGGGTCGCGTCACCGTCGCGTCACCAGGGCAGCGTCTCGCCCCGGTAGTCGAGGTAATGGGCGCCCGGCCGACCGAGCTGCGCGGTGATCACGTCGGTGAGGCCCGTGACGCTGGTCGCCACGTCGATATCGGCCTCCGCACCGCCCATGTCGGTGCGCACCCAGCCGGGATGCAGGATCAGCACGGAGACGTTCTCCGCCCGGTGCCGGATCTCGAAGCTGCGCGCCAGAGTGTTCAGCGCCGCCTTGCTGGCCCGGTAGGTCTCCCAGCCGCCCGCCTCGTTCAGGCTGACGCTGCCGAGGATCGAGCTCATCAGGGCGAGGCTGCCGCCGGGCGCCAGGCGATCCAGGAAGGCTTCCGCGAAGCGGATCGGGCTGACCGCGTTGGTGAGGTAGACCTGCGCGGCCACCGCCCGGGGCACCGCATGCAGCGGGTCGTGCGCCTGGGTGGCGACGCCCGCCACCACGAAGATCAGGTCGAAACGCTCCGCGGCGAGGCGATCGTGCAGGGCGGCGACGCCGGCATCGTCGTCGATGTCGGCGGTCTCGACGCGCAGGGCATCCGAATCCAGGCGGGCGAGATCGGGGGACGGCGCGCGCTGGGTGGCGGTGACGCGCCAGCCGCGCTTGAGGAAGGTCTCGACGAGGCCGAGCCCGAGGCCGCGCGAGGCCCCGACGATCAGCGCGCTCTTCTGCGATTGGGTCATGGTTCTCCTCCGGGATCGGGCGGATAAGGCCCGACCGGGTGCGGAGGTTTCGTGGCCTCGGCCCGTCCCGGAAAGGCCGGGCCCGAAAAAATCAGTCGGCGGTCTGGACCGACCACGTGGCGTGGCGGATGCCGGGGGCGCGGGCCAGCTCGGCCGTGACGGCGTCGAGCTCCTCGGCGTTCACGGCGCTGGCCGTCAGCGTCGCCACCACGTCGACCGCGCTCTCGCCGCGCTCCTCAATGGCGACGCTGCCGACCGGGTAATTCGCCGCCTCCAAGCGCTCCACCAGCAGGTCCTGGGCGGGGCCGGCCTCCCCCGGCGCGGTGGTGACCTGGACCTCGTAGGTCGCCTCGGTGGCGGATTCGCGGATCGGCGCGCGGTTGATGGCGTTCACGAGCGGCCGGAGCGCCGTGTTGCAGGCCAGAACCGCGGCCATCACGAAGACCGCCTCGAGGGGCAGGTCGGCGCCGCAGAAGGCGCCTACCGCGGCCGAGCACCAGAGGGTGGCGGCGGTGTTGAGGCCGCGGACATTCATGCCCTCCTTCATGATCACGCCGGCCCCGAGGAAGCCGATGCCCGAGATCACGTAGGCCACCGTGCGGGTGCCGCCCTCCGGGCCGGTCAGCCGCATGCCGAGATCGACGAAGGCGCACGCCCCCACCGCCACGAGCACGGCCGTGCGCAGGCCCGCGGTGCGCTGCCGGTACTGGCGCTCGGCGCCGATCACCGTGCCGAGCACGAAGGCCACGACGAGGCCGATGCCGGATTTGAGTTCCTCGGGGAGGGCGGCGTAGCTGGTCATCCGCGGTCTCATGGGAGCGGGGAGGTGACGAAACCGTGACACCATGGCCCGGGCAAGGGCCGAAAGCGGGACCGGATCGGGATTGACGGCCGCACCGGGCAGCGGGCACACCGACGCGAGGCTGAGGATCCCTTAAGAATACGGGACCCGGCCGAGGAGACGTGCAGGATGCAGGACACGGCCCAGGACACGGCCTGCCGGGCGGATGCGGTCCGCGCAGGATGTTTCTCCGCATGAGCACCGTCCTCGCCGAACGCCGGCCCCAGATCGTCCCGGATGAAGGCCTGCACGGCCGCGTCATGGCGCTGCGCGAGGGGCTGGAGCGCGGCCTGATCGGCAGCACCGGCCTCGTCGAGCGCCTCCTGATCGGGCTCCTGACCGGCGGCCACCTGCTGATCGAGGGCGCGCCGGGCCTCGCCAAGACCCGCGCGGTCAAGCGGCTCGCCGACGGCCTCGACGGCTCCTTCGCGCGCATCCAGTGCACCCCGGACCTGATGCCGGCCGATCTCACCGGCACCACCGTCTGGCGCCAGGACAGCGGCACCTTCGAGTTCCTGCCCGGGCCCCTGTTCCACGCCCTCGTGCTGGTGGACGAGGTCAACCGCGCGCCCCCCAAGGTGCAGTCGGCGCTGCTCGAATCCATGGCCGAGGGTCAGGTGACCGTCTCGGGCCACACCCACCGGCTGTCCGACCCGTTCATGGTCGTGGCGACCCAGAACCCGATCGAGCATGCCGGCACCTTCCCGCTGCCGGAGGCGCAGCTCGACCGCTTCCTGCTGCACGTCGTGGTCGACATGCCCGACGAGACCACCGAGCGGGCGATCCTCGACTTGGTGGAGGGCGAGATCACCCATCACGTCGACGCGATGACCATGCGCCTGTCGCTGGCCGACGTGCGCGCCGCCCGGGAGGCGGCGCTCGCCACCTACGTGTCGCCGGCCCTCAAGGATTATCTGGTCCGGCTCGTGGCGGCGACCCGCACCGACGCCGCCGCCCCGGACCTGCGCGCCATGATCGAGCACCCGGCCTCGCCGCGGGGCACCCTGGCGCTGATGATGGCCGGCAAGGCCCGGGCCTGGCTGCGGGGCCGGGACCACGTGATCCCCGAGGACGTCACCGAGCTGGCCCGGGACGCCCTCTCCCACCGCATCGGCCTGACCTGGCGGGCGGCCGCCGAGGGCCGGACCGCCCGGTGGCTCATCGGGGAGCTCGTGCAGCGGGTACGGGCGCTCTGACGGTGTTCGGGTTCGGGCAGGCGCGCCGCGGATCTCCGCCCCATCCTGCGGGGGAGCGTCTCCCGCGCGGCCGGGAGGCAGACGGGAGCGCCGATCACGGCATCCACCTCTCGGGCGAGGCGCTGATGGGCCTGCGCCACCTCGCCCGGCGGGGCTCGGCCCCCGCGACCCGGACGCTGGCGGGCCTGCCCGGCGGCATCGTCACCCGCCGCCGCGGGCGCGGCTCCGAGCCGGAGGACGTGCGCCTCTGGTCCGAGGGCGATGACCGCCGCTTCATCGACCGCAACGCCACCGCGCGGACCGGGCAGCTGCACGTGCGCACGCACCACGACGAGCGCGACCGCGCCGTGGTGCTGCTCGCCGATTTCCGGCCCGCGATGCTGTTCGGCACCCGGCGGGCCCTGCGCTCGGTGGCGGCCGCCGAGGCCCTGGCGCTGCTCGGCTGGCGGGTCGCCGCCGATGGCGGCCGGGTCGGCCTCGCGGTGGCGGCCTCGGGCGCCCCCACCGTGCTGCGGCCGGCGGGCGGCGAGCGCGCCATGATCGCGGTGACCGGCGCCCTCGCCCAGGCCCATGCCGACGCCCTGGCGGCCATGTCGGGACCGTCGGCCCGGGCGGAACCGGCGCTGGAGGCGACGCTCGGCCTCGCCCGCAGCCTGCTGCCCGCGGGCGGCCACCTCGTCATCGCCAGCGCCCTCGACGATCCCGGCCCGGGCTTCGACGAACTCCTGACGCTGCTCGCCGAGCGGATCGCCATCCGGCTGATCCTGGTGAGCGACGCCTTCGAGCGCGCCCGGCCGCCGGGCTTCTACCCCTTCGCCCTGGCGGACGGACGCCGCGGGACCGCGCTCCCGGCGGCGACGCCGGCCGGCCAGGCCGAGGCGCGGCTCGCCGATTACGCCCGCCGCGGCATCGCGGGCGTGCGCCTCGATGTCGAGGCGGGACCCGAAGCCTATGCGCCGCTCATGGAGCGTCTCGATGCGGTGCTGTGAGGCCGGATCCGGCCGGTCGGTCCGATGAATCCCGCCGAGACCCCGCTCGGCCTGGACCAGCTCCGCGGCCTGCACCTGCCCGGCGGCGCCGCGGGGGCCGTGCAGGGCGAGATCGTCGCGGCCGCGGTCCTGGGATTCCTGGCCGCCCTGCTGGTGGGGCTGGTGCGGTATCTGCGCGGCCGATCCAGGGCGAGCCTGCGCCGCGCGGCCCTCGCCGACCTCGCCCGGAGCCGCGGCCTCGACCCGGAGGCCCGCCTCGTGGCCCAGGCTCGCCTGCTGCGCCGCCTCGGCCGGACGCTGGGCGGCGACGCCGCCGCGCGGGCCGCGGGGGCGGATTGGGCCGCCCGCCTCGACGCGCTGCTCAAGACGGATTTCTTCACCCGGGGCGCCGGGCAGGTGCTCGCCGACGGCCTCTACCGCCGGCAGGCGCCGGATCTCGATGCCCTGGACGCCGAACTCGGCCGCCTGATCGGACGGTTGCGGACATGAGCGGCCTCCTGCCCGCCTGGCTCAGCGCGCTCCTGTCGGCCTTCGATCTGGCCGCCCCCTGGATCCTGCTGGCCCTGCCCCTGCCGCTCCTCGCGGCGCGCCTGATCCCGGCCGAGCCGGAGGGCGGCAGCGGCGCCCTGCGCGTGCCCGGCACCCTGGTGGGCGAGGCGCGCTCCGGGGTCGACCTCGCCGCCCGCGGGCGCCGCCGGGCGGTGCTGACCTGGACGCTCTGGATCGCCCTCGTGGTGGCGCTCGCCGGCCCGCGCGTGGTGATGCCGGCCGCCGCGCTCCCGGCCTCGGGCCGCGAGATCATGATCGCCATGGACCTGTCCGGCTCCATGGAGCGGCGCGACTTCGCCCTCGACGGCGAGACCGTGACCCGGCTCGCCGCGGTCAAGCGCGTCGGCACCGACTTCATCCGGCGCCGGGCCGGGGACCGGATCGGCCTCGTGATCTTCGCCGACCAAGCCTACGTGGCGGCGGCCCCGAGCTTCGACACCGCCGCGGTCGCCCGCGCCCTCGACGAGGCGACGATCGGCATCAGCGGGCGCTCCACCGGCATCGGCGACGGCCTCGGGCTCGCCCTGCGGCGCCTGGACCCGCGGGATGCCGAGGGCGACGTCGCGTCCGGCAACACGGCCGGCGACAAGGCCGCGAAAGCCGTGATCCTGCTCTCGGACGGCGCCAACAATGCCGGCCAGACCGCCCCCAGGGACGTGGCGGAGCTCGCCAGGGAGCTGGGCATCAAGGTCTACACGATCGCGCTGGGCCCCCGCGACATGGCCGATGCCGACGGCGAGCAGGACGTGGTCGACACCGAGACCCTCCGCGACATGGCGCAGGCGAGCGGCGGCGAGGCGTTCCGGGTGCGCACCACCGAGGATCTCGTCCGCGTCGCCGACGCCATCGACCGGCTCGAGGGCGGGCGCGCCATGGCCCCGCCCCTGCCGCTGCGCCGGGACCTCTGGCCCTGGCCGGCCGCCCTGGCGCTCCTCAGCGCCGCCGCGCTGCTCGCGAGCCGGAGGGGGGCGTGATGGGTCCAGGTTTCGCCGCCTGTCCGACCCACGCCCTCATCCTGAGGTGCCGGAGCGCAGCGCAGGCCTCGAAGGAGCCCTCCAGCCGGCCGCGCGATCCCTGGAACCCGCCTTCGAGGCCCGCTGCGCGGTCACCTCAGGATGAGGCGATCTGGGTGGGAGCACCGGCCCGATGAGCGCCCTTCACGCCTTCGCGCTGCTGCGCCCCTGGTGGTTCCTGGCGATCCCGGTCGTCGCCCTGCTGGCGCTGCGCGCCGCGTGGCGCTCGGCGCCGCTGGGCGACTGGGCCCGGGCGGTGGATCCGGCGCTGATGACCCACCTCGCCCGGACCGGCGCCGTGCTCGGCGGGCGGCGGCAGGCGAACCTCGCCGCCGCGCTGTCCGCCGGGCTGATCGCCCTCGCGCTGACCGGCCCCGCGGTGGAGCGGGCGGACGGGCGCACCTTCCGCAACCTCGACGAGACCGTGATCGTCGTCGACCTCTCCCGCTCCGTCACGGAGGGCGGCCAGCTCGAGAGTGTGCGGCAGGCCGCCGCCGCCGTGGCCGAGGCCGCCGGCACCCGCGTGGTCTCCCTCGTGGTCTATGCGGGCGACGCCTATCTCGCCGCCTCCCCCACCACGGACCGCGACAGCCTCGGCACCACCCTGTTCGCGCTGGACGCCGACACGGTGCCGGATCGCGGCTCCCATCCCGAGCGCGGGCTGGCGCTCGCCCGCCGCACCCTGGCGGAGGCCAACGTCGTGGCGGCCGACGTGGTGCTGATCAGCGACGGCGACGGCATCGGCGAGGCCGCCACCCGGGAGGCGCGGGCGATCGCCCAGCAGGGCTGGCGGCTCCAGGCCCTGTTCGTCCCCGCCGACAAGCCGCTGCCGCCGAACGCGCCGAAGCCCGACCGGGCCGCCCTCGACGCGCTGGCCCGGGCCGGCGGCGGCACCGTCGCCGACATCGCGGCGCCCGGCCCGGTGCTCGACGCGGTCGGCGCCGGGCTCAGTCAGCACCTCGCGGCCGGCGGCTACGGGGTGCTGGCCTACGCAGATCTCGGGCGCTGGCTGCTGCTGCTCGCGGCCCTGCCGGCCCTGGTCCTGTTCCGCAGGAGCGCGTGATGCGGCTGACCGTGCCCCATCCAGGCTTCGCCGCCCCGCTCCGCGCCGGCCTGCCGCCGCGCTGGCGGCGCCTCGCCCGGGTCGCCGGCCTCGCGCTCGCGGGAACGGGTCTTCTGGCGCTGCTCGCCGTCTCGCAGCCCCGCACCGGGTTCGGACGGCTGCTGATGGGCCTCGGCCTGCCGGGGCTCGCCGCGGACGTGTTGGTCGATCCGGCCTGGCGCGCCGCCGCGCTCTACGAGGCCGGCCGCTACGACGCGGCGATCGGGCTGTTCCGCAATGGCGGCCGCCGGGCGAGCTACAATCTCGGCAATGCCCTGGCCAGGTCGGGCGACCTCGACGGCGCGCTCGCCGCCTACGACGAGGCTCTGCGCTTCAACCCCCGCGACGCCGACGCCCAGGCGAACCGCTCCCTCATCGCCCGGATGCAGGCCGAGGTGATCGACCGCGGCCCCGGCGGCGGCATCGCCAACGGCACCGGCCAGTACGGGGCCCGCTACAACAACACCGCCAACCAAGACCAGAACAACGACATCAACGCCGCCTCCAGCGGCGAGGGCCTGGCGGGCAACAAGGAATCCAACGCCAGCGCCTCGCTGCCCGGCAACAGCAAGGTCGCCCGTCGCGGCAAGGCCGAGCAGCAATCGATCGACACCGGCAAGGGCCTGTCTCTTATACACATCTGACGCTGCCGACGAAGAGGATAGTGT
>CAXDNE010000146.1:0-18108 GCA_963990595.1 uncultured Methylobacterium sp.
GTTACGACAAGGATCCCGACAACTTCCTAGCCAGCGTCAAGCTCGCAGCCCTGCGGGTCTGGCTGCGAGCTTAATGAGTCCGCGACCTAGGGCGTCTCTGCAAACTCGGGGCAGGCACACGAAACCTACGAGTTCACTCCCTTCGGCGCTCGGCAGACAGAGCGAAGCCGCTGCCAAATACGCTCGAAGAAAGCAAAAAGCTGACGCGCTCGCACGAATGAGACAGTTTGCAGAGACGCCCTAGAAGCCTTTGGCTGGCCAATGGCGTTCGACGCCGACCCCCTTATGAGGCGCAGGACGCGCTGATCTTCATCTTGGCCAAGGGCTCGCCCGAAGGCCGGATACGTTTATGCGGACTGCTCAGACCAGCGGATCCAGAGCCACTTGCGGACGGGGCGGGCCATACGTTCGCCGCCGGCGGCGCAGCGGTGGGCAGTGCGGGGCGATCGTCGCAAACTGCTCGTCCGTCCGCAAAAAGTGATCCATCGGCTCCTTCAGCAGGGGGCCTCGAATCACGTCACCTCGGACGGCACTACCGTTATGGGTCCGGACGCTTGAATGTTGATGCGGCGATTCCAAGCCGCCCGCCCTTATGAGTGGGCGAACAGGGGAAGGCAACGAGCTGGAGGTGATGTCTCCCCGCCTTAAAAGGCGGGGCTTCCGTGCCCGGACGGGCACGGCGTCTCACATCCGAGACGGGCGATGTTCCGCGCGGCGTTCTGGTCGCGGTCGTGTTCCGCCCCGCAATCGCCGCACGTCCACCGCCTGATGCCGAGACCAGCAAGTCCGCGGGGGCCGGTGAGGCAGCCGCAGGACGAGCAGGCCCGGGTCGTGTTGGCTTCGTCCACCTCGGCGTAGGCCACCCCTGCGTGATCGCATTTGTAACGGAGCATACCGCGCAACATCGACCATCCGGCGTCGAGCACGCTCTTCGCCATCCGGGTCTTCGTCATCGCCGAGGCCGACACGTCGCCGACCGTGATCCTTTGGGCGCGGTCCACCAGCGCCCGCGAAAACTTGTGAAGGGTGTCCTTGCGTCTGTTGGCGATCTTGGCGTGGATCGACTTCACCTGCCGCTTGCGCCCCTTGCGCTGCGCCTCGGCGAGCTTGGGTTCGAGGTCGCGGTAGAACCTTGCCTGCTCAAGCTCCTGCCCGTCCGAGCACTTCGCCACGGACTTGAGCCCGAGATCGACGCCGACCTCATCGCGCCCTTTGCCGAGGGAGCGCGGCATCTCGCACACGAGGTTGCAGTACCACCGGCCCCGTGCGTCCTGCGAAAAGTTGCCCGACTTGATCCGACCCTCGACGGCGCGATGCTGCCACAGGCGGAATCGCTGGCCGCGCAGGAGCACCGTCTCCCCGTCGAGCGCGACGTCCTGGTTCGTGAACGGGACCCAGCCGAGGGCGCGCTTCGGCCCCCGGCTCGCGCGCCAGCGTAGCTTCGGGCGGTGGGCGGCGCGCCGCTTGAGGACGTACTCGTCGATGACTTCCTGGACGACCTGGGACGGGAGGCCGAGCAGCTTGCCGCTGCCCTTGGTCAGGTCGCGGAACTGCTTCTTCGTCGCCCAAAGCGTGCCACGGTCCGCGGACCGGGCGCTGATCTCGTTGACGTAGTTCCAGACGGTGTTCACCGCGTTGGCGAGCGCGGTCAGGCGCTTGCTGCTCGTCGCGTCCTTGACGCGGAAGCTGAAGGCTTTCAGAACCAGTTGGTCTGTCGCTGTGCTCACAGACGACGCATACGGCATAACGGCGGTTTGGTCTATGGAGCTTCGCACCGGGCGGCACGTGGTCTTCGCCCTGCACGCGCACCTCGTTTTCACGACCAAGCGTCGCGGCAAGGTGCTGACCCGCCCCCACCTCGACCGACTGCAGGTGATCTTCGCAAGCGTGTGTGCGGACTTCGAGGTGGAGTTGCGCGAGTTCAACGGCGAGCGGGACCACGTCCACCTGCTGGTGTTCTACCCGCCGAAGGTGCGGCTCTCGGAGCTGGTCAACAGCTTGAAAGGCGTGTCGAGTCGCCTGCTGAAGAAGGAATTCCCCGAGATCGCCTCGTTCTGGTCCGTGAAGAAAAGCCGGGGAGTCCTCTGGACGCCGAGCTATTTCGCCGGATCGGTCGGTGGCGCTCCGCTTTCGATTCTGAAGCAGTACATCGAGAACCAAGGTCGCTGATCGCGGCTGCCGCCGCGGGCGCGCTTACATCCTCTCCCTGAAGGGAAAGGGATTAGCGCGCGTTCCGCTAAGCCAAGACTGCACCTGTGTTGAAACGCCGTGGACGATGAAGCAACTCGACATGGCGAAGATTCCGGGAGGCGTCAGGGCAAGCTTCGTCTCCGGCGGAAAGCCTCTTCGTATGGCGGTATGCCGATCATGGCTCCGGTTCTCATGTGGTTCGAAGCAGGGGGTGTTCAGATGGAGGCGACGACCAGCACGCCAGAGAAGGCCGCGAGCAGGCCGACGATGAGGGGAAGGGTCAGCAGAGGATCGAACATCGTGGTTCTCCGCGGCGGGACGATCGCGCCATGATCCTGAGTGCCGGTGGATTGGTGGATCCGCGTGCGGCTGCGCACAAGTGCCAGCCGGCGACGAGACGAGATCTTGAAGGGATGTGCTTGCGATGCTCGCGCCAAGCCTCCTCGCGTTCACGACGCGCACGGTTGCACTCCACGCGAACGCAGTTGGGGTTTGCGGAGCAGGTCCACCTGGTCGGGAGTGGGATAGATCCGATTTCTGTGGCCGTCCGCGAACGCCATCGGGGCAGTCCAAAGATTCGCGCTCCG
Source organism: uncultured Methylobacterium sp. (assembly GCA_963990595.1). Classification (GTDB taxonomy): domain Bacteria; phylum Pseudomonadota; class Alphaproteobacteria; order Rhizobiales; family Beijerinckiaceae; genus Methylobacterium. The sequence goes on from CAXDNE010000146.1 coordinate 2,778, forward strand.
TTCGGCAGCGCGGGCTGGGTCGCGTTCATCCCGGCGTAGAAGCCGAGGCATTGCGCACGCTTCAGGTAACAAGATCGCTGCGGTCGACGAAAGCCGAGTAATTACACGCGACTCAGAGGTCGTTCGTAAAGCGGTGGTCATGGAAAGGGCTTCAATGGCAGCTCGCATGTTCGGCCCGATCCTATGCCCCGCAGCCGCTGGTCCAGCCATGGTCTCCTCGTCGAATCCAGGGATCGCTTGGGAACACGATTTCGCAGTCAGCCATTGGAGACGAGGGCGATGCAAACCGCCTTCGCGATGGATCGGCCTACCATCCCGCGCTTCAACGTCATCGCACCGAGGGACACTCCATGACTTTCCTGTCCGTTGGTGCGACGACACTGCCGGTCACCGGCCGAAAGCTCCGATCTAGCCATGACATTCTACCAACAGGGTGACGCTATCGCATCCGGTTCACTCCCGTTCCGCTACGAAGGGGTTGCTTACATCGACCGCTTCGCCGACGTGCTCGACGAGGCGCGCTACGTGCCGATTCCCGACGACTGGTTCGTAGCATTGTCGGATGTGGTCCGCTCGACGGCTGCGATCGAGCAGGGGCGTTACCGCGCCGTCAACTTCGCCGGCGCTGCGGCGATCACGGCGGTGCGCAACGCGCTGCCGGGCGTCGACGTGCCTTTCGTGTTCGGCGGCGATGGTGCGAGCCTGCTCGTTCGGCCGGAGGATCGTGGGACCGTGGAGGCGGTACTCTCCCAGACGGTGACCTGGGTCGGAGAGGCTCTCAACCTCGACCTGCGTGCGGCGCTGATCCCAATCTCTGCCGTGCGCGCGGCTGGGCGCGACCTGCGCGTAGCTCGATACCGTGCTTCCGTACAGGTCGATTATGCGATGTTCTCCGGCGGCGGTCTCGCCTGGGCGGAGGCGGCGATGAAACGGGGCCTGTATTCGGTTCCGCCTGCACCCAGGGGGGCAAGGCCCGACCTGACTGGCCTGTCCTGCCGCTTCGCGCCCGTCCCGGCTTCCGAGGGCATCGTCCTATCGCTCATCGTCGTGCCATGCCCGAACGTCGACCGGACAAGTCTGCACACCGTCCTCTCCGACCTGATCGAAGCCGTCGAAGCGAGCCCGGCCATGGGACGGCCTCTCCCGGAACAGGGCCCGCGCATGCGGCCGCCGTGGGCCGGACTCGGCACAGAGGCGCGCGCCGCCGGCCCATTGGCGGGCTCGCTCGCTCTCCGTAGTGCCCTGCTCTTCACGAAACGCTGCTGGTCTTTCGCTTTGTTCCGCTCAGGACTACCGGTCGGACCTTTCTCGCCGCGCGCCTACGGTCGCGAACTCGCGGCCAACGCAGATTTCCGCAAGTACGACGACGGCCTGCGCCTCACCGTGGCCTGCCCGTCCGCGACCGTCGACGCGATCGAAACGCAACTGGCGGCGGCGATGCGAGCCGGCCTCGTGCGCTACGGCCTTCATAAACAGGATTCGGCGATTGTGACCTGCATCAGTCCGTCGCCGCTCAGTGCCGATCACCTCCACTTCGTGGATGGCGCTTCCGGCGGCTATGCCCGCGCTGCCCTCCAACTGAAACGGGTTGAGGATGAACAAAGCGAACATCCCAGTCCTCGCCGGCCTTGACCTATTCAGGTGTGGATCGCCTTCGCAGCGTGATCGCGCCGGCGCCGAGGTCTGTCGACAGGACCGCGAACATCGCGTCCGCCTCATGAACCTTCACGGCGATGCGCAGTGCGCCTGTCACGGCGGTGTCGGGCAGGAGAGCTTGATCCCAGCCGTCCGCATCGGGCTCATTCTGGCGTTCGCGCGATGATGGACCAAAAAGGACGCGTAACAGGGTGGCTTGACCAAGCGAACGGAGTGGAAGGGAAACGGCAAGCACCGAAATGCGGAGATCTCTATGCATCGTGTCCTCATCGTCGGGCTCGCTCTTTGCCTTTCGGGGCCTGCCCTCGCCCAAAACACCGGCAGCGGCCAGCAAACGGGCGGACCGGCTCGGGATCGAATCAGCGCGACCGGCGGTCGCCAGAAGCCGGTTGCTACTCCCGACCCGAGGCGGCTCGGTTCTGGCAGCCATGCCGGCGGTACGCTCAACAATCGACGGCCCTCGACTGGACCGCGTGAGGCATCACCTGTGGTGAAGCGGAGCCGCTCTGTGTCCCGCTACGGATCCGGTTCGCGCGCCGGTGGCCCGCTGCCTCGCTGAAGCATCGTGTCCCAGGACCAGAACTTGAACCCACCGGATCCAATGCAAGCGCCAGCCCCCGACGCACTAACTCTTCGGGACCTCGGTCAAGTCGTTCTCGTCTTTCAAGGCGGCGGCGCACTGGGGGCCTATCAAGTCGGCGTCTACCGCGCCTTGCACGAGGCTGGAGTCGATCCCGACTGGGTCATCGGCACCTCCATCGGTGCCATCAACGGTGTGTTGATCGCCGGCAACTCACACGGGCAGCGCCTCGAACGCCTCCGCACGTTCTGGCGCCGCATCGAGCACGGTGCCCTGCGCGAACAGCTATCGGCTTGGCCTGGCTTCGGTCCAATGACCGTCCATTGGTCCACGATCATGCAGGGGGTGGCAGGATTTTTCACCCCCAACCCCTTCGCGCTGGCAAACCCTCACTGGCCGCTCGCACCTGAGTCGGTCGGCTACTACACCATGGCGGCCCTGCGTGAGACGCTTGCTGACCTCGTCGATTTGAAGCAGCTCAACGGCGGCGGCTGCAGGCTGACGGTCGGCGCTGCGCATGTGTGTACCGGCCAGATGCGCTACTTCGACAGCCGCGATGAAGTTCTGGACCTCCGTCATGTCTTGGCATCCGGAGCGTTGCCACCGTCCTTCCCACCTGTGCGTATCGGTGACGATCTGTACTGGGACGGGGGCATTCTTTCGAACACGCCCGTTGAAGCGGTGTTCGATGACAACCCGCGGCGCGATGGGATCATCTTCGTCGTGCATATGTGGAACCCGTCCGGCCCTGAACCTCGGACCATCTGGGAGGTGGTCAACCGTCAGAAGGATCTCCAATACGCCAGCCGCGCTCACAGCCACATCGCCCGTCAGAAGCAGACGCACCGGCTCCGCCACGTCATTGCGGAACTCGCCCGCCGGCTTCCCGCAGAGGTCGCGGCCGAGCCGGAGATCAAGGCACTGACGGCGTATGGCTGCCTGACCCGCATGCACGTGGTGCGGCTACTCGCACCGCGGCTTGAGGCAGAAGACCATATGCGCGACATCGATTTCAGCCCGAACGGGATACGAGCGCGTGAGGAGGCCGGTTACCTGCACGCGCGGCGTGTGCTCGCTGAGGCGCCGTGGAGACGAGAGGTCGACCCTCTTGAAGGCTTCGTACTGCATGAGGCTGAGGCAGATCAGGCTGCGGTCACCCGATGAGGCGCCTGTGAGAGGAGAATTTGTGGAACGAATGACGAACGACGCGCAGGCGCAAATCCGATCGGAAGGCGCATCGCAACGACTGGTCGCCTCAACCGTGACGCGCCTCTCGCTCGAGCTTTCGTGTGCATGTCTGTCCGATTGGAAGGCGCCCTTTGCGAGGACCGTCTTTCAAACGTCAGAGCTATCATACTCCGTATGTCGAGCCGCTAGTTGCAAGGCTAGGATTGGATGTGGCAAGCTTTTCCTGATCAAAAACAATGATTAGGTCGGGAAACTCCCAGACGGCCGCAAGCCAAAGCCGCGCCATGTCGACCCGGAAGTATTGATGCGTGAAGATGTTCCTGATACCGGCCATGCCCGCCCCATCGATTTCGCCGTGTCTAATATTCAAATCCTCAAGTGACTTCTTCACGACCTCTCTCAGCTCGGTCACAGCCTCCTTGAGGGCGCGGTACCTATCCCAATCGGTCGTCGGCATCAGCTCGAAGCCATCCTGGGTCGGATTTGAGGCGTACCGCACAGCGCCACGTGCCGCGTCCGGAAGGTCTTCGAGAAGCAGTTCGAGGTCGCGCGGCATCAGAACACCGCCACGGCATCGCGTTCCGCCGACGCTGCGAAGCGAGGATACAGATTTAGCCATTCCGCCAGATAGACCGGATGACCTAGGATCTCGGCTAGGTCGCTTTTTAGTCTTACGAAGCCCGTGAGCGACATGCAGGTATCCGATGATACTTCGATCAGGTTGTCGATGTCGCTATCGGTCCGGTTCTCGCCGCGGGCCGTAGAGCCGAAAATGGACATCCTGGTGATGCCCCGGGCGTCGAGGGCCGCTTCCGCGCGCGGAGAGCGGAGATCACTTCCACGAGGATTAGTGGGCGCTGCCGGTCCCCGGAAGCCAAATGATCTTCGACGAGCCGTCTTAAGGTCAAAGCACCCACATTCAGACGTAGAAGAACGTGAGCGTATCGAGTCGATCAATGAATTCGGCCGCTTACCAGTAGGGCATGCCAAACTCAGGTTCCCTTCACACGGGAGGCGTCGCGGTGCGGGCCGTCAGCAGCCGGTACAGATCGAGGTCACGATGAGCCGGTGGAGCTCGCCGCTCTTGCGGTCGAGGTCCGGCGTGGTCCCGCTGCGCCCGTCGAGGGTAAGGCCGGCCGGCTTCGTGGTTCCGTTCATAGTCACGTGGCGAAGCTGCGCCTTCGGCAGTGCAGCGGTTGCGACGACTCTCGGCGCGTCGATCGGCGCGGCTCGAACCGGGAGGGTGGCGATGGTGAAAAGGGCGATGACAGCAAGGGCGGAGCGGATCATGGCGGTGTTCCTCGACACGGTGCTTGGCAGAGGATGTTCAGGCGTAGGCGACGATCATCAGGCCGAAGAAGGCGGCCAGGGTGCCGATCACCGGGGCGAGTGCGTAGAGTGGGTTGGGCATCGGAGGTCTCCGCGGCGCGACGATCGCGCCATGTCCATGAGTGCCGGCGGAGCGATGGATCCGCGTGTGGCCGCGCACATGAGCCTGTCGACGGATCAATCCGGGCCTGCCATAAATCATGCGGTGCTGGTGCCCGGCGGGGACGCGGGATGGCTGTAGGCCGAACCTCGTTGCAGCTGTCTGTAGGGCGACGGACCGGGCAAACAGTCTGAAGTATCAGCATCCACGCCTGTGACGGGAGCTTGCTTCGAGCGCTGGCGATCTTAAGGATGATTCCGAAGGAACGGCCACCCGTGCCGCGTGCGGCCCAAACCCGATGCTTTCGCTTCCGCGAGAGGTCTGGCACAACCTGGTGACTGCCTGCGCTGCCCCGATCCAACCGGATTGCACACGCTCAGGCCCTCGCTGCCCGAGGCACGTGATGCTCAAGTTCTACTTCAACCTGTCTCCGAATCCGAGCAAGGTCGCGCTCCTGCTGGAGGAGCTCGGTCTGGACTATGAACCCGTGCCGGTGGATACCCGCCGCGGCCAGCAGTTCGAGCCTGCCTTCCTCGCCGTGAACCCGAATGGAAAGGTGCCCGCCATCGTCGACGGCGAGGTCACGGTCTTCGACAGCAACGCGATCCTGCTCTACCTCGCCGAGAAGGCCGGCCGCTTTCTACCCGCCGGTGCAACCGAGCGGGGACCGCTTCTGTCGTGGCTGATGTTCGTGGCCACCGGGATCGGTCCGTTTTCAGGGCAGGCCGTGCATTTCCGGCACTTCGCGCCGGAGCCGGTGCCGTATGCCCGTGAGCGCTATGCCTACGAGGCACGCCGCCACTACGGCGTGTTGGAAAGCCACTTGGCAGGTCGCCGGTACATGGTCGGCGACACCTACACCATCGTCGACATGGGCGTTTGGGGTTGGGCACGGATGCTGCCGTTCGTGCTCGGCGAGGATGCTTGGGACAAGCTGCCGAACGTGAAGCGACTTCACGACGAGATCGCCGCGCGTCCGGCTGCGCAGAGAGCGCTCGGGTTGAAGGACCGCTTCAGTTTCAAAGCCGAGATGGACGATGAGGCGCGCGCTCACATGTTCAAGCACATCGCCGAAGGGTGAAATGAAGAGTTAGGCACCGTCGTCATAGCTGGACGGTGCCACGTCGGTCGAACAGAAAATGCCGCTCACTTCATCATGCCGAGTGACGGCTCTTCCTGTCCGACCCGGAGCATCAGAGGCCAGACGCATCAAATCAACACTTCATCGATGACACGGAGTACAACGACGCGGCATCATTTTCATACTTTACGGCTACGAAGGCGAGTAACCGCGACCCAGGGCGCGGCGAACGGATGAGAAGCTTCCATGCATCGCTCGCAACTCGGAGCCTCGACAATGCGATACGCCGCAACCCTTCTCGCCCCCGTGCTCCTGTCGTCCGTCTTGGGGCCTGCCGGCGCGGCTGAGCGCCCGGTGGTCGTCGAGCTGTTCACTTCGCAGAGTTGCTCGTCGTGTCCGCCCGCCGAGGCGCTGCTCGGTCGGCTTGCTCACGAGGGTGCGGACGTGCTGCCGCTCGCGTTCCACGTGACCTACTGGAACCACCTGGATTGGCGTGACGCCTATTCCCTGCCGGCCGCGACGGCGCGTCAGAGCGCCTACGCGGCGCGGTTGCGTGGTCCGAGCTATACGCCTCAGGCCGTCGTCGATGGTCACCTGGACGTTCTCGGCTCCGACGAGGCGGCGTTGCGCGCCGCCGTCGCACGCGCACGCGCTTGGCGATCGGTCCCCGTCTTCCTGGTGCGGGATGGCGGCGGCTTGGCGGTGAAACTCGGAGCCGCGAGCGGTTCCGGATCGGTCGTGCTGGTCGGGTTCGACCCGAGTCACACGACGCGGGTTGCGCGGGGCGAGAATGCCGGTCGCACGATCGAGCAGGCCAACATCGTGCGTTCGCTGCGCGAGATCGGCCGATGGTCGGGTGCCGCGATGACGCTCAGCACTCCCCTACCGGCAGGCGAGACCGCGGCGGTGCTGGTCCAAGCACCTGACGGGACCATCCTCGGCGCCGCACGCCTTTAGTCGGACGGCGACACTCGAACCGGCCGTCGCCCGGTGATCCCCGCCGTTTCTCCACCTGACGGAGAGCTTTTCGCATCGCTCCTCGTCATTACCTCTGCTGTCGATGAGAGCGTAGGCGGGCCGGGGCAAAAATCGGCGGGAGTCGGATGGCGCTCGAAGAGGATCTCGCCCGCTTGCTGGCGGCAGCGCAAGCCGGCGACGCGGCGGCCTACCGGATTCTCCCGAAGGCATGCCTGACGGTGGTGGCGGGCATTGCCCGGCGCAGGGGGTGAGGGGCGAGGCAGTGGACGATGTCGTGCAGGACGCGCTCATGACGGTGCATCGGGCGAGAGCGGGCTATGACCCCCGCCGACCCTTCCTGCCGTGGCTGCACGCGATTGCCCGACGCCGGGGGATCGACCGATTGAGGCGGGCGGGCCGCGGTCCGCAGGAGGTCCACGATCCCCTGGCCTATTGCGCCGAGGTCGATCCCGGCCCCGCTACCGGCACGGCGCCGGGGGCGGGCGGGCGAAGCATGGCACTGGCTCGCGCAGTCGCCGCCCTGGCGGAGTGCCAACGTCAGGCGATCGAGAATCTCGGCCTGCGCGAGTTGTCGCTGGACGACACCGCGCGACTCATCGGCCGCAGCAAGGGAGCGCTGAAGGTCAACCTGCACCGAGCCATCGAGGCTCTGCGCGCCAGCCTGATCCAGGAGAAGGAGTGATGGTCACGCTCAGCCCTCACGACAAGCTTGTCGCGGACCTCGCTGAAGGATTGAAACCCGTGCGGCCGCTGCCTGCGCCGTGCGTTCGTGCCGTGTTCTGGTTCGGGGGGGCGATGCTCGTCGGACTGATCCTAGCAACACGGATGGATGCGGGCGATTTTCTGATCCGGATGCGCGCACCGAACCTGATGCTCGCCGCGCTCGGGGCCATGTCGACGGCGGTGACTGCATCCCTCGCCGCCTTCGCCACCGCCGTGCCGGGACGCTCCGGCGCTTGGGCGCTGCTGCCGCTGCCCGCCGTCGTCCTGTGGATCGGCGCGAGCGGCCTGGGCTGCCTGTACGTTCGGATTGTTCCCGGCACCGGCATCTCCGGGCCCCACGACATGACGATGTGCCTCGGTGTCCTGGTCTGTGTGTCTGTGCCGCTTTCGGCGCTGATGGTCGTCATGGTGCGCCGGGCCTGCCCGCTTCGGCCGAACCTGACGGCGGCGTTGGGGGGCCTGGCCGTCGCCGCGGTCGCCGCGACGATGCTGATGCCGTTCCACTCCTACGACGCCACCGCGACGGATCTCGCCTTGCACGCCGCCGTCCTGCTCGGCGTGATCGGACTCAACAGGATCCTGGCCGGTCCCCTGCTCGCAGGACGAGGCTGATGCTGCGAGGCCTGATGTGCGAGCGCAGGAAGTTTGTCGGCAGGAGCGGGTAGTGTGTCGGCCTGGGCGCGCGAAGTTTGTCGGCGCGCGCCCAGACCCGTCTGATCATCGAGTTCCGGCCCCGAATGCGTGAGCGGGTTTCTTTGCGCCCGAGGCCACTAGCCCGCGCCGGACAAGCGCGACCGTCTTGCGGCCGTCTACGACCCGGCCAGCGTCGAGGCGTTCGAGGGTCACTGCATCAGAGTCTATTTGCTTGGCTTAAGTATCTGGGCGTTGGCTTCCGTGACCCTGGCCCGCAGGCCATACCTCAGGGCGGACCACTCCAGTGGGGGCGGATCAGGTCGGATTAAGGAGCACGCATACCGTCTGAGCTCTGGCGAGGACTCGCACGCCTCACCCCATGCGTGAATCCTACCTCCGCGTCAGTGCACTCGGATGGGCGCCAAGCCGAATGTCCGATTCTGCGCGCGATGGCGATCCGGCATGACGTCGTCTGGCCGAAGAACGAACCCGCTGCGCGGGAGGGTGCGTGTGGTGAGGGCGCGGTAGGGTCGGGACCGTCGCGTATCGTTTGAGGCCCGTCGGAGGCGGGCCGAGCATCGCGGCTCCTTCATCCGAGGAGCCCCACGATGCACGATCTTCTCCCCGCCAGCGCGGTCAGCCCCCTGCGCCAGCGCCTGATCGATGACATGAGCCTGCGCCGGTTCTCGCACGAGACCCAGCGCAACTACATCCGCGACGTCGGCCGCCTCGCCACCTTCCTCGGGCGCCGGCCCGACACGACCACCGCGGAGGACCTGCGCCGCTTCCAGGTCGAGCAGCGCGAGGCCGGCGTGCCGGTGCCGACCCTCAACGCCATCGTCTCGGCATTGCGCTTCTTCTTCACCCACACCCTCGACCGGCCCGACCTCGCGCGGCGGCTCGTCCGGCTCGCCTATCCGCTCACGCTGCCGGTGGTGCTCAGCCGCGACGAGGTCACCCGGCTGCTCGACGCCACCACCTGCCTCAAGCATCAGGCTGCTCTGTCGGTGGCCTACGGCGCCGGCCTGCGCGTGGCCGAGGTCGCAGCGCTCAAAGTCATCGACATCGACAGCGCGCGCATGCTCATCCGGGTCGAGCGCGGCAAGGGCGGACGATACCGCAACGCGCTGCTCCCGGCGGACCTGCTCACCCTGCTGCGCCAGTGGTGGAAGGTCGGACGCCAGCAGGGCGTCATGCAGCGTGACGGCTGGCTGTTCCCGGGCCAGCATCCGATGAAGCCGATCAGCACCCGCCACCTCCACCGCATCGTGGTCGAGGCGGCCCGGGCGGCCGATATCGCCAAGCGGGTCGGCCCGCACACCCTGCGCCACAGCTTCGCCACCCACCTCTTGGAGGACGGCATCGACATCCGGGTGATCCAGGTCTTGCTCGGGCACGCCAAGCTGGAGAACACGGCGTTCTACACCAAGGTCGCCACCCGCACGGTACGCACCGTGACCAGTCCGCTGGACAAGCTGGGTCTGTTCAAGACGGGAGAGATCGCGCCCGGCTGAGACGGTGCGCGCCGCGATCGAGGTCGCCGACGTCTTCCGCGCTGCTGGGCCGGCCTACCGGGCGGCCCAGGCCGGCCACCTGAGCCTGCGGCAGCTCAAGGTCATGGCGGCGATCGAGCACTGCCGCACCGCCGCGCTCGGCGGCCACGTCGAGGGCTGCGGCGACTGCGGCCACCGGCGGATCGCCTACAACTCCTGCCGCAACCGGCACTGCCCCAAATGCCAAGGGGCGGCGGCCCGCACATGGCTGGCCGAGCGCGAGGCCGACCTGCTGCCGGTGGGCTACTTCCACGTCGTGTTCACCCTGCCGACGCAGGTCGCCGACATCGCCCTCCAGAACAAGGCCGCCGTCTACGACCTGCTGTTCCGCGCGGCGTCGGAGACGATGCTGACCATCGCTGCCGATCCCAGGCACCTCGGCGCCCGCATCGGCCTGACCGCCGTGCTGCACACCTGGGGCTCGGCGCTGACGCATCATCCCCACGTCCACATGATCGTGCCCGGCGGCGGCCTCTCGCCTGATGGTGCACGGTGGGTGTCGTCGCGGCCGGCCTTCCTCCTGCCGGTGCGGGTGCTGGGCAAGCTGTTCCGCCGCCTGTTCCTGGTCGGGCTGAGCGCGCTGCACGCGGCCGGACGGCTCGTCTTCTTTGGCGGCCTAGCGCCCCTGGCCGAGCGCCGCGCCTTCCTGCGCCATCTGTCCCCGGCCCGGACGAAGCGCTGGGTCGTCTACGCCAAAGCCCCGTTCGCCGGTCCCGCGGCGGTGCTGGCCTACCTGTCGCGCTACACCCACCGTGTGGCGATCTCGAACAGCCGGCTGATGAGCTTCGATGAGGCCGGCGTCACCTTCCGCATCAAGGACTACCGTCGCGACGGGCCTGAGCGCTACGGCACCCTGACGCTGGGCCCGCACGAGTTTATCCGGCGCTTCCTGCTGCACGTCCTACCCAAGGGCTTCCACCGCATCCGCCACTACGGTCTGCTCGCCAGCGCCGGCCGCCGGGCCAACCTCACCCGTATCCGAGCGCTGCTCGCCGTCCCGCCGCCGGTCATCCCGCCCGAGCCCACGGCGCCGCCCGACTGGCGCTCACCCTGCCGGTGCTGCGGCGGCCGCATGACGGTCGTCGAGACCTTCGGCCGCTTCCTGCAACCGCGCGGTCCGCCGACCGCGTCCGCCCTGACCGGGATGAGAGCACCGTGACCCGGCACGTCGTCAGCCACCATCATGCCGCCGGCCTTCGAGCCGCGGCCGGAGGAGCGTTGCGCCCCGACCGCCTCGACCCGCACTTCCGGCCGCCCGATCCAGACCGAGACCCGCCGGCCATCGCTCCGACCACCCCGTGCTGGCCGTCGGCCTGTCCCGGCGGATCACCCCGCCATCTCCGCCGAGCCCCTCGCCGGCCATCGCGCTCGCCCGCGCCATCAGGCCGGATCGCTCAATCCCCATAGCCGACTGCCTCGGTCTCCGCGGGTTCGTTCCTCGGAGACTTTCGTACGCCTGCCGGCGCCCGAAACTCTTCACGAAAGCCGACTGGCTGATTTCGGCACCGCGAGGCGCTAAACCGGACATCGCAGCATTCTTGCTACAGGCGTCTGTGACGCGCGTTTTGCCGACGTTTGAATAGCCGACACGGTTCTCCGACGCGGTTGCAATCGTTTTGGTCGACCGAGCATGCGTGGTCAGTGATCGTCGGGAAAACGTTCGTTTTTTGTACATAACGGTCGAAACAGCTGAATGACCGCTCCGGGTGGTTTCCTGCCTGTCCGCTTACGAGGACCGACGCAACCAAACCGGACCTGCAAACAGATCGTGCTGTTTGGCTGGTCGTGCGCTCGACCGTGCTGGATGAGTTAACGACCAACTTCTTTGTTCCGAATGATCTTAGTCGATGCAAAGGTGCCATCCGGTGCGTCGGCCATCATAGTCAACATCGCGCCAAACGGCCCAGCATGCTCGCTTTGTACGGAGAGGAACGCGCTCAACTCTTTCGGATCGCACTTTCGAGCCAGATGTGGAACGTTAGCCATTGAGGCGATCGCCCCAATATTGCAGGCCATACCCTTGGCTGCAGCCGCGAGGAACACGTTGAAGGGCTGCGGATCGAAGATCTCGATCAATACGGCTGGGCGGTCGAGGCGCTTGGCGTTGCAACACAGGATTGCTGCCACCGCCAAGATGACGCCGTAGCTCATGTTGCGGGTCAGGCCGAGCCAATTCCTTGTGTCGTCGGTGGCAACGCGACGGAGGGCGCTCATCGCTCGGAACGCCTCGCGCCGGCCGGGGCTGACAAATGCGTCGCACAGATGGTCGGCCGGTCGGCGCAGTGCATCCGGGCGCGTGTCGCGCCGCGCAGGTGCAATGAGTGCCATCGACCCGGTCATCGCGATGATCGCATTCACGCGCTCATCCATCCTCGGGTGTGTCGCCAGTCCGCCCTCGGCCGCGCCGTCGATCATCATCGCGTCTTGACCGGACGGAAGCCCAGCAATCGCGCTGTGGCCGTGCACCTTCCGCAAGGCCGAGATGAGGGCGGCCGGGTTTTGCGTAGCCTCCACGGCGACTGCGTCGGCGATAAACTCCCGGGATGAGGAGATCAGAAGCCGAACGAGCCGGCCCGCCTTCAGCGCCGACTGGGCGACGAAGCTGACGATCAGCACGAACACGAGGATCGGCGGAAACCACAACGTCAGGATCGGGAGACCCACGAGTTCCTTAAGCGGAGTGGTTTCCTTCATCCGCGGCGTAATCAACAGATCGAGCAGGCGCAGGCACACGTTGGCGGCCGCCATCAGGCGGATGTCGCCATTGCGGATGTGCGCGAGTTCGTGCGCGACCACTCCCGCCAGTTCGTCGTCGTCGAGACCATCGATGAGCCCACGGGTCACCACGACGACCGCGTCCTTGCGTCGGATGCCGCAGGCGAACGCATTCAGCGCACTTGAACGGATCACGCCGACATAAGGTACCGGCAATCCCATACTGAGCGCCAGCGGTTCGACGATGCGGCACAGGCGCGGCTCGTCCTGCTCGTCGACGAACGTGAACGCCATGACCCTGCGCACTGCGTGAACGTGCCAGAGCAGTAGCGCAACGAACAGGATGATGCCGGCGAGCGTCACCAGAACCAGGTAGCGGCTCGCGTAGCCGACCCAGGTGAAGACCGGCGCATGCTCTGGATCGAGGGCGGCAAGCGGCAAGTAGAGCGCTAGTACGGCTCCAACATGGAAAGCGGCGAGAAAGCCGGCGAACAGGACCAGCGAACGCCGGTCATTCGCGGCGATCCAGCCGAACAGGCCGTTGACGCGCAGCATATGGATCTCGCAGGCAAGTCAGAACTTGAAGGCGACAGGTTCGTCGATGAGGACGCGCTCGATGCCAAGGTCGAATGGCTTGCGCAGCTGCATCTTCCAGAGCCGCGCGATGAGGCTGCCGGGGAACTGACGCAGCGTCGCCCCATACTCGCCGACAGAGAGGTTGTAGAAGCGGCGCGACGCCGTGATGCGGTTCTCGGCGGCGACAAACTCGTCGCGCAGCGCCGTGAAGTGGCTCGATGCCTTCAACTCGGGATAGCGCTCGGCCGCCCCGATCAGGGCATTGATGGTCTGTGTTAGGTTCTTCTCAGCCTCAAGGCGTGCCTCGGGCTGGATCGCCGCGAGGGCGGCGGTGCGGGCCTGGATGACGCTGAGCAGGACATCGTGCTCGTGCTTGGCATAGCCTCTGACCGTCTCGACCAGCCCGGGGATCAGGTTCTGCCGGTGCTTGAGGTGCGCATCGATGTCGGCGAAAGCCGTCTCGCAACGCTGATCAAGCGCCACGAGCCGGTTCCGTGTCGCTACGACGATGTAGAACGGAGCGGCGGCCAGCGCGATGGCCAGCAGGACGAGACTGGTATCAATCATAAGGGCAAGCCTCTCCCCAACACACGTGCCAGGATAGAGGCGCCGGGTATAGAAACTGTTTATCTCACCGATAATTACTGTTCGGTATTAATTTAAATTCAATGGGCGACAGGCGATCCTGCTTCATGGATGCTGTTGAGGTGAGCCATGTCTGAATCCATCTTTTCACGGATATCGCGGATTTTATCGGCCTCTGTCGAGGACGCGATCGACAGGCTGGAAGCCGCAGGTGGCCCGGCTGTGATGCGCGAAGCCGTCCGTGAAGCGGAGCGGGCCATCGATCAGGCGAAGGCGGAACTCGAAAGCATCACGGTGCGTCGGCTGCAGGCAGCGCGCCAGCAACAGCTGCTCGCGAAACGCATCGAGGATCTGGGTGGTAAAGCCGCCTTCGCCGTCGATGAGGGCCGAGAGGATCTCGCCGAGGCGGCCCTGTCCCGGCAGATCGACTTTGAGACCCAAGCCAGGGCGCTCGATGATGTGCAGGCGCAGGTTCGGGTTGAGGAGGCAGAACTGGAGGCCGGCCTCGCGGCACTGGTGGCGCGCAAGGGGCAGATGGAGGAAGCGCTTGCCGCCTTCGAGGTCTCCAAAGGCGAGGCGGGGAATGGCTCCGGTTCCATGCGTCGTGAACACACGCCCGGTCAGCGGCTCGACGTTGCGGAGAAGGCGTTCGAGCGCGCCATGAAGGGTGTGGGCGGCGTCGGCTTCACACCGGCTGAAGCAGGGACGATCCACCGGGTTGCGGAGATCGACGCATTGCAGAAGAGCGCGGCCGTCGCCCAGCGGCTGGCTGCGCTCAAGGCAGGGCGGGCAGCCTGATGATCCGCAAGCCGACCGAAGTCTGGGGACGCGAGAGCGCAGTCGTCACCGGGGCACGATCCGCGGCCGTCGCCGGTGCTGCGGCGGCCAGAGCTGGCACGTACTATATGCGCGGCCTGATCTGCTGGAGTTTTGCCCTGCTTTGGGGCTTCGCGGCGCTAGCCGGCGGCCTCCTCGCTGGCAGCCTGCCGACGTTGCTCGGCGTCGGCGCCATGGCAGCCTTCATGGCTTGGTCCGGCAAACGGTTGTTCGCTAAAGCGCGGGGCTAACGTCCCGTCCTCGCTGAAATGTTTAAGTCCCGCTTACGCACCACAGCTGCACGCATCGCACAGCTATCGGAGGCAGACAGATGGTTCGGACCCTCCTGTTCCTTGCCGCCCTAACGTTCACGCTCGTAGGTCCTCTGGTGTACGCAGGACCACAGCTCGCGAGCGATCTGCAAGTCGGCGGACGCTGGGTACTGGTCGACGACCTGGCGATCAAGGAGTCGAAATGCACGCGCTGGTACTATCTCGTGTCGACGTGCCACATCGAGTACGTTGCTCGACGTGATCCAAGCCGCGTCGGCGGGACGCTCAACTATCTCGTGTTTGGCAGTTGGTCCGGTGAACGTGCACGCCTGCTGCGCGCGACCATGGATCCTAGTCGGATCGGGACCACGCTCGGGATAGAGCACATGCAGCAGCGGATCATCTCGTTTGGCGCTTTTGTGTTGATGCTGACCGCCTTCCTGCTGACGATCATCCGATCCGGCTTTTCAATCTCGCGGACAAGCAAGCCTCTCCTCCGCCTCCCGGTTGCTTGAGACACCCCGTTAGCGGACGGTCGCCGCGACA
>CAXDNE010000147.1:0-18082 GCA_963990595.1 uncultured Methylobacterium sp.
TCCAGGCCGAGCGCCTGCGAGATGGGGGTTGGCCCGTCGGAAGCTGAACCTCGCCTCCGCCGGCGGCGGCAGATTGCGCCAGAATTCCCTCGTTCGGTACGCGTCCAGCGGCATGTCCAGCCCCTTATCGCCTTGCATCTCGTGCCACGTCGATCGCGACCCGCCCCGGGCCTGAGTTGGCCCAGTCCTCGCCTTTGACCGTGCTCTCGATCCCGGCGCTCTGATAGAAGCCGGCCCGGCGTGCAGCCTCGTAGTCGGCCTGCATCCGGTTGCGCTCCACGTCGCGGAGCGTGAAGTGATGCCCGAGCACGGCCATGCAGCGGGCGAAGGCGGCTTCGGCCGCAGTGATCCTTCCGGCCATGACTGCCCCCTATTCGCCTCGCATCAGGCCATCGCCATCCGCCATTTCGGCACCGCAGCCGCCGCTCCAGTTGCCATCCACATTGGCCAGCACCAGCATGTGCCTGCCGCCGTCGTCGAAGCGCAGGCTCCCGGATCCGGATCCGCCGAAGACCTGGACGCCCAAGACCCTGGCTTCGAGGGCGGCCCGCTCGATCCGCCGTGCGATGGATGCGATCTTCTTCGGATCGATCCCGGCCGCGGCGCACTCGTCCTCGTTCAGCGTCATTCGGCTCTCCTGGGGGTGTCGTCCCGGGTTTCGTTCGATCCCGCGCGCCACCACGCGATCAGCTCCTCGCGTGTTCCGTTCGCCAGCCGCAGTAGCGTGTCCCCATGACAGGCGGCCGGGGCGCAGAAGCAGACGAGGTGTCGGCCGCGGAGCTCGCCGAGGTCGCGCAGCAGGTGGGGTTGGCCGCGCAGCCAGGCCTCGTGCTTCGCGATCACCGTCGCCCGGTCGCCGTCCCGGCCGATCCTGTAGGGATTTCCCCATTTGCCGCCGCGGCCGATGAAGACGGCCTCGGTCGCCGGGTCGTAGCGATGTCTGTTGAGGACGGACGGGAGGATGCCGTCGCCCTCCTGCGGCACCGATCCGGGGGCCGGTACCGGATCGCCGGCGGCTTCGTGCGCGGCGATCCAGGCACGGATCGCTGGGATCAGCTGTTTCCTCGCCTCCTCTTCGGTGCCGCCGTGCGCGGAGCATCCCGGCAGGTCAGGTGCGGTCGCGACGAAGCCGCGGCCGTCGTCGCGCTCGGTCGTCGTGCTGCGATAGAGGTACGGCAGGTCCATGGCTCAGACCCGAACTCCGATCCGGCGCGCCTTCCTGCGGGCACGCCTTGCATCCGCCGCGGCGAGAGCGGCTTCGTCGGACGCCGTCAGCTCGCGCGTAGCGGCCGGGACCGCGACCGGGGCCGGCTCCTGAACGGGCTCTGGATCCCGCCGGGGTTCGGCAGTCGGGCGCGCCTCCGGCCGTACGGAGGCCGCCGCGGCCGCAGCGGTGGCCAGACCGACGAGGCCGTTCAACCCGATGCTGTGGTGCCTGATGCCTCCGACCATGAGATCCTCTGTGTCTCCCGCTGCCTGCCTAGTTCGATGCCGCCAGGACGGCCTGGGCCTCGCTCAGGCTCATGGCGGGCGCGTAGTCGGGAGCGAGGCCTGCGTCCGCCGCGAAGTCGGCCTGCAGGAACGGCTCGAACGCCACGCGGGCGAGCGCCTTCGTCGCCAGACAGACGGAGCGACCTTCGGCCCCCACGTTGTCGAGCACCTGCCACATCGCTTCCGCGAGGCGGCCGACCTCTTCCGGCGTCGGCATCGAAATTCCTTTACGTCGCTCGGTCCGTCTCGACGGACCCGAATGGTCCGATCGAAGGAATGAAACGAGGCGACGGTGGCATCATGCCTTCGAACGCCGCGCACATCCAGCGCATTCCGGCTGACGTTCCCAAACCGGGTTTACCCGTCGTTAAGATCGGTTCGCCCCGGCGTCCTCAGGCGCGGCCGCATTCCTTGCGGATGGATCGAAGCGCGTGGCCGTCGGCAGTCGGGATCGCCTCAAGCACCTTGCCGGTCCGAATGTCGTGGTCGTGCGAGTCGATCGGGATCACGCGGATGGATCCGCGCGCGGCATGGATCGCTCCTTCGATCAGCATCTGGATGTGCTGCTGGTATGCCGGGTCCCCGGACGGCTTGCCGTCGGCGACGACGTAGACCGGTAGCGGCTGGAGCAGGAACACGGCGTCGAACAGTTCCCGCGTGAGCGCGATGCACCGGTCGCGGTAGGCGACGACCGCGCGGGACGCCGCGGCGTCGAGGCCCGCGTGCATGCCCACCTCCGCCATCAGGTACGCGATCATGTCGAGCGGCGTGCGATCCGTGATCCGGCCCCCCGCGTCCTGTCGGATCTCGCGTTCGTAGAGATCGAGCACGCGGTGCTGCATCGCCAGACGCTCGGCGATGTCCATCTTCGAGACGGACTCGTAGCCCAACGTCTTCGCCAGTCGACCGAAGGAGCCGTCGTAATAGCCGATGCCGGCCCGCTCCGCGACGTCGCGTGCGAGGGTGGACTTCCCGGATCGGTGCGTGCCTGCGAGGCCGAGGATCATGGTGGCGGTTCCTGTTCGGGTTCGGATGGTGCCGGGGCGGGAGCGTAGGGAGCGGCCCGCAGGACCGGGCGTCTATTCGACGGCGGCGAGCCGTATCCAGGAGCGCCCCGAGGCGTCGCGGTCGTAGCCGCTGATACGAATGCGCCGTTCGGAGAGCAACTCGTTCAGTGCGATCCGCTCCCGGGCCATGAGCCGCCCGATGTGGGCCGGCCGCAGGTCCGTGTGAAGCGAGAGCTCCCCCGGGGTCACGCCGTTCGGGACCCCGTGCTCGGCCGCCAGCGCGACCAGAGCCTTCGCGAGCTGCTCGCGCTTGGTCATCTCATATCTCCGGGGGTCGTAGGCGCAGCCCGTTCCTGGCAGCGCGCGTCCGTTTCGCCCCGCAGGATCGCGATCGCGAGCTTCTTGGTCTCGGGCACGACCTTCGATGGGGTTTCCTCTCCGGCGAGGCGGCGGCGGCGCGCGGCCTCGATCTCCTCGCGGAGCACGCGCGACATCATCCGGGTCACCGGGATGTGGAGTCGGTCCGACCAGGCCCGGATCCCGCGCTTCAGGTCCTCGTCCGTTACGTGCTCGTCCATGGTCGACCGCCGATCCTAGTTCGGCACGGGCGCGGACAGGGCCGCGATGCCGGCCTCGTTGATCGAGTACACGGGACCGTCGTCGCCGATCTCCTTCGACGCGAGCCCCCGGTCCACCAGATCCAAGTAGACGAAATGGGCGGCCAGGATGGTCTCGTCGACGACCGTGCCGGGCGTGTCCGGGCCCTGGGTCAGAAACGTCAGCGCCTGCCGGTCGGCTTCGCTCAGAGTAATGCTCACTTCCGTCCTCCCGGTGCGGCTTCGCCCCTGAGCGCCGCGAGCACGCGCTCGCCGTTCTCCTCGATCCAGTCCCCGGCATCGATGTGGTCGCGCCTGTTCGCGCGCAGATCCTCGAGCAGCCGCGAGATCTCGGCGATCAGCTCGGCTTTGGCGTCGTCCACCTTTGCGGCCATCACTCGGTCCCGTCCTTCCGCCCGGCTGCCATGGACTCTCGGCACGCGGGGCACGTCCATCCTTCCCGGGTCCGGCGCCAACCCATTCCCTTCGCCTCCGCCACGAGTTCGCGGATGCCGTCCTGGGCGCCGCGCTGGCTGTCCTCGAATAGATCCATTATCGGGCCCGCGTCGCGACTGGACGGGCAGGCGCTGTTCCGCATGCGCCCCTCGCACCTCAGCTCGATCCAGAACGCCATGGTGCTAACGAACCGATCCGTCCGAATGCCACTCGGCCGTAAACCGGGGCTGGGTCATCGCAACGAAGCCTGCCTGAGGCTTGCCCGCTCCACACTCCTTCGGCCAAAGCTTGAACGCTTGCAGCAGCGCGGAAGCTTGGTGCGGGGCGTCTATGTCGCCGAGCACTCGGAGTGCGGTCGGCACCGCCCGTCGCGTTTCGCCCTCAGGCTTTGCGATAACCCACGGCATGGTCACCCAGCTTCCTCTGTCTTGCCCGAAGAGTCTAAGTAAACCGGGCAAAGCCCTAAGTGCCTCCGACTAACGCCGCGCCGCTAAACCACTTCCTCGATGCGCACGACGCGGCCAAGTCGATAGCCCCAGTCCCGGTGGTATGCCTCGGCTGCGGTGTCCGATGACGCGGCCGATACCGAAGTGGAGTGCTTGCGTCCCTGCTCGTCTCTGGCCTCCACACGGAAGGTCTTGAGCTCATCGCGGCAATCGTTGCTCATGGTCATGGCTCCTATGCTGGCTCCTCTGTCGCAATCGACGCTACACCCCGAGTGCGGCGCGGATGACTGCGCCGAATGCGAGCTCGTCGCGTCCCAGGAGCGCGTCGATCGTGTCCAGGTCCTGCTCCATCGTCTGCGTCTCCACGCGCCGGCGCGCCTCCGCGTAGCCCTGGTGGTGGTTCCAGATCTCGGTCATCCCTGCTCTCCGGTATCTTCGGGCGCCTTCCGCACGAGCGCCGCGCTCGCCTTGTCGAGCAGTCCGCGGACCTCGCGACACATCTCGAACCAGGCATCGCGATCGTCGCCGCCCAACGCAGCCGCCGCCTCGTCGCTGTCGCAGGCATCGACCATGGAGCGGAGCCAGGACAGGGGAGTGATCTCCTGCGGGACGTCGGGATCCGTAGTCAGAAACGCCTCGCGTAGCGTCGCTTCGACTTCGATCATCGCGTCGACCCGCGTTTCGGCATACCGCACTCGCAGCATCGCGGATTTACGATGCCGTCACCGACCGCGGCGGTGAACGCCTTGAAAGCTTTCCCCTCTGTCATGACGTCGACGATCCTGTCCAACATTCCCGGTCGCCTTCCGCTGCTGCATTGATCGCTGCCGCATAGGCTTCGGCGACTGCCTTCGTCAGCCCATATCCGGGCCATCCGCTGTCAGTCTCCCAACCTGGACGGCTGGGATCATCCGAGAGTGTCCACACGGCATCATCAGGGTTTAGATCGGCTCGATAGGCCACGACGTAGACTCGCGGCTTCCGATCGTTTGCCACCGCTTTGCCGTCCGTCATCGCCCCGCCGTCTCGTTCATTCGTTCCGGGGGCCACCGGCCGATCATCCGGCGCTCGACCAGTCCGAGTATCATGGCGATGCCGAGGAGGACCGCCTGCGGGTGGTACCCGTCGCAGACGACTTGATCCGGTTGGCGACGTCCACCGCCTCGACGCCTTTCTCCCTGTGCGTGCCCGGCACATCGCCTGCGTCGCCGGCTCGATAGCGTCGCATGCGCACCGCGATGTCCCGCGCCATCGCCGGTTTGGGGCCGGACGGATCCGCGAGTTCCCGGTCGATGGCCCATTTTTCGACGAGGTGAGGCGCCTGGGGATCGCGCCCCAGCAGCACGAACGAGGGCTCGCCCGGTCGGGGAACGCAGCACTCGGAGGCCTGCGCGGTCGCCAGAGCGGCTACGTCCTCGGGCCAGAGCCAGCGCACCGGAAACGTCTCCTCGTCCCGGGCGCGCATGAAGTCGGCTCCGACGGCGCACAACCGGTTTCGGGTGTCGAGGCAGATCGCCTTCTCGTGCGGGCCGCGACGGCCCAGCCAGGAGGATGCCTTGTTGACCCACTGGGCGTAGGTGTCGAAACGCTGATCGTGCTCGGCCATGGTGGCGGATCTCCGCTGGGGTTCAGACGGCCAAGGCGTACTGGGCGGTATCGACGCGGCGCGCGACGACGGCGGCCGTCTGCCTGACCTTCGCCTGCCAATGCCGTCCGTTCGCCCTTGCCTTCGGATGGTTCTCCAGAGCCTCGTAGAGAGCGGACAGGCTGGTGCGCCCGCCGAGCGCGCGGATCGCGTCGGTCACGACTTGCCGCCACGCCGGCATCGGCGGGTCGACGTTGAGAGCGAGGTGGATCATCACCGGCCGCTTCAGCGCGAGCAGCTTGCCGGGGATGCCGCTGGCCATGAGGCGTTCGACATCTTCGGCCCCCCAGGCGATGAGTACGCTTGGAGCTCCGCCGTTGCGACCCGGCCTGCCGTCAGGGAAGCAGAAGCTGACCCGTCCGCGGAGCATCAGAATGGCGTCGGCCTCGTTCCAGACGTGGTCGTGGAAGGCCTTGGTCTCGGTCCGAGCGAAGGTGAAGGCGGTGCCGCGACCGTGGCGCGCGAGCCTCTGCAGCCACGTGCCCAGCGCACGGCCGTAGGGCGGGTTCAACCAGACCCGACCGAACCACGGCAGGATCAGACCGTCCTGGTTCGGCCACGTGTAATGGGTCCCGGCCGTCGGCCACGGCTTCGGGTCCGGCGCGGCGCACGGGTCGAGATCGAACGGGCCGAGGGCGTCGATGATCGCGCGCGGCGTCAGCCACGTGTCCGTACGCGTCCCCCGCACCTTCTGATGGCCGCCGATGCCGAGTCCTTCGCCCATGAATCTACCTTCCGCAGCTCTTGAACCGAGCGGAGGACGAATCCTAGACGAGAAAGGTGCGGCGAAGGAATGAAAAACGAAGGAATGGTTGACGATCCGCTCTCAGCGGCCGTCCACGCCGATGCGGCGGAACTCGACCGGCTCGTCCGCGATCGCCTGACTGGCCTTCTCGGCCTTCCACTTCTCGATCCGCTCGCGAAGGGCGAGGATGTGGGTCACTCGCGGATCCCGACGCTTCACCTCCTCGCGGAGCCTCCTGACCGCCTCGGCCTTGTCGCGGGCCTCCTTCTCGGTCTTGGCATCCTGGGCTTCCGCCTCGAGCTTCGCAGGCGTGTCGAAGAACTTCTCGTAGGCGTCGCCGCCGGCCGCCGCTGGCGTCATCAGCGCCCCGTGCCGCGCCATCTGACCGAAATCGGCCATCTTTCCCTTGGAGGCGATCCAGATCCAGCTGCCGCCCAGTGCCGCCACGACGAGGCCGAGCAGGCCCAGGAAGGCGAACATAAGGAACTGGCCGACCGCACGCATGCGTTGGGCCCGGGCGTGTTCGGCCGCCGTCGGCGAGCTCCTGTACGTCGGCATGGCGGTCCTCCTGGATCTGGTGAAGAAACAGAATATCGCGACCCTTCGCAAGGGCGGAGCGTTCCTTCATTGGCGTGGCGGTCGCCGCCATCGGGACTTGCCGTCGACTGCGGCTCGATCGCAGCGCCTCCCGCGGTGGTGACGCGGCTTGCGCCCTGCCCCGGAGATCAGGGTCGGGCTTCAGAAACCAATGTCCAGGCCCGGGTCGATCCGCCCTCGAGCCGCAACGAATGCGTTTGCGAAACCGTCGTCGAGAGCCACGTTGGCGAGGGCGAACACGAGAAGATCCGTCGTCGAGGCTATGCCCGTGCATTCCATGGCTCGTTCCAAAAGCCCTTTCGGCAGCCTTGCGGTCACTCGGCGGAGCTCGGTGTCCAACAAGCCCAGATCGTCTGCTCGGCGGAGGACCGCCGTCCGTACGCCAGCGTTGCGGGGTGCGGCTTCCGCGACGTCGACCGAGGACGAGCGCCGCTTGCCTCGGCCGGGCTTCGCACCCGTTTCTGCGAGAGCCGGCCTGGAAGCCGTGGGGCCTTCGGACGTGTCACGCCCTGCGGTGCGGGCCGGATCTCGATCGGTCGCCATGACCACCTCCTGTTCGGGAGCGTGTAGCACGAAGGGATCGTTGACGGCGGAGCAACCTTGACGATCGAAGTGCCGGTGGATCGGCCCGCGTACCCTCTACATCGCGTTGCCTATGTGGAGCTCGAAGTGCACATTCGACGCCCTATACAGATCACGCCCTCAAGGTATCGCCGGTGACGAACACGTTCAGAGCGCTCGCCCTCGTTCTCGCGCTCGCATCGCCCTCCGTGGCCCAGGCGCAGACCACGCTCCGTGTGATCGACACCGCGCCGAACGACGTCCTCAACGTACGCGAATTTCCGACGTCGCAGTCCAGGATCGTCGGCGTCATTCCGCCGGACGGACGCGGCATCGTTCCGCTGGGCGACCGGAACGGCGGCTGGGTCTTCATCCGCTACCGGAAAGTCGAGGGCTGGGTCTCGAGCCGGTACGTCTACCCGGAAGCACCTCCCGTTCGCCGCGGCCGCAGCCTCGACGACGAGGCCGAGTAGTGCGGGCCCGGATCCGGACACGCGCGGCCGTCCGCCTGGGATGCGCGATGCTTGCCGCTTCCGCGGCCTGGTCTCCGGTCTCGGCCGTCGAGACGTCGAGCGGCGGCGAACTGGCCCAGGCCTACTGGGCGGAGCGCTCGGCGGCCGGCGATCGGGCGCCGCTCCTCAGCTCCGAGGTTCCGGTGGTCGCCTGCCCCTTGGAGAGCATGGCCGACGACGAGCCGCCGCCGAAGACGCCTCCCGCCACCCGTGTGCTCATCCCGCAGGGATCGGCCGGGTCGCTGGCCTTCTTCACGACCGACCCCGATGCAAGACGCGGGGTGCTGGGCCCGAGATCGTGGTCCTGTCATGGACAGTCGGGCTCGAACGGCGACGTCCTCTACGTCGTGCCGCCCGACGCCGTGATCGACCGCGTGAACGGCGGCTATGCCGGTCCCATGGTCCGCCGACACTTCTCGAACGGGTCGACATCGGGAAGATTCGAGGTGGCCCATGTGGCCGGCCGGCTCTTCCCGCACGCGCGCCGGCTCGCCGAGAAGGTGCGCGACGAGGGTCTGGACGATCCCGGGGCCTACGCCTTCTCGCCGTGGCCCCGGGATCGCCTGCAGCGGCTCTCCGGGTCTGTCGTGGCCTACTCGACACCAGGGGGCGCGCGCGGCCTCGGACGCCCCGGCAAACCGCCCTACGGGCCCGAGACGACATCCGGCGTTGTGATGTTCGACGACCGGTCCGAGGACGAGCCCGTCCTCCTCGAGCTCGACGTACGGCTGGGCGGCGACGACGATCGTCTCGCGGCCGCCATCGCGACCGGCTTCCTGGCCCGCCTGAACGTGCCCGGTCCGGCGTCGTCCGCACCGGTCGCCGTCGCGTCCGGCGGCGATCCTGCCGCGACCGTCAGGTCCTTCTACGAGGCGCTCGGGCGCGCGGACGGCAGGTCCGCTTCGGGTTTCGTCGTTCCCGAGCGCCGCGCCTCCGGACCCTACTCGCCGGAGGCCATCTCGCGCTTCTACGCGAGCCTCGCCGAGCCTCTCAGGGTCGTCTCGGTCCGCTCCCTGGGTGGCTCCGACGTGGAGGCGCGCTACCGGTACCGGAAAGGTTCGGGCGCCATCTGCGACGGCGCCTCGGTCGCAACCGTGTCCAGTACCGCCGCTGGTACCTTCATCGCCCGCATCAAGCCGCTCAACGGATGCTGACCGTGCTGTCCATGTCCAGTCCCGTCCGTTCGATCTCCGCGCTGCTGGTCCTGCTGATCCCCTGCGCCGCTTCGGCGGCCGAGGCCGACGGCAGCCGGACCGCCTATTCGGACCTTGTGCTGGCGATCGGCGGCAGCCGCATTCCGGGTGGAGCCGGCGTAGGCTCGAATTTCGACTCCTCGACGACCTACGCCGGCCCCTTCCGCAGTACGGGAGAAGGCTCGACGACGTCAGCGTATTCCCGCGGCTTCGGTGCCTTCACGCTCCGGCACGAGGGCTGCTGGTACGTGTGCCGGCGGACCTGAGATCCGCGGTCGTATGTCCGATCGGTAGTACGCCGGTATTATTACCGATCGGACATAAGTCTATGATATGATCGTTCGGTAATATCCTTGAAAAATTCCCGAGCGGTAATATGATGTCCGGCGAGGGTATCGCCATGCACGTCGGCAGCACCAAGGACATCGGCCTCCTGATCCGCGCCAGGCGCACGGACAAGGGGTGGACGCAGGCGGACCTCGCCAGGAACCTGGGCACGACCCAGCGGTGGATCTCCGAGATCGAGAACGGCAAGGCCACCGCCGAGATCGGCATGGTCCTGCAGGCCCTGTCGATGCTCGGCATCCGCCTGGAGGCGGCATCGGCCGTCGACCCGCGTCCGCGTGGCGAGGCCGCCCCGATGCCAGATCTGGCGACGTCGGCGGACCTCGACGACATCCTCGACGGACCGGGGTACCGGCCATGACCGGTCGCACGCCTCGGGAAGCCGACGAATTGACGGTCCTCCTGTCGGGAATCCCGATCGGATCCGTCCGCCAGCTCGCCAGCGGCAAGCTGCAATTCGCCTACGCCGCGTCTTGGCTGGAGGCGGGCACCGGTCTGCCGCTGTCCCTCTCCATGCCGCTGGTCGCGCCGGTCCACGGCAATGGGCCGATCTCGGCCTTCATGTGGGGGCTGCTGCCCGACAACGAGCAGATCCTCGACGGCATCGCCAAACGCCACCAGTGCTCCGCCCGGAATCCCTTTGCGCTGCTCCGCGCGACCGGAGAGGACTGCGCGGGCGCCGTGCAGTTCGTCCGGCCGGAACGCGTCGAGGCGTTGGTGGACGGTGCCGAAGGCATCGAATGGCTCGAC
This sequence comes from uncultured Methylobacterium sp., assembly GCA_963990595.1. Taxonomy (GTDB): domain Bacteria; phylum Pseudomonadota; class Alphaproteobacteria; order Rhizobiales; family Beijerinckiaceae; genus Methylobacterium. Next base: position 10,345 of record CAXDNE010000147.1, read on the forward strand.
GAGCGGGCGGTGGCGGAGCGGATCCGGCTGCTCAGGAAGGATGCCGGATCGGTCGGCCGCATGGCGAACGATCCCGGAAGCTTCTCGGTCGCGGGCGCGCAGCCGAAGACGGCGCTTCTCCGATCGCCGGACGGCCGTTGGGGGATTCCGAGCGGGAGCATGCCCACGACCCACATCCTGAAGCCCTCCGCACTGGGCTTGGCGGGGCACGTGGAAAACGAGCACTTCTGCCAGTTGCTGGCGCAGGCGGCCGGCCTGCGGTCGGCCATCTCGACCGTCGAGCGGTTCGAGGACGAGGTGGTGATCGCCTCCAGGCGCTACGATCGGCGCGCACTGTCCGACGGCCGTATCCAGCGGATCCACCAGGAGGACATGTGCCAGGCGCTGGGGGTGCCGCCCTGGTCGAAGTACGAGAAGGATGGAGGCCCCGGGGCGGCGCGGATCGCGAACGAGGTCCTGGCCTTCTCGAGCCGGCCCGATGCCGACCGGGCCACATTCATGGACGCGGTCGCCTTCAACTTCGTGGTCCTGGGCACGGACGCGCACGCCAAGAACTTCTCGGTGCTGCTCGCGGCCGGCAGCGCCATGCGCCTCGCGCCGCTCTACGACATCGCGAGCGTCCTGCCGTACCCGCATATCCGGGACGCGGGCGACCTGAAGCTGGCGATGTCGGCCGACCGCTACTACCGCCCCGGCGAGATCCAGCCCCGCCACTGGCAGAGGCTGGCGCAGCGCGCCTCCTACGATCCCGAAGCGTTGCTGGCCTCTCTCGGCCGGTACGTGCGGGAGCTGCCCGATCTCGCCTCGGACGTCGCCGCCGGCTGCCGGAGCGAGGGTCTCGACGCGCCGGTGATCGGCGAGTTGGTGGAAGGCATAGCGAGCCGTTGCGGGAAGCTCGCCGCACAATATGCACCCATGGCCGAGGATGCGCCGGCGGGGCCGAGGCCCTGATCCTGTAGGGGTCCCAGCCCGATATGTGATGTGACGGATCGAGCCTGGGAGGTTCGAGGCCTTTGCCATGGCGGATCGACCGCCCGGGACCCTTGGTTCCGGACGATCTATTCAGGGCCGCTCCACTCGCACGACCCACCGTAGCATCGGCAGGACGAGCGAGGCGGCGATCACTTCGTGGATCGAGGTACTGCGCCGGGTAGATCGCAACACGGCGGCGGCGCACCACCATCAAGTTGTCCGGCTCGACCCGTCACTTCGCGGCGGATGGCCGCCACTCGCCTCGAAGTGCAGGGACGGCACGCGCCTCGCCACCATCTTCCGGGTAGACGCACGGGATGTCGCCCTTCCAGAACGAGCAGTACTGGGCGAGGCGTTCCAGGATGCCCTCACATGGCATTTTCGGCGTGCAGTACATGTGCGTCGTCCCACCTGCCGCAACGCCACAGCGCTCCAGCAAGGCGCTCGCCGCCCTCGCACCGACGGCTTGGCGGCAGGACGGGACCCGAAGGCCCGTCACAGGATGCGCCAGGGCGTAGGTCCGCGCCCTTGCATAGGCGGTCATGTACTCGGCGGTCGTGTGCTCAGCCGGGCTGGCGGCTGCCGAGGTGGCAAGGAGGAGGAAGAGTATCGAGGCACGCACGGCGTTTCCGGATCCCTAGCGGAGCGAGACCGTCCAGTGCTTTCGGCCGGTCGGGCAGCAGTGCCCGTCGTTCTTGCGCCAAACCTCGGTGTCGAAGCCGACCTTGTCCCCAAGGAAGGCCACGTTCGTCGCCGACTTTCCGCCCAGGCCCGGGACGTTGCGCACGAACCGCCAGCCATCGGGTCCTTTCCTGAAGACGGCGACGGCGAACTGTTCGGCGTTGCCGGTCGGGTCGTTCACGTAGGTGGCGAAGGCCACGGCGGTGTCGCCGGCGGGAGCGTACTTCACGAAGACGTTGGCATCGAGCCCGAGCTCGCAGCCGCTGTCGTTGCCCTGCCGATCGTAGCAGTTCAGCGAGCGGTCGGTGGTGAACCACTTCTTCACGGCGCCGGCGGCCGGCCCTTGCGGAGCGCTTTCCGCGAGTGCAGCGGCGGGAGTGGCGAATGCCAGCACGGCGGCCAGCATGGCGAGCTTCTTCACGTCTTCGTCTCCGGATGAACCAGGAGAGGATGCCGCTGCAGCTGCTAAGGAACGACTTAGGCGGCCTGGAGAATGCCGTCGATCTCGAGTTTCCGACAAGTCCGATCAGGCGAACCCTCGGGCCTAACGACCGAGATCAACGTTCCGGTGGACGGCGCCCACGCATTTCGCACCGTTGGTCGCGTCGCCGGGACAGACGACGATGACGACGCTGCGCCCGTCGAAGACGACCGTCGCCACGGTGCCGATAGGCGTGTCCACTAGATTGCGGGCGAGCACCCAGCGATCGCTGGCTTCGCGGAACGCGCCCACGCTGATACCGGACGCCCCATCCGGAGCCCGCCAGGGAACGAACGCGACGGCCAGATCCCCCGCGGGCGCGTAGCGGACGTCGATGCGGCCGCGGGCGGCGGCGGTGCACGCATCCCGTCCGGTGCATCCGGCGAACCAGCCCTCGGCGAGCCACTCGCCGACGGCTGCGGCGGCCGGGCCGGCCGGGACCTCGGCACCGCCGGCGACGGAAGGCATGACGGCGATCGCGATAGCTGCGCAGAAATGGATCGGACGGCGGTGCCGCATGAAGGTCTCCAGGACAAGGTTCATTCCTTCCACGGTGGCCGTTAACCCGGCGTGAAACGATCCGTCGCAATCGAACGCGTCCCCGGATCGAGATCGTTTGTGCTTTGCGGCCCCGCAGGCGATCCTTCGCTTACGAGAAGGAGCGGGACGATGCCGAAGCACGACTGGAACTGGGACCTGACGTCCGAGGAGACGATGGCCCCGGACGCCAACCAATGCACGCGGGAGGGCTGGGCACTCGTCAACGAAGGCACGAGCGAAGCCCGGATCGAGAAGATCGACGTGCTCGGGATCCTGGAGGACGACGGCCACGCCTTCGACATCGTCGCGAGGGCCGCCGCAGGAGGCAGCGAGTATCATGCGGCCGCCCTCGAGCACATCCGGACCCACAACGACCCGGAGTGGACTCTCATCGAGGAGCGCATCCGGACCTCGGGAACCGACTACCTCGGCCAGGCGCGGCCGGCCTTCGAGGACGTCGTCGAGGCGGTCAACAAGTACGCCTTCGCCGCGATGCGCGAGATCGTCGATGCGGGAGCGGCAGGCCCGCGTCCCTGACGCGACGGTACATCGCTCTCCACCGGGCTTTCGTCCTGCAATGCAATTCCCGGCCGCCATCCGGTGCTAGGCATCGGTGGTCGGCCGCGGAGGTCACGAGGAAGCAACAGATGCCGAACGAAGCACTCATTCAGCACCACCTCCGGGATCACAGCCTGGAGAACGAGAACCTCGCCGGGATCGTCGCCAGCGCGACGTCGAACGGCGACGACACCTATCTGGGCGAGTTCGTCGAGGACCTGGGGCGGGCGCCCTGGTTCCGGGCGATCGTCGAGCGCTGGCCGATGCTCGGCTCCGAGATCTGGTCCTCGCCCGAGATCATGGAGGCGCAGCCGAACCTGGAGCAGGCGCGCACGATCCTCCTGCGGGACGGAGCCAGCCGCGCCAACTCGAATTCCGGCAAGGTCGTGCTGCATCCGGTGGGCTCCGCCGTCCTCGACTGGATGGAGGGCCGGCGCTGGACCACGGCGGCCGCCGTCGAGACGACGCTGCCGATCGCGATCGATGCGCTCCGCGTCCTCGGACCGGAGGCGCTGCCGGCGACGGAAGAGGATTGGGATCGGATGGTGCGGACTCTCGACGCCGCCTCGACCGTCCTTGATCAGCTCGGCTCGCGGCCGGCGCAGATGCTCGGCGCCGAAGGCCTGCGCAATCTGATGGCCGTCGCGGAAGCCAGAATGGACCCGTCGTCGCCGGGTGGGGTCGACAGCGATCTCGCAGGCGAAATCGCTCGCTTCGCCTTCGGTCCCGCCGGCGACGACCTCGTCGACGATCTCAAGTCGGACGGCGACCGGGCGGTCTACGCGGAGGCCGTGGAGCGCATGCCGATCCCGGCGCAGGTCGCGAAGCTTCAGGCACCGGGCGCGTAGAGGCCGAACCCGCCGGGATCGCCGCACGTACGACGATCCCGGCAGGCCGGAAGGAGCTGAAGCAATGACGGCAAACGACGAGGGCGCGAGGAGCGCCCTGGCGAAATACGGATGCGTCGACGAGGCAGCGGTTCCCGCAGTGGCATGCACGATGTCGGGAATACCGGCCGGCGTCGTCGATGCATTCCTTCGGGAGACGGCCGAGGAGCAGTCCTTCCGCCGCCTCATGACGCGGTGGCCGATGCTGGGTCATGTGCTCTGGGCGTCGCCGGAGTTCGTAACGCAGGAGGTCGACACCGGACTGGCACGAACGATCCTGACCAGAGCAGGGGCGACCTTCGCGAACGACCGCCGCCGGCAAGGTCATCAATTCCCCCTGGAGCCGCTGGAGCCATACGTTCTGGAGTGGCTCAACGGTCGTACCTGGAACTGCGATGCGGCCCAGTCGGTCGTTCTCCCGATCGCCCTGAACTTCCTGAACCTCGCCGGCCCGAAATCGCTGCCGGCGACCCGCGACCAATGGATCGAGCTGCTGGCGCCGCTGGCCCAAGCGTCCTCGTTCCTGCATCAGCTCGGCGAGCGTCCGGTCCGTCTGCTCGGTGTGGAGGGCGTCCGGATCCTGCTGGCCGCGATCGAAGCCGTCGCGAAGCGGAGACAAAGGCGTCCGGATTGGCGTTGGGTCAGCATCGACGACGAACTAAGCTCGATGATCCATGAGGCCGTCTTCGACGAGGAAGACGAAGACGAGGCCGAGGTCACACGGAACATGGACCCGATCGTCAGAGCGGTCCTACTCGCCGAAGCGATCCGCACATTCCCTGCGCTGGGTTCGGACTGAATAGCCCCGACATGTGTCTCTGCTTCACGTCAGAAGGAACGAGACCTCGTGTCGTGGATCCTGCGTCGATCCCGTCGTGGCGGCATGGGAGGAGCATGGACGATGAACATCGGCAGGGCTTGCGCCACAGCTCTCTCCAGACGCTGCCAAGTCTCTTCCGGGCTGATCTGGGATCGCTCCAATTCATACCGCTCCAACCACTCTCGGTCGAGCTTTCTGATGAAGGCACCGTGATTGAGGATACCTTTGCGGGCGCTGCATACATGGCAGGCCGGCACCTCGTTCTGCGCCGTGGCACGGCCCCCGGCAGCCTTCGGCGTCATGAGCGTGACGCAGAGAAAGCGTTGGCCCGGAGGCGGGACGAACCCTCCGTTGCCGGTTGCGACGACGTTCTCGTCGTCGCATAGCTGGACGTTGCAGTAGATGCAGCGGCCATCCGTCAGATCGAAGGCACGCTGCCTCCGCGGAGTCCGCATCATGGTGATGCTCCGGGATGTGATTTCGGCTCGTCCAGGATGGGGCTGGCCGGCAAGGTGTCAATCCCCGGGTGACGAGGCGTCGTCGGACGGATGGCGGTCCCGTCAGAGCTCACCGGTCTGCCAGTAGTACCGATGCAGGTACGGCCCGCAGGCGGTCCCGTTGTCGTAGTTCGTGGTGTAGATGCTGTACCGCGGATGGAAACGCCGGGCGCAGTAGCGGTACATGTGACCGGTCCCGATCAGGAGGCGGCATCCGTAGGCGGCGCCCTGGTCGCGCACGTCGCCGCTTTCCAGACGCCCGCTCCGCCTAGCGGCGAGACAGGCCGAGCGGTCGTATCCGGTGCCGGCAAGCGTGTCCCTGGCCTCGGCGGCGAAGGGACCGATCGCGACGCCGGTCGCGGATTGGAGCGTCACGAACGGGTTGATCGTGCTCGAACGCGCGACGACGTTGCCGACCGCACCAGTGGCGCCTTCGGTCAGCAGGACGCATGCAAGGGCGCCGAGGAAACCGACGCGCCGCAGCTGCTTGCGCGGCATGCCGCCGTTTCCGAGCACCATGCAGGCGACCCGGAGTGCGACGAGGCCGCCGGCCAGCGCGAGCAGCGGCAACGCCTCGTGCATGTTCTCCATGAACGAGACGAAGGCGAAGGCGATCAGGCCGACGAAGCAGAGGACGAAGAACAAGCCGATCACCGGCCCGGGCCCGGCGGCCGACAACGCCGAGGCGACGTGGATGGGGGCCGCATGCAGCCTGTCGAAATCCCTCTGGTTCACGCTCTCACCCGGCTGCCGACGAAATCACTATTGTCGGGCGACCATACGCGAGGGGTGTTGCGGCTGGATTGATGGAATCCAGTCAAATTGCTCGAGTCCGCTCCTTCGTCGGGATCCGTCCGTTCGGCCCTCGCAGCCTACGAAGGAGTGGGGCCAGAGATCTGCTCGGCTACGGTTCCGCGCCAACCAGGACGGGCCTCGTCCATCAGCTCGATGTAGCGCTCCTCGGAGATCTCGCGGTCGATGGCTTCAGGGTACAACCACCCCTCATTCGCATGCTCGTCTCTCACCTTCACCTTCACGCGACCGACCTTAAGAACCTCGTAGATGGCGAGGCCGCCGTTCTTCAGGCCGTTGTCGAAGGTCGAGACCGCCTTCATGCCCTTCCGCACCGACCCCAGTCGCATCTCATCGTTCCTTGTCAGGTGGATCGATCCCGCCAGAGCGACGCGTAGACGTCTCATTGAGGACTGGGACCGCCTATGACCCAGTCGCGTGCAATTTCGCTCTTTCTGAAATCATAGCGATCCTTCCAACCGGGATCGACGAGGTCGAGAGCGCGTTCCACAAGCGCGGCGGCACCTTCCACATCTTCCGAACTGAGGGGAAACCGACGACTGCCGCGGACGACGGCCCGCGCGCGGTCAGCTCGATCGTTCGGCAATACGCCCATTTCTGCCAAGTGCAGAACCGCGTCCTTTCTCTCCCAGACCTCATCCACGTAATATCTCTGCAGCCCAACAAAATCCCAGGGCCGGATGCTCGGAAATGTAGCCTCGAAGGCCGCAAGAGTGCTGTTAGCAACATCCAGATCCGGAATGAGCTCCATCGCTTTGACGCGAGGGCGGATGATGTTCGACCGTTCGACCCCAAGGAAGAGTCGACCACTGTCGTCTCGCATCCCGACTGGCTCGTGTACGATCTCGCAATGGAACCGAGCCTCAATCAATAGGATCGCGCGACGATGCGCAGCCAAGAGCATTCCAATCAAATCACTACCGTACTCGCACAACAGATCGGACTTGGCGTCGAGCAGCTCATCGGCCCTATTAACCAAAAACACGGTCTTGTTCCGGTGGGGCGGCCAAGCGTTGGTCCGCGGATCGAACGGGAAACCGTCCAGACCGTAGGCATGCACCTCAAGTGTGGTGCGCAAATTGTTCTTCGGCGTTACCCACGTGTTCATACGAACCCTCGGCTTGCGGCCTGCTTCGTCAACTCGATCGGACGACGACGGGCGCACATATCGTTGTAGACAATGGGTCAGACTGTCGATTTGGCCCTCTAGATTTTCAAGGCCGCCTCGCAGCTCCTCAACGTAATCTACAAGGGCCCGGCCTCTTGACGGAGCAAGGTGGGCAATCTTCATTCCAAAGGCGAAAGCCAAGCGTTCGAACGAGCCAAAGTCACTCGAGAGAAGTGGTGTTGGCTTGTTCTGACGAGGCTCCTCGCCGCGAACCGTTTCGGCATATTCGTCGCGGATCGTGATCGATCTCCCGGGAGGAGTCGCCTCCGCACGCGTCTGCACCGTATCTGCATGGAGGAGTCCGTTGCCCGCTCCATATCC
>CAXDNE010000148.1:0-18082 GCA_963990595.1 uncultured Methylobacterium sp.
CACTATCCTCTTCGTCGGCAGCGTCAGATGTGTATAAGAGACAGGAGCCAGGCCGACTGGACCAAGGTCTGCGGCAAGGATCAGGCCTCGGGCACCGACATCTGCTACACGACCCGCGACTTCGTGTCCGACCAGGGCCAGCCCGTTCTGGCGGTGGCCGTCTACGAGATGAAGAACCCCGCCCAGAAGCAGGAGGTGCGGGTGGTGCGCTACCTGCTGCCGCTCGGCCTGCTGCTGCAGCCGGGCATCCGCTTCAACGTCGACGGCCAGACCCCCACGGCCGGCCGCTTCGCCGTCTGCTTCCCGAACGGCTGCTTCGCCGAGGCCGGGGGCGTCGATGCCGGCGTGGTCGCCGCGATGAAGAAGGGCACGACCCTCAACGTCTCGGTCCAGAACCAGACCCAGCGCGAGGTCACCTTCGCGGTGCCGCTGGCCGGCTTCGGCAAGGCCTTCGACGGCCCGGCCATCGATCCGAAGGTGCTCGAGGAGCAGCAGAAGAAGCTCCAGGCGGAGCTGGAGAAGCGCTCCGAGGACATGCGCAAGAAGCTCGAGCAGCAGCAGGGCGCCGCTGCCCCGGCCGCCGGCGCCGCTCCGGCCGCGAAGTAACCGATCCGCATCGGCCCGCCGCGCGCGGCGGGCCCGTTCAGGGGCCGGACCGCGAGGTCCGGCCCTTTGCCGTTCGCGGCCGTGGAACCGCCGATCGGAGGCCCGCCCGGCTCGGACCGCGCAGGACGCTCAGCACGCGCAGGTTCCGGTCCGGGGCGTGATCCGGGCCTCCCGGCGGAACGTGGCGGGCCCGGGCTTCCGGATCCCGGTGCGGCAGACGCTCGCGCCGGCCCAGGGGCTGTCCGCGTCCGGGCTGCCCGCATCGACCGTCAGGGCGAAACGCCCGGATCGGCGCGCCCCGGCTGCGCGCCGTGGTCGCGACGCCGGGTCCCGTGCAGGCCCGCGGATGGCTGCGCGCAGCCTGGCCCGCGGACAGCAGATGCCGCCGAGCCAGCGCTCGCCCAGCCGGTCGGTCGCCCGGTCGACGGGCCGGGACCGTGCGGGCCGATCCCGGTCAGTTCGTGGCGCGGTCGCGCATGCGGTAGGCGCCCGCCGCGTCGCGCTCGAACATCTCGGCGATGCCGGCATGGCGCAGGGCCTCCCCCGACGTGTCGGGCAGGAGGTTCTGCTCCGAGACGTAGGCGACGTACTCGGTCTCGGCGTTCTCGGCGAGCAGGTGATAGAAGGGCTGGTCCTTGCGCGGCCGCACCTCCTCGGGGATCGACAGCCACCATTCCTCGGTGTTGTCGAAGACCGGATCGACGTCGAAGACGACGCCCCGGAACGGGTAGATCCGGTGACGCACCACGGCGCCGATCGCGAACTTCGCGGTTCTCAGTGTTACGTCCGTCATGGTTCAGTCCGTCCAGGACGGACAAATAGGTCCGATGACGGGTCGTGTCATCCGACGCGAGCCGCATCCGGGGATTCACGCCGGCTCGGAGCTCGGGATGCCGCGTTCGCGCGCGATGGCCCGCGCGGTGGCCTCGCGCCGGGCGGTGATGTCCGCGGCGGCGGCCCGCGCCCGCGCGACGACGGCCGGCGGAGCGCGATCGGGCGTGCCGCTGTCGAAGGGCGGCTCGGGGGCGTACTGCATGCCGAGCTGGATGGTTTGGGCGGCCTCCTCGCCGCGCAGTTCGGCGGCGAGCCGCAGGGCCCCGTCGATGCCCGCGGTGACGCCGGCCGCGAACACCCAGGTGCGGCCGTCCCCGTCGCGGTCGATCACCACGCGTTCGTCCACGGGCTCGGCCCCGAAGAGCGAGAGCAGGTGGACCGCATTCCAGTAGGTCGTGGCCCGGCGCCCCACCAGGAGGCCGGCCGCGCCGAGGACCAGGGCGCCGGTGCAGACCGAGAGGACGTGGCCCGCACCCGCCGCCTGCGCGCGGATCCAGTCGAGCACGGCGGCATCGCGCATCAGCGCCTCCTGGCCCTGGCCGCCCGGCACGTGCAGCACGTCGAGGCGCGGCGCCTCCGCCAGGGTGGCGTCCGGCAGGATCCGGAGACCGCGCACGTCGCGCACGGGCTCAGGGCGCGGCGCGTAGATCCGGTAGGTGCTGTTGGGCACCCGCGACAGGACCTCGAACGGGCCGGTCAGGTCGATCTGATCGAGCCCCTCGAACAGGAGCGAGCCGATCTGCAGATGGGTGTCGGGCGGGATCATGCCGAAGCCTCCGTGGTGGACAGGGGGACCCTAGCGCGTCAGGATCTGGCTGAAATGCCAGAGATCCCTCGATTCGCGCCAAAGTCCCCGCGTCCGGTGGAGGTGCTGGCCTTTCCGGCCGTGCAGCTCCTCGACGTGGCCGGACCGCTCCAGGTCTTCGCCACCGCCAACGAGCACGGCGGCGTCGGCGCGCCCTACGCGCCGCGGGTGATCGCGGCCGGCGGCCGGACGCTCACCGTCTCGGCGGGTCTGCAGCTGGTGGCCGACCCGCTGCCGGAGCCCGACACGCCGGTGGACACGCTGGTGATCGCGGGCGGTCCAGGGGTTCAGGCGGCCTGCGCCGATGCCGCCCTGGCGGCCTGGGTGCGGGCGCGGGCCGCGCGCGCGCGCCGGGTCGCCTCGGTCTGCACCGGGGCGTTCATGCTGGGCGCGGCCGGGCTCCTCGACGGTCGCCGGGCCGTGACCCACTGGAAGCATTGCGGCGCGCTGGCCCAGCGCTACCCGCAGGCCCGCGTCGAGCCCGACCCGATCTTCGTGCGCGACGGCCCGGTCTGGTCCTCGGCGGGGATCACGGCGGGGATCGACCTGACCCTGGCGCTGGTGGAGGAGGATCTCGGCCGCGCGACCGCCCTGGCGGTGGCGCGCCACCTCGTGATGTTCCTCAAGCGCCCCGGCGGGCAGGCGCAGTTCAGCGCGGCGCTCGCCCTGCAAGCGGGGGAGGAGCGGTTCGGGCGGCTCCACGCCTACATCGCGAAGAACCTGTCGGGCGACCTGTCGCTGCCGGCCCTGGCGGCGGCGGCCGGGATGAGCGCGCGCAGCCTCAGCCGGCACTATCTGGAGGCGACCGGCCTGACCCCCGCCAAGGCCGTGGAGCGCCTGCGGGTGGAGGCGGCCCGGCGGGCGCTCGCCGAGACGGCGCAGCCCGTCAAGCGCATCGCCCGGACCTGCGGCTTCGGCTCCGAGGAGACGATGCGGCGCAGCTTCCTGCGGCACGTCGCGGCGACGCCGCAGGAATACCGGGCGCGGTTCGGCGGGTGAGGGGCTCAGACCGTGTCGCGACGTTCGAGGGCCGCCAGGATCGTCTCGCGCACGCCGTCGCGATGGTCGTGGATATCCGCGTTCGGGATGCGGAGCAGGGCGAAGCCGAGCGATTCGAGGATCTCGGTCCGCGCGGTATCCCGGGCGATCTCCGCCGTTGTGGAATGCGTCGCCCCGTCCACTTCGACGATGAGTTTGGCCTCGATGCAGGCGAAGTCGACGATGAACCGGTCGATCGGGTGCTGACGGCGGACTTTCCGGCCGTTTAGGGCGCGGTTGCGCAACATGCACCAGAGCTTGGCCTCCGCGCTTGTTTGCATGCGCCGTAGGCTGCGGGCGCGCGGGATCGATCTGCTCACCGCTCGGCTCCGACAGTGCGGTCGCGGATCCTGCGGATGATACGATGCTGCGGCTTGCGCGAGCCTACCCCCGGCGAACCGTCCGACTCCGTGGCGTCATCGATTCAGAACAGCACGCGCCCCCTCTCCCGTGCGGGAGAGGGGGCGCGTTGCGACTTGCGGAAGCCGAATTGCGGAAGCCGAATTGCGGAAGCCGCATTGGACCGTCACACGCGATCCCGGCAGCCTTCTCACCCCAGCTTGTAGACCGCCGCCAGCTCCGGGTCCTTGGCGGCCACCAGCTTGGCGAGGTCCACGATGACCTTCGCCTGCTTCCAGGTGGCGTCGTCCTGCATCTTGCCGTCGAGCATCACGGCGCCGGTTCCGTCCGGCATGGCCTCGACGATCCGGGCCGCGAAGGCCACCTCGGCGGGGTCGGGGGCGAAGACCCGCTTGGCGATCGCCACCTGGCTCGGATGCAGCGTCCAGGCGCCGGCGCAGCCCATCAGGAAGGCGTTGCGGAACTGCGCCTCGCAGGCCGCGCCGTCGGAGAAGTCGCCGAACGGGCCGTAGAAGGCCTTGATGCCGTTGGCCATGCAGGCATCGACCATCTTGGCGATGGTGTAGTGCCAGAGGTCCTGCTGGGCGCTCGCCCGGGGGGCGTCGCCCGACGGGTCCGCGATCACCCGGTAATCCGGGTGGCCGCCGCCGACCCGGGTGGTCTTCATGCCGCGGGAGGCCGCGAGATCCGCCGGTCCGAGGCTCATGCCGTGCATCCGCGGCGAGGCCGACGCGATGGCGTCGACATTGGCCACGCCCTCGGCGGTCTCCAGGATCGCGTGGACCAGGATCGGCTTGGTCACGCCGTGGCGCGCCTCGAGCTGGGCGAGCAGCTGGTCGATGTAGTGGATGTCCCACGGCCCCTCGACCTTGGGCACCATCACGACGTCGAGCTTAGTCCCGACCTCGGCCACGATCGTGAACAGGTCGTCGAGAATCCAGGGCGAGTTGAGGGCGTTGATCCGCGTCCAGAGGCCGGTGCCGGTGGCGGCGAAGTCGGTGGCCTGGGCCATGGCCACGAAGCCCTTGCGGGCCGCCTCCTTCTGGTCGGCGGGGACCGCGTCCTCCAGGTTGCCCAGCACCACGTCGACGGTCCCGGCGAGCTCCGGCACCCGGGCGCGGACCTTGTCGTTGTGGGGCGGCACGAAGTGGATCATCCGCTCCAGCCGCACCGGCAGCTCGCGGAACGGGGCCGGCGCGCCGGTGGCGAGGGGCTGGAAGAAGCGGCGGGGCAGTTTCATCGGGTGCCTCTTGTCAGGGCTGGCGTCCGAGCCCCGTTAAGGCAGGCTTGGGCGGGCGCGTAAAGCCGCGCCGTGCGGACGTGATCTCGGACTTTGGGCGCAGCCCGGGGTCGGCCGCGCCGACCCTCAGCCCCGGCTGCCCCGGCGGCCGGCCATGCCGATCCGGTTGAGGATGCCGCCATCGCCGCTGCCGGCCACCACCACGAGGCGGCGGACCTCGCCCCGCAGGAAGGCCTGCAGGAACCGGTTGTAGTCGCGGAACGAGACACAGCCGTTCGAGGCGCCGGGCTGGCGCAACATGTAGGTGTGAGCGAGCAGACCGTCGCGGCCGTGGATCGCACCGCTGCCGCCGACCGGGTTGAGGCGGATCGCCCGGACCCCGTGGAACAGGCGCTCGCGCTCGGTGAGTTCGTAGGTGCCGGGGGGCGTCGAGCCGCGCATCCGCAGGTGGACGAAGCGCGGGTTGTCCATGGCCTCCCCGAGGCCGGAATGGGCCTCCAGCACCTCGCCGGAGGGCAGCGTCACCGTGTGGGCGCTGATGTCGTAGACCGCCGTGCCGGCCACGGATTCGGGGGCCGGGCTGATTCGGGTGCGCGGGGCCTCCTGCGGCAGGGCCTCCGGGCTGGCATAGGCCAGGGCTTGGCGCGGCTCCTCCCGGGGCGCGGCGGCACCGACGCCGAACAACTTCTCGGAGAAGGACGGCTCCTCCGCCATCGCGGCGCGGAACACGTCGCGGGTGCGGGGCAGGGCGCGGGCCGCGATCCGGGCGGGCGGCGCGGCGGGCGGGCGCCGCAGCTCGGCCGGACGCGCCACCGGCAGCGGCACGCGGACGGATGTGGGGGCGAGGGCCGCGGGCGTGGGTTCGGCCGCGGCGATCCGCACCGGCGCGGCCGGCATCTCCGCGGGCTTCTCGACCGTCCTGGCCTGCGCGATCCGGGTCTGGGCCGCCCGGGCCTGCTCGGCTCTCGACTGCTCGGCCCTGGCGACCTGCCGGGCGATCTCCCGGACCGCCGGGGACGGCTCGGCGACGGCGACCTGGAAGGTGGAGGTCGGCGGAGCCTCGCTCCCGAAGGCCGTCGCGGTGCCGGAGCCCAGGGCCGGGCTCGGGTCGAGCATCCAGGCGATGCTCGGTTTCGGCGCGCTGCTCCGGACGCCGCTCCGGGCGGTCTGCCGGACAGAGGCGGAGGACGGGAGCGCGGGCGCCGGCCCGGTCGCGGCGACGCGCTCCTGATCGGCCGGGGCCGATCCATGCGGATGGCTGAGCACGGCCCAGCCGGCGAGGGTCATGGCCGTCAGGGAGATGAGCGCGGTCAGCCGGGCGCGGCGGCGGGCGCGCCGCATGGCGCTCGGATAGGGCGCCCGGACGCGTCCGACAGGATCGTAGACGGTCTCGACATAGGCGGCGCGATGGGCGGCGCGCGGGGCCGCCGGGCGCAGGGGCTCCGCGTCGCGGCAATCGGTTCGGGATAACGCCACCTGGGCCATGCGGAGAACTCGCGTACGCGCTTCCCCGCGGGCAGCCGCCGCCGTTCGCCCGCGGAGGCGTGTTCCGCGTGCGTGGCCTGGGTTGCCCGTCTGGGGAGGACATCAACCGTCCACCCCATTAAGCGGCCGTGTGGTTAATCCTCGCTGAAGAGACACTTTCTGCGTGCGATCCCGCTTGGGACATCGCGCGGGACAGGCGGCTCGGGTCAGCCTCAGGCCGCCTGCCCGGAGGCTTCCATCGGCCCGTGCCGGTGCGCCACGAAGAGGCAGAGCAGGGCCACCGGCACCCCGATCAGGGACGTGCCGACGAAGAACCACACGAAGCCGGTCTGTTCGATGACGAAGCCCGAGAGCCCGGCGAGGAGGCTGCCGGGGAGGGCGCAGAGCGAGGTGAGCAGGGCGTACTGGCTCGCCGCATGCGCGGTGGCGGCGAGCTGGGACATGTAGGTGATCAGCACGATCGACGCGAAGGCGTAGGCGAAGCCGTCGATCCCCACGGTCAGCGCGAAGGTCCAGAACGCCGCCCCGCCATGGCCGCCGTGCCAGGCGAGGTAGGCGAGGGCGAGATGCGAGGCCGAGGCCGTGACCGTGCCGATGAGCAGGCTCGCCATCATGCCGATCCGCGGGATGATGGCGCTGGCGAGGAACGTCCCGCCGAGCGCGATCCAGAAGCCGAACAGCTTGGTCACCGTGGCGATGTCGGTGTTGGAGTAGCCGAGCGTCTTGAACAGCGGGATCGCCATGGCGTTCGAGACGTAGCCGGGCATCCGGAAGCCGGCGACCAGCGCCAGAACCGGCACCGCGAGCGGGCCGAGTCGTCCGAGGAGGTCGCGGATCGGCGCCCAGACGGTCTCGACGAAGCCACCGGTGGCGGGGGTCTCGGGAGCGGGGGGCTCGGGCGCCAGCAGGGCCGCGACCGTGCCGGGGGCCATCAGCGCGGCCATGCACAGGTAGGCGGCGCGCCAGCCATAGGCGTCGGAGAGGTAGAGGGCGCCGGCGCCCGCCGCGAGGTTGCCGATCCGGTAGCCGATCTCCGACCAGGACGACATCAGCGCCTGCTGCTCGGGGGGCGCGGCAGTGATGCGCCAGCCGTCGATGACCACGTCCTGGGTGGCGCCGGCGACGCCGAGCGCCAGGGAGAACACCACCGTCCAGGCGAGCCAGTGGGCCGGGTCGCCGAAGGCGACGCCGGCGAGCGCCAGGGCGACGAGGATCTGCGTGGCGACGATCCAGCCCCGGCGCCGCCCGAGCCAGCGGCCCAGCAGCGGCGCGTCGTGGCGGTCGAGGAACGGCGCCCAGAGGAACTTGAGCTTGTACGCGATGGTCAGCTCGCTCATCAGCCCGATCGTAGCGAGCGGGACCTTGGCCTGGACGAGCCAGGCCGATTGCGTCGCGTAGACGAGCAGGAACGGGATGCCCTGGGCGAAGCCGAGGCCGAGCACCGCGGCGACGCGCCGGTCGGTGAACAGCGGGGTGAGGAAGGCATTCTTTTCGGATCTTGCCGGACCGGAAGGGGCGCTCGCTGCGGCCGGGTTTGCCATCCACGCGACTCCTGAGCTTCGGGGAGGGAGAGAGCAGAGATGGGCGAGGGGCGCAACGATCATGCGACTGTCCCACCCACGTCCTCATCCTGAGGTGCCCGCGCCAGCGGGCCTCGAAGGAGGGCTCCAGGGATCGCAGTGGCCTCTGGAGGGCTCCTTCGAGGCGGCTTCGCCGCACCTCAGGATGAGGCGGTCTGCTGGGCGGATCGTTACGCCGCCTTCTTGCCCCGCTCGGCGATCTTCACGAGGCTGCGCAGCACCTCGGTGGCGGTCTTGAGCCGCGCCGGCACCGTGGTCAGCTCGCGCACGAACACGACGCTCATGTCGGGCCGCACCTTCGCGAAGGAGGCCTGCTCGGCCACGTAGGCCACCAGCCCCTGCGGGTTGGCGTAGGACCGGTCGCGGAAATGGACCACCACGCCCTTCGGCCCGGCCTCGACCTTCTCGACATTGGCCCTGAGGCAGAGGATCTTGATCGTGCCGATCTTGAGGAGCTGCTCCACCTCCGGCGGCAGCGGCCCGAACCGGTCGATCAGCTCGGCCCCGAAACTCTCCATCTCGGCATCGTCCTGGATGGTGGCCAGCCGCCGGTAGAGGGCGAGCCGCACCCCCAGATCCTCGACGTAATCCTCCGGGATCGTGACCGGCGCGCCGAGCGCGATGGTCGGCGACCACGCCTCCTCGGGCACGTCCTCGATGCCGGCCTTCAGCGCCGTCACCGCGTCCTCCAGCATCTGCTGGTAGAGTTCGTAGCCGACCTCCTTGATGTGGCCGGACTGCGCGTCGCCGAGCAGGTTGCCGGCGCCGCGGATGTCGAGATCGTGGGAGGCGAGCTGGAAGCCCGCGCCCAGCGTGTCGAGGCTCTGGAGCACCTTGAGGCGCTGCTCGGCCTGGGCGGTGAGCTGGCGGTTCGCCGGGGTCGTGAACAGCGCGTAGGCCCGCGCCTTCGAGCGGCCGACGCGGCCGCGCAGCTGGTAGAGCTGGGCGAGGCCGAACATGTCGGCCCGGTGCACGATCAGCGTGTTGGCGGTGGGGATGTCGAGGCCCGATTCCACGATCGTGGTCGAGAGCAGCACGTCGAACTTGCCCTCGTAGAAGGCCGTCATCACGTCCTCGAGCTGGCCCGCCGCCATCTGGCCGTGGGCCACCGCGACCTTGATCTCGGGCATCTCGGCGTCGAGGAACTTTTTGACTTCCGCCAGATCCTCGATCCGGGGCACGACGTAGAACGACTGGCCGCCGCGGTAGCGCTCGCGGAGCAGCGCCTCCCGGATGGTCAGCGGGTCGAAGGGCGTCACGAAGGTGCGCACCACCAGCCGGTCGACCGGCGGCGTCGCGATGATCGAGAGCTCGCGCACCCCCGTCATGGCGAGCTGGAGCGTGCGCGGGATCGGCGTCGCCGAGAGGGTCAGGACGTGGACGTCCGCCTGGAGCGCCTTCAGCCGCTCCTTGTGGGCCACGCCGAAATGCTGCTCCTCGTCCACGATGATCAGGCCGAGATCCTTGAAGGCGATGTTCTTGGCGAGCAGCGCGTGGGTGCCGACCACGATGTCGACCGTGCCGGCGGCGAGGCCCGCCCGGGTCTGCTTCATCTCCCCGGCGGAGGCGAAGCGGGAGAGCTGCGCAACCTGGACCGGCAGGCCCTTGAAGCGCTCCGCGAAGGTGCGGAAATGCTGGCGGGCGAGCAGCGTCGTCGGGACGATCACCGCCACCTGCTTGCCGGCGATCGCCGCCGCGAAGGCGGCACGGAGCGCCACCTCGGTCTTGCCGAAACCGACATCGCCGCAGACCAGCCGGTCCATCGGCCGGCCGGCATTGAGGTCGTCCAGCACCGCGTCGATGGCGTTGGCCTGGTCCTCGGTCTCCTCGAAGGGGAAGCGGGCGGCGAATTCCTCGTAGAGCCCCTCCGGCGCCTTGAGAGACGGGGCCTTCCGGACGAAGCGCTGCGCCGCGACCTTGATCAGCTCGCCCGCCATCTCGAGGATGCGGCGCTTCATCTTGGCCTTGCGGGCCTGCCACGCGCCGCCGCCGAGCCGGTCGAGGGCGACCTCGGAATCCTCCGAGCCGTAGCGGGTCAGGAGCTCGATATTCTCCACCGGCAGGAGCAGCAGGCCGCCGGTATATTGCAGCTCCAGGCAATCGTGCGGGGCGCCCGCGGCGTGGATCGTCTTGAGGCCGACGAAGCGGCCGATGCCGTGATCGGCGTGGACCACGAGGTCGCCGGGCTGGAGCGCCTGCACCTCCAGGATCACGTCCTGGGGCCGCTTGGCCTTGCGCTTCTGGCGGACCAGCCGGTCGCCCAGGATGTCGCCCTCGGAGACGACGGCGAGCTCCCCCGCGGTGAAGCCCGCCTCCAGGCCCCAGACGGCCACCGCCGCGTCGGTGCCGCGCTTCAGCGCGTAGACGTCGGTGAGCCGGGTGATCGCCACGGGCTTCTTCAGGCCGTGATCGGTGAGCACGCCGCAGAGCCGGTCGCGGGAGCCGTCGGACCACGCGCCCAGGATCACGTGATGCCCGGCGCCCTGGAGATCGCGGATATGCGCCACCGCGGCGTCGAACACGCTGGCATTCTCGTCGGCCCGCTCCGGCGCGAAGCTGCGGCCGGCCCTGGCGCCGCAATCGATCACCGCGCGCTCGGACGATTCGGGCTGCGCGAAGGGCGTCAGCCGCGCCACGGTGGCGGTGCCGATCCGCTCCTTCAGCTCGTTCGGCGTCAGGTAGAGGGCGCGGGGCGGCAGGGGCTTGTAGGGGGCGACGCCGGCCTGCGGCGTCTTCATCGCCCCCTCGCGGGCCTGGTAATAATCCTGGACCAGGGCGATCCGCTCGGCGGCGGCGTCCTCCACCTGCGGGTCGAAGACCAGCGGCACGCCGCCGAGATAGTCGAACAGCGTGTCGAGGTGGTCGTAGAACAGCGGCATCCAGTGCTCGAGACCGGCATAGCGCCGCCCCTCGCTCACCGTTTCATAGAGCCGGTCGTCCCGGGTCGCCGCGCCGAAGCTCTGGATGTAGTTCTGGCGGAAGCGCCGGATCGTCTCGGTGGTGAGCTGGACCTCGCTCATCGGCATCAGGTCCAGCGAGCGGAGCTGGCCGGTGGTGCGCTGCGTCTCCGGGTCGAAGGCGCGGATCGATTCCAGCGTATCGCCGAAGAAGTCGAGGCGGATCGGAGCCGGCAGGCCCGGCGGCGACAGGTCGAGGATGCCGCCGCGGACCGCGTACTCGCCCGTGTCGCGCACCGTCCCGGTGCGCAGGAAGCCGTTGGCCTCGACCCAGGCGACCACGTCGTCCATCGCCACGACGTTGCCGATCGCCGCCGAGAACGCCTCCCGGGCGATGTGGGCGCGGGGCGGCACCCGCTGCACCAGGGCGTTGACGGTGGTGCAGAGGATGCGGGGCCGATCCTCGGCGGAGCGGGTCCGGGCGAGGCGGGCGAGCGCCGTCATCCGGGCGGCGGCCACCGCGGTGGTGGGCGAGACCCGGTCGTAGGGCTGGCAGTCCCAGGCCGGCAGGCTCATCACGTCCATCTCGGGCGCGACGAAGCCCAGAGCCGCCTGGAACGCCGCCGAGCGCCCGGAATCGCGGGCGACGTGGACCAGCACGGCGGGGGCGTCGACGGTGGGCGCCAGGGCACGGGCGAGGTCGGCGAGCGCGAGCGCGTCGAAGCCTTCCGGGGCGTTCGCCAGGACCGGGCTGTCGCCGCGCTTGAGGGCGTCGATCGCCTTGGCGAGCGCGGAGGATTTCGGCAGCGCGAAGCGCGCGACCTGCGGCTTCGCGGTCGGGGCAGGCGCGGAAGGCTTCGGTTGAGGCTTGGCCATCGGGTCTTTCGCGGGGAATCCCGCCGGGCGCGTCGGAGCTGAGACCGACCGGCGTTAGCGCATCGGGCCGCCGCGATAAAGCATCCCGACGGCCGCGTTCGGGGGGCTGAACGCACCCTATATGGCCGTTCTGGCGCGGCTTGGAACGGCCGTCCGGCTGCGATTGGAGGACGCGCGCCGCCGCTGGCGACGCGGCAGGCCCGGTTCAAGACACGGCCGGGGCGTCTCGACCACCCGGCCGGTGCCGCTCACGCGTCCGGTCCGACGATCTCGGCGAGCGCCGCCTCGACCCGGCCGCGGAAGAACTCCGCGTTGGGCATGGTTTCGGTCATGGCGCCGGCGCGGATCGTGGCCTGCCGCAGGATCTCGGCGCGCAGCGACGGATCGCTCCGCTCCATCATCTCCAGCATGACGCGCACCACGAGTTCCGTGGCGATCGACCGGGCCGGGTGATCGTAGTTGGGCTTGGGTTCGTCCATCGCGGGTTCTCTCAGGAATGGATCGGCGCGTCGTGCCGGTGGAACGCCCGCACGCGCCGCCAGACCGAGGTGTCGTAGTTCGACGGCGTCTCCACCTCGCCGGTGAGCCACTTGAACAGGTCGCGGTCCGGCACCTCGATCAGCGCCTCGAACTGGTCGAGCTCCGCCTCCGAGAGATCGCCGATCTCGGCATCGGCGAAGCGGCCCATGATCAGGTCCATCTCGCGGATGCCCCTGTGCCAGGCGCGATAGAGGAGGCGGCGGCGGCGCGGATCGAGGTCGGCGCTCGTGCGGGTGGTGCCGGACATGGAGGTCGGACCTCGGCTCGGACAAGAAGGGCAGGGGCTAGATAGGCGCCCGGGACCGGCGGATCCAGAATCGGGGCGCCGTCCGGCGCGTTACAACTGGAGCGCGCGGAGGCAAAAACGAATTGCCTCCGGCGGGCGCTCCGTTATCTCGGGCTGCAACGCCCCCGGACGGGGCGGCGAGCGGGAGCAGGACGATGCCGAAGGCGATCCGGGTCTACGAGTATGGCGGCCCCGAGGTGATGCGCTTCGAGGACGTGCCCCTGGCCGAACCCGGCCCCGGGCAGATCCGCGTCAAGCAGGCGGCGATCGGCGTCAACTTCATCGACATCTACTTCCGCACCGGGGCCTACAAGTCCCCGCACATGCCCTTCACCCCCGGCAAGGAGGGCGCCGGCACCGTCACGGCGGTGGGCGAGGGGGTCACCCAGTTCAAGCCCGGCGACCGGGTGGCCTACGGCTCGGTGCCGGACGGCTGCTACGCCGAGGAGCCGGTGATCCCGGCCTCCGCGGCCGTGCCGATCCCGGAGGGCGTCGACGAGAGGACCGCGGCGGCCATGATGCTCAAGGGCCTCACCGTCGAGTACCTGCTGCACCGGACCTACGCGGTGAAGCCCGGCGACACGATCCTGTGGCAGGCCGCGGCCGGCGGCGTCGGCCTGATCGCCTGCCAATGGGCCAAGCACCTCGGCGCCACGGTGATCGGCACCGCCGGCAGCCCCGAGAAGGCGGCGCTCGCCAAGCAGAACGGCTGCGACCACGTCATCCTCTACCGCGAGGAGGACGTGGCCAAGCGGGTGCGCGAGATCACCGGCGGCAAGGGCGTGCCGGTGGTCTATGACGGCGTCGGGCAGGCGACCCTGATGGGCTCCCTCGACAGCCTCGCGCCGCTCGGCCTGCTGGCGAGCTTCGGCTCGGCCTCGGGGGCGATCACCGGGCTCGATCTCGGCCTGCTGGCGCCGCGCGGCTCGCTCTACGTGACGCGCCCGACGCTCGCGACCTTCTCGTCGAACCGCGCCACCCTGGAAGAGGCCGCCGCCCGCCTGTTCAAGGTGGTCCGCGACGGCGCGGTGAAGATCGCGGTGAACGCCACCTACCCGCTCGCCGCGGCGCAGCAGGTCCACCGCGACCTCGAGGGCCGGGAGACCACCGGCTCGACCGTCATGCTGCCGTAAGGCTCGGCCGTGACGCCCGGCAGCGCCGACCTGCTCCTCGTCGTCGACGTGCAGGTCGATTTCCTGCCGGGCGGGGCGCTCCCCGTCCCGGAGGGCGACGCGGTGATCGGGCCGATCAACGCGCTCCAGCCCCGCTTCCGGCACGTCGCCCTGACGCAGGACTGGCACCCGCCGGATCACGTCTCCTTCGCCGACAACCATCCGGGGCAGGCGCCGTTCGCCAGCGTGGGGCTGCCCTACGGCCCGCAGGTGCTGTGGCCCCGGCACTGCGTGCAGGGCAGCCCCGGCGCGGGTTTCGCGCCGGGCCTCGACACGGATCGCGCCGGCCTCGTGATCCGCAAGGGGATCCACCCCCATGTCGACAGCTACTCGGCCTTCTTGGAGGCCGACCGCGCCACCCGCACCGGGCTCGCCGGCGCGCTGGCCGACCGCGGCATCACCCGCATCGTCCTGTGCGGCCTCGCCACCGATTTCTGCGTCGCCTGGAGCGCGCTGGACGCCCGCGACGCGGGCTTCGACGTCCTCGTGGTGGAGGATGCGGTGCGCGGGATCGACGTGGACGGGTCGCTCGCGCGGGCCTGGGCGCGGATGGAAGCGGCGGGCGTGCGCCGGATCGGAGCCGCCGGGATCGCCTGAGCGCCGGATCGACCGGGAGGCGAACCGCCGCACGGGCCGCGGGAGACCGCCTCCGCCCCGATGCGTTGGCCTCACTCCAGCACCGGACAGGAGCCAGCATGTCAGGCAAGCACCCGAAGACCGAGACGCCGACGGACGCCGACCTCAAGGGCAATCCCGGCATCGGCACCTCGAAGGGCATGAGCGGTGCCGACCCCGCGGATCTGCAGGCGGATTCGACCTTCGAGGGCGACGTCGACAACGAGACGAAGCTCGACGGCGGCATCGACCCGGACCACCGCCCGCGCAAGAACGCGTGACGCGCAGACGGCTTGCGCCAGGTCCCGTCACCGCGCGGGCCGGTTCCTTCGGCCGCCGCGGGGCGGGGTCGGGCCGCGCGACGGATCCGCCGTGACGATCAGAGCCCCAGCCCGAGCTGGCGCGGACCGTCCGGCTCGTCCTGCGCGAAGCCCGACAGCGACACGCCGATGAGCCGGGCGCTGCGCCGCAGGGGAAACAGGCCGGCGAGCAGGTCGAGGCCGATCCGCTCCAGGCCGGCCCGATCCGCCACGGGGACGGGAAGCGACCGCGCCCGGGTGACCTGGGCGAAATCCGAGAACTTGAGCTTCAGGGTCACGGTCCGGGCCCGCACGCCCTTGGCGCCGGCCCCGGCCCAGACCTTGTCGAACAGGGGCGCGAGCCGGGCGGCCAGGACCTCGAAGGCGGCCGTGTCCTCCGAGAAGGTGGTCTCCGCCCCGATCGACTTGCGCACTCGGTGGGCCCGCACCGGCCGCTCGTCGATCCCGCGGGCGACCGCGTGATAATAGGCGCCGGCGGAGCCGAAGGTCTCGCGCAGGCGCTCCAGAGGCCAGGCGCGCAGATCCGCCCCGGTCTCGATCCCGAGCCGCTTCATCTTCGCCTCGGTGACCGGCCCGACCCCGTGGAACCGGCCGATCGGCAGTTCGGCCACGAAATCCGGCCCCATGGCGGGGGTGATGACGAACAGGGCGTCGGGCTTGCGGTGGTCGGACGCCACCTTGGCGAGGAACTTGTTGTACGAGACCCCCGCCGAGGCGATCAGCCCGGTGCGCTCCAGGATCTCGGCCCGGATCGCCTTCGCCACCGCGGTGGCGGTGGGCAGCCCCTGGAGGTTCTCGGTGACGTCGAGATAGGCCTCGTCCAGGGCCACCGGCTCGATCACCGGCGTGTGCCGGGCGAAGATCTCCCGGATCTCCTCCGAGACCGCCCGGTAGACCTCGAAGCGCGGCTTCACGAACCGCAGATCCGGGCAGAGCCGCCGGGCGGTGGCCGACGGCATGGCCGAGCGCACGCCGAACCTGCGCGCCTCGTAGCTCGCCGCCGCGACCACGCCCCGCTCCCGCGAGCCGCCCACCGCCAGCGGCAGGCCCCGCAGGGCGGGATCGTCGCGCTGCTCCACGGAGGCGTAGAACGCGTCCATGTCGATGTGGATGATCTTGCGGAGCGCGACCTCCGGATCCATCGCCGCCTCGGAGATCCGCCGTGGGTTCCTGCTCTGTTCCGAGAGAGCGCGATGGGCCGGCGGGGTCAAGCCGGGCCGGACGCGGCGTCAACAGGGATATCCGAGCCCCCCCTCATCCTGAGGCGCCCGCGTCAGCGGGCCTCGAAGGAGGGTTCCAGGGATCTCAGCGCCTTCAGGAGGCCTCCTTCGAGGCCTGCGCTGCGCTCCGGCACCTCAGGATGAGGGCACAGGTTGGAAAACTCGTCTCTGGCCCGTGACCGCCTCAGGCGACGCTGCCGTAGAGGTCGTAGGCCTCGGCCCGGTCGATCTTCACGGTGACGATGTCGCCGGCCCGCACCGGGCGCCGGAAGGCGGCGTGGACAGTGCCGTCGATCTCCGGCGCGTCGGCCTTCGACCGGCCCTTCGCGATCCCGCCCTCGACGGCATCGACGATCACGGGCAGCCGCTTGCCGACCTTGGCCCGCTGGAGCCGGAGCGCGATCCCGTTCTGCGTCTCCATGAACCGGCGCTTGCGCTCGGCCTTCACCGCCGGCGGCACGAGGTCGCCCAGCGCGTTGGCGGTGGCGCCCGCCACCGGCTCGTACTCGAAGCAGCCGACCCGATCGAGCTTGGCCTCCTGCAGCCAGGCCAGCAGCTCCTCGAACTCGGCCTCGGTCTCGCCAGGAAAGCCGACGATGAAGGTCGAGCGGATCGCGAGGTCCGGGCAGGTCTGCCGCCAGCTCCGGATCCGGTCGAGCTGGCGCTCCTGGTTGCCGGGGCGGCGCATGCGCTTGAGCACCGACGGGCTCGCGTGCTGGAGCGGCATGTCGAGGTAGGGGAGCACCTTGCCCTCGGCCATCAGCGGGATGACCTCGTCCACGTGCGGGTAGGGGTAGACGTAGTGCAGCCGCACCCAGGCCCCGAGCTCGCCGAGCTCCCGGGTCAGGTCGTAGAACTTCGCCCGGACCTGCCGGTCGCGCCACGGGCTCTCGGCGTAGCGGATGTCGACGCCGTAGGCGCTGGTGTCCTGGGAGACCACCAGCAGCTCCTTCACGCCGGCTTTGACCAGCTTCTCGGCCTCGCGCAGGACGTCGGCGGCGGGGCGGCTGACGAGGTTCCCGCGCAACGACGGGATGATGCAGAAGCTGCAGCGGTTGCTGCACCCTTCCGAGATCTTCAGGTAGGCGTAGTGGCGCGGGGTGAGCTTGATCCCCTGCGGCGGCACGAGGTCGAGGAACGGGTCGTGGGCCGGCGGCACCGCCTCGTGGACGGCCGCCACCACCGACTCGTAGGCCTGCGGCCCGGTCACCGCGAGGAGGTCCGGGTACTTCTCGCGGATCTCCTCGGGCTGCGCGCCCATGCAGCCGGTGACGATCACCCGGCCGTTCTCCGCCATGGCCTCGCCGATGGCCGAGAGCGACTCCGCCTTGGCCGAATCGAGGAAGCCGCAGGTGTTGACGATCACCACGTCGGCGCCGTCGTGCCGGCGGGCCAGCTCGTAGCCCTCGGCGCGCAGATGCGTGAGGATGCGCTCGGAATCGACCAGCGCCTTCGGGCAGCCCAGCGACACGAACGAGATCTTCGGGGCGGCTCCGGGAGCGGGGCCGCGGGGTGCGGGCGTGGCGGTCATGGCATTCGGGTCGGACGGCATCCGCGCTGCGACCGGGGGATCGATCGCGCGGGACGCGGCGTGTGGTTCGGGGTCGCGTCCCTATACAGGCTCCGGCGCCCGGGCGCGAGATCGGCCGCCGCAGGGGTGCCCGGCCCCGCACGCGAGGCTCCCCGCGGGACCGAAACTTGGCTTTACATCAGGGCTTTGCCGGCGAGCTCTGAACCCCCACATCAACGCTTCCGAGACGGGCCCTGCGCCCGGGACAGGCCCTGCCCGCGCCGCGCGACGTCCCCCTGCGGGGAACTGCCGCTTCCCCCGCGGCATCGCCTGTGCGACGGCAGTTCATGGCATGCGGCCCCAGGACATCAGACCCGAACCCGGTCATGTGGACCCGAGAGACCCCCTTCATCGATCCCGTCGCGGCGGCGGCCCGGCTCCGGCCCCTGCCGGGGCTCGCCTTCCTCGACAGCGCCATGCGGCACGACCCGCTGGGGCGTCACTCGATCGTGGCCGCCGACCCGTTCGCGCGCTTCCGGTTCCGCGACGGGCGCGCGACCCTCGACGGGCGCCCGGTGCCGGGCGGCCCCTTCGCGGCCCTGCGGGCATGCCTCGCCCCCTTCCGGATCGAGCCCGATCCGGAAGACCCCTTCCCCGGCGGAGCGATCGGCTATCTCGCCTACGATCTCGGCGCGCAG
>CAXDNE010000149.1:0-18017 GCA_963990595.1 uncultured Methylobacterium sp.
CAGCGACCAACCC
This sequence comes from uncultured Methylobacterium sp., assembly GCA_963990595.1. Classification (GTDB taxonomy): domain Bacteria; phylum Pseudomonadota; class Alphaproteobacteria; order Rhizobiales; family Beijerinckiaceae; genus Methylobacterium. The sequence goes on from CAXDNE010000149.1 coordinate 14, forward strand.
TGCACTAACTTTGACCTTGGACCACCTCGTGGGGGCCGATCAGAGCGGCCGCCCTGGACAGCGACCTGCGCAACATAGGGCGTCGCACGGACTGCAGCGCCGGGGCTGATTGAGGCGGAGAGCGGATCGGAGACCACAATGGTGGAAGCCGTTGCGGTCGCCGTGCGGCCGTCCTGGTCGGTCACGTTGACCGAGATGCCGGCGTACGAACCGGCCATGGTCGGCGTGCCGCCCACGGCACCTGTGGCGGTGTCGATGGACAGGCCCGGGGGCAGCGCGCCGGCTGCCAGACCGAACGTGTACGGCGCGCGGCCGCCAGTGGCGGAGGCGGATCCGGCGTAGGCGGTGCCGGTTGTGGCCGCACCCGGCAGGGCGGCCGTGACGAGCAGGCCGGCGGAGACCTGGATGTCGAAGGCAGCGGACATGGCGGTGCGGCCGTCCTGGTCGGTGGCGCGGACCTGCAGACCGGTCGAGGTGCCGCCGCGGGTGGGCGAGCCGGACAGGACGCCGGTGCCGGACAGGCTCACGCCGGTCGGCGGGGCCCCGACCATCTCGTAGACGTACGGGCCGCGGCCGCCGGAGGCGGTGAACTGGAACGGGCCGTAGACCTGACCGGTGGTGCCGAAGGGCGACGCGGTGCCCGCAATCGCCATGGCATCGCGGACGTCGATGCGGAAGGTCCTGGACGTGGCGGTGCGCCCGTCCGCATCCCTGACGGTGAGGGACAGGTTCTCGGACGCGCCGATGGTGGTCGGCGTGCCGGAGATCCGGCCGGTCGTCGCGTCGAGCGTCAGGCCCGCCGGAAGCGTGCCGGTGGCCAGGGTGTAGGAGTACGGTGCACGGCCGCCGCCTGCTGCTGCGGTGGAGTCGTAGGCGATGCCGATGGTGGCGGTCTGGGCTGGAATGGACGCGAGGACCAGCGGCCCGTCCACGATGATGCGGAAGGCGGGCGTCAGGGCGATGCGGCCGTCGGCATCGGTGACGCGAACCTGAAGGTCGCCGCTGGTGCCGGCGGCGCCAGGCGTACCGCCGATCCGGCCGGTGGCCGTGTCCAGCGACAGGCCGCCCGGCAGTGTGCCGGAGGCGAGCGCGTAGGCGTAGGCGGGGCGGCCACCCGAAGCGACGATCCGGGCGGCGTAGGTCGTCCCGACGGTCGCGCGGGCGACGTCGGCCGCTGCAGAGAGCGGATCGGCGAACGCGATCGCGAAGACCTGGGACGCGACACGGGTACCGTTTGCGTCGACGACCGCGACCTGCAGACCCGTGGCGGTGCCGGCGGCGGTCGGCGTTCCGCTGATCCGGCCGGTTGCCGTATCGAGCGAAAGTCCGGTCGGCAGCGCGCCTGCCGAGAGGGAGTACACGTAGGGGGAGGTGCCGCCGGACGCCGCGAACGCCGCCGAGTAGGCGACGCCCACGTCGCCCGATGCCGAGGGTGCGCCTGCCAGGACCAGGGGAGCCGAGGTGGCGATGGAGAAGGCGGCCGAGGTGGCGGTGCGGCCGTCGGCGTCCGTGGCACGAACGCGGAGGTCGGTGGCGTCGCCCGCAGTCGCCGGCGTGCCGGAGATTGCACCCGTCGATGTGGACAAGGTCAGACCGGCCGGGAGCGTCCCGACCATGGCGAAGATGTACGGGCCTCGCCCGCCGGTGGCGGTGAAGGAGGCGGCATATGGTTGGCCCAGGATGGCCACGCGCGCCGGATCGCCCGAGACCGAGACCGGATCGCGCACGTCGATCGTGAAGGGCTGGGAGGCACCGGTCCGGCGTGCACGATCGGCGACGACGGCGGAGAGGCCGGTGACCGAACCCGCGCGGGTCGGCGTGCCGCCGATCGCACCGGAGCTGCTCTCGATTCCGAGGCCGACCGGCAGATTGCCGCCGGAGATCGTCCACGCGTACGGCGCCTGCCCGCCGCTGGCGGAGAAGGCGAAGCTGTAGGGCACGCCGACCGTGGCCGGCTGCGGCGGCACGCCGGCCACGGCGAGGCCGATCGCGACATCGATGCCGAAGGCTTCCGAACGCGCGGTGCGGCCGTCGGCGTCGACGGCGGCGATCACGATGCCCGGGTAGCTCCCGGCCACCGTCGGCGTCCCGCCGATGGCGCCGGTGGTGCGCTCAATCACGAGCCCCGGCGGCAGCGAACCTTCCGCGACGGTCAGGACGAACGGACCGCGCCCGCCGGCGGGCGTCATGCCGGCCGAATAGGCCTGTCCGACCGTGCCGGGCCCGATGTTGCTCGGCACGAGCCGCAGCGGATCGCGCACGTCGATGGTGAAGCTCGCGGTGCTGACCGTGCGTCCCTTCGCGTCGGTCGCGCGGATCTGCATCGTGCCGCCCGCGGCGGCCGTCGTCGGCGTGCCTGCGATCTGGCCCGAGGTGGCATCAAGGCTCAGGCCGGCGGGCAGCGCCGCGCCGACGATCTGGTAGCCGTACGGGCCCAGGCCACCCGAGGCGGTGAACTGGGCGGAATAGGTCTGCCCCACCGTCCCCGGACTTGTCTGGCCGGCGACCGTCAAGGGCGCGGCCACCGAGATGGCGAAGGTGTCGGTCGTACCGGTGCGGCCGTCGACGTCGGTCGCGCGCAGGCGCAGGCCGGAGGCGGTTCCCGCCTGGGTCGGCGTGCCGGCGATGACGCCGGTGACGGAGGACAGCTGCAGCCCGGGCGGCAGGGTGCCGGCGTCTAGCGTCCAGGCGTAGGCTGGGCGACCGCCGGCGACCGTGGCGTTGCCCGAGTAGGTCGAGCCGACGGTGGCGTCTGCGCCGGGGATGCCCGAGACGACCAGCGGGTCGGATACGTACAGGTCGTACGCCGGCGCGGTGGCGGCCGAGTTGGAGGCGTCGCGCACGCGCACGGCGATGGCCGGCGACATGCCCTTCGCCGTCGGCGTGCCCGAGATCAGGCCGCTGGCCGGATCGAAGGTCAGGCCGGCCGGCAGCTGGCCGGTCGCCAGGGAGAAGGTCTTCGCCCCGACGCCGCCGGATGCGGTGAAGGCGGCGGTGTAGGGCTGGCCGACGGTGGCGAAGCCGGCGGGGTTCCCGGCGATCGACAGGCTGGACGAGACCGAGATGCCGAAGATCGCGGACAGGGCGGTGCGGCTCGCAGCGTCGGTCGCGCGGCCCTGCAGGCCCGCGTAGGACCCCAGAGCGGTCGGCGTGCCCGAGATCTGCCCGGACGCGGCCTCGAGCGAGAGGCCCGGCGGCAGCGTTCCGGAGGCGAGGGTCCAGGCGTAGGGGCCCGTGCCGCCCGAGGCGCTGAACTGGGCCGAGTAGGTCTGCCCGGCGATGGCCGAGCTCGAGGCCGATCCCGAGACCGCCAGGACCTCGGTGACGGCGATGCGGAAGGCGTCGGACACGGCCGTGCGGCCGGCGGCGTCGGTCACCTTGACGGTCAGGCCCTCGGCGAGACCGGCGGCGGTCGGTGTGCCGGAGATGGCGCCGGAGGTCGGCGAGAGGTTCAACCCGGCCGGAAGCGTGCCGGAGGCCAGCGAAAAGGCGTACGGGGCGGTGCCTCCGGACGCCCCGAAGGAGGCGGAGTAGGTCTGCCCGATGGTGCCCGTATCGGCCGGCGTGCCTGCGATGCGCAGCGGCGCCGCGATGGCGATGGAGACAGTGGTCTGGGCTCTCCGGCCGGATGCGTCGGTAGCCCGGACCGTGATGCCGGAGAACGTGCCCGCCTTGGTCGGCTTTCCGGAGATCCGACCCGTCGAACCGTCGAGCGAGAGCCCGTCCGGCAGCGCGCCGGCGGCGATGTCGTAGCTGTAGGGCGCGCTTCCGCCCGCCGCAGTGAAGGCGCTCGAGTAGTCGGCTCCGACCATGCCGCCCGGTGCGGCCCCGGCGATGGTGAGCGGGCTCGAGACGACGATGGTCGCATCCGCGGTGGCGATGGTGCCGTCCGCGTCCACGACGCGCACGCTGAACGGGCCGTAGCTGCCGGCCGCGGTCGGCGTGCCGGAGATGGCGCCGGAGGTGGCCAGCGACAGGCCGGGCGGCAGCGAGCCGGCAACAAGCGCGAAGGAATAGGGTGCGGTGCCGCCGGCCGCCGCAAAGGCCGAGGAGTATCCCGTGCCGGTGGTGGCGGATCCTGCGGGACCGCTGGCGACGGTCAGCTGGTCGGCCAGCGTGATCGAAAAGGGGGCGGTGTCCTTCGTAGTGCCGTTTGCGTCGGTGACGCGCACCACGAGGTTCGTCGTCGTGCCTGCGACGAACGGCGTGCCGGAGATCGTGCCGGAGCTCGACAGCTCCAGGCCGAACGGCAGCGTGCCCTGGGCGAGCGAGAAGCTGTAGGGCTGCTGGCCGCCGGCCGCGCCGAAGGTGAAGGTGTAGGCGGAGCCGGCAACGCCGCGCGGTGGCGTGCCGGAGATCACCAGGGGGTCTGCAACATTGATTGCGAACGGCGAGGTATCGGCGACGTAGCCGTTGGTGTCGGTGGCGGTGACCGACAGGCCACCGAACTGGCCGGCCACGGTCGGCGTCCCGGTGATCTGGCCGGATGTCTTCGAGAAGGAGAGGCCCGGGGGAAGCGTCCCGTTCAGCACGTAGGTGTAAGGCGCAGTGCCGCCGGAGACTGCGGTCGAGATGGTCGGGATCGGGCTGTTGCGGACGTAGGCGTCGGACGCGCCCTGCATGACGGCCACGAGTTCGGTGGCTACGACCACCGAGAAGGTGGGCGAGGTCGCGGACTTCGGGCTTGCGTTGGAGTCGACCGCCTTCACCTGGATGCCCGAGTAGGTGCCGGGCGTCGTCGGCGTGCCGTCGAGCAGGCCGTCCTGGGCGAGGGAGACGCCCGGCGGCATCGAGCCCGAAAGCTGGCTCAGGACCACGGGCGGAGTGCCGCCGACGATGTTCACGCCCGCATTCTGGATGGGCTTGCCGGCGACAGCGCTGAACACCCCCGGGTTCTTCGAGCTGCGAAGGGTCAGCGAGACCGGCCCGTAGGAGACCGAGATGTTGACCTTGGACGAGGTCACCTGCTTCTGGTTGGCGTCGGTGACGAGAATGTCGAAGGTGAAGCTACCGGGCGTGGTCGGCGAGCCGGACAGCACCACCGACCACACGCCCGTGTTGATGTCCTGACGGGTGGAGAGGGACAGACCGGGCGGCATGTCGCCGGTGGCCCGCGACACGTTGAAGGGCTGGCGGCCGCCGGAGATGCGGAGCGACCCGGTGTAGGGAGTGCCGACCGATCCGGTGAACGGGAAGCTGTAGGTGCCGAGCGTGGGCGAAGGAGCGGAGACGTAGATGGTCGGCGCGTTGTCGCGCACGACCATGCCGTTGGCGTCGGTCAGCTGGACGATGACGCCGGAGGTGTTTCCATCCGTCGCGAAGGTACAGGCCGTGGAGAGGATCGAGCCGGTCTGCAAAGGAGTGGAGCAGCCCGGCGGCAGGGGCGTTCCGACCATCTCGAACAGGTAGGGCGAGCGTCCGCCGGTGCCCTGCCAGGAGATGGAGTAGCTGCGTCCGTCGACCTTGTAGTAGGTCTGCGCCGCGACGACGTTGTTGGTGATGGTCGGGATCGGGAACGTGCCGGCCGTGGTCGGCTGGCGGAACACGTAGGACGCGGCCAGCACTTCGGCCGGCTGGCCGAAGGCCATCACCGCGGACAGGGTGAGCGCGATCGCGCGACGAAGCAGCGGCATGACGGGTCCGGTCGTTCCTTCGCGACCAGATTAAGGCAGCCAGTGCTTCGGCGCAAAGGAACAAATCCGCTTATTTGCGTTTCGTTCCCATCGGATGCGGATCGGCGACGCATCCCCGCGACCGGGATCCACGGTCTCCGGAATTCGCGCGCCGCCTTCTCACCCCTCGAAGAGCACCCGCATCGACGTCGGGCTGACGGTCTCGATATCCTCGTGGCGGAGCTGGTAGCTTTTCGCCTTCGACTTTCCCGGCTCGAAGCCCTGACAGCGTACGTCGTAGCGCGACGCGGGATTTTCGGGACGCTCGGCCACGAAGGAGTCGCAGATCAGGAAGGCCATGCGCCCGATCTCACCTTCCGGGGTCCACCCGCCCCAGCTCTCCAGACCGACGGCCTTGCGGTTGCGGACGGTGGCCCAGACGGCGTGGACGAGCTTGTTCTCGAGACTGGGGAACCGGCTGCCCCGCGTCGTGTCCAGCAGGACCTCGGGCCGGCACCGCCAGAATTCGTGGAATTTGACGACCCGCCTGTCGACGCGTCGGGTTGCTCCGTCGGGAAGCCGTACGATGTACTCGCCCCCCATGGTGAGCCCACGCTCGAACCGGACGATCGTCACCGGCTGGCCGTAGGGCAGCGAGGGCGGCTCGAGCACGAACCTGCCCGGCCCGATCTCCCGGCTGGTCGAGGCGCTCGCCCACTGCGACGGCGGGCGGCGCGCGATGGCGCCGGCGTCCTCGTAGATCCAGCCCTTCCGCCCGGCCGCCGCCACCGGGTCCACCGAACGCGTGTCGACGGGGCTGCACCCTTCCGCCAACGCAGGATCCGCGGCTGCAATCGCCGCTACTGCGAGCAGCGTGCAAGAGAACGTGCAACGCATGCCGGCGGCTACCATCAGGATGCGAATAGGATCTTCATTGAGGTCGGTGATATCGTCTCCACGGCGGAGGGTTCGATGTAGAACGATTTGCCGCCATGGTGATCCGGCGAGAAGCCCATGCATCGGAGAGGCTCCTGCCACGAATAGAATTTCTTGATGTTAGGTTCGTAGTAGTCGCAGATCGCGAAGGAGTATCCGGCGAGCTTCTCCTCCGGCACCCACTGACGCCGGTCGTCGACCGCCGTGGCCTTCGGGTTCGAGATCCTGACCCACGTCGAGCGCAGGGTCTGGACGTCGCCGACGCCGGAGATGCCCGATGGACGCTTCTCGAGAAGCGTCGCCGCCGGACAGTTCCAGAATTCGAAGAACTGGACGGCCTGCGACTTCACGAACCGGGACGTGCCGTCGGGGAGCTTGACCTTATAGATGCCGTCAAAAAAGTTTCCCTGCTGCCATTCCACGATCTCGACCTGCTGCCCGTAGTCCAGCCGTCCTAGTTTGGAGTCCGAGGCGAAGTTGCCCGGGCCCACGGCCGTGAACAGGTCCGCCTTCGGCCATTCGGCGGGCGCCGCGAATGGTTTGGTGTTCACGGGATCGAAGATCCAGGCCGTCATTCCGGCCCGCTGCGCCGGAGGCGTCTTGGCCCCGTCGAAGGGCCTGCACTCGCCGGCATGAGCGACGGTCGACATGGTGGCGGCAAGGAGCGCCGCGGCGAGAAGGGACTTCATCGATCGGTGCCTTCGTAGTCCAGGCCGCTCAGGAGCCGAGGAGGATCTTCATCGAGGTCGGCGAGACCGTCTCGACCGCCTTGGGATCGAGGGATATGCCTGGGCCCCAGCCCCTTGGCGTGACGGCTACGCACGAAAGATCGTACTGCCCGGCAGGCGCACTCTGGATCGATCCCCATACCTGGTTGCAGTGCATCAGGTCGATCTTCGCCACCGCGGTCGGGTCCAGCCAGCGGCGGTCCTGCTCAACGGGGGTGGCCTTGTCGACGAGACGCACCCAGACGCCGCGAGCCCATTGCGCGGTCTCGTTGAACGGATATTTTCCGTCCTTGGTAGGGACGCGGCGTACTTCGAGCAGCTGGCGCGCAGTACAATGCCAGAACTCGTAGAGGTGAACGGTAGGGCCCGGAACCACGACCTGACGACCGTCCTGCAGCTTGACGGTTGCACGTGCCTCCCAACCGTCAAGGCTCGGCTCGTACTTCACGATCTCGGCCTGTTCGCCGTAGGCGATCGTATCGCCCTCGTCGGTGTACCAGCTGATGGGCCCGTTCTGCTTCACCGTCGGCGCGGAGGCGAAGCCCTTTGCGTTCTTGACCATCGTCCCGACGTTCTCGGCCCAGATCCATGCCTTGCGGCCCGGAAGCGAAGTCGGCTCCACGGAAGCGATGTCGACCGGATTGCAGGCCTCGTCGGCTTTCGCACCCACTTGCCCCGAGAGGAACGCAGATAGACCAAGTACGAAGATCGCGAGCGGCTTCATGGTGAACCCGGGTGAATTCGATGGGCTATCCTCGGCTGCAATGCTGAAGATTTGCCTCGCCTAGAAAGCTACAAATCGACGGATCTCTGGACTCCTTAAAGCCTCCGCTTCTTTGGTGAACGGATGGTTCGCAACCATTTTCCTGAGAAGCGCCACCGCCATCGAGCCGGCACGCTGACCGCCACAGGCCACCCGACGGTGCCCGACCTGTGCGCGAAGGAATGAGGTCCGTTGACAGGCTTGATGGACGCACCTACCAACGAAGGAGCAGGTGTTCATTCCTTCGGAGAGGCCGGTGCCGACCGTCGCCAACATGACCTTCCCACTGGAGCTCGCGGTCGCCACGGCGCGCGAAGCCGCTCCTTCGACGGCCGACGACATGGGCTACGTCGTCAAGACGATCGTGGGCGAGACCTACGGCCGGGACGCGATCAAGCCGTGGCGGATCGCCGAGGAGGGCGGCGGAAAGGTCCGCATCGTCGGCTGGATCGACGCGGAGCAGGGCGTTCCGGTACCGAAGTCGAAGTTCGCGTCCGACATCGAGGTCGGGTTCGTCCCCTACGAGGCCCGAAAGGGCGACGAGGTCCTCCTGGATCTGATCGTCGCTCCGACCCAGAAGGTCGAGCTGCCGGGCGGGCGTGTCCGCGAGATGGACGTGGCCGAGGTCGACAAGTCCCGCGGGGCCCTTGTCGTCTATGCGGACTGGCTGAAGGCGCAGTTCTCGCGGCCGGATACCGGCTGCCTGCCGATCGGCCCGGCCACCTTCGTCGAGACGAGTCAGGATCGCGGCCTGCGCAAAGGCGTGGGCGGCTCCCCGAAATGGATCCGGTTCCCACGCGTCCACGCCCTTCAGAAGGTGCGGATCGTCAATCCGCGCGCCTTCGACCGCGCCCTGGTCGCCGGCCTCGGCCGGCAGAAGGCCTTCGGCTACGGCTGCATGCTGCCGCGGGAGCTCTGCGATGCCGTCCTCTAAGGGCCTCGAAGCGAAGACGGCCGCTCTTTCCCCCTGCGGCTCGCCCGAGTGGCGGCTCTTCCACGAGCGGGTCGGCCGCTACTTCGAGAAGACGGAGGCGGGCGACACCTCGGGCACGTGCGTCATCTGCGGGATCGATCTGAGCGTGGCGGTGAAGGGGTCGGCGGGTCCGACCTGCGCGCCCGTCCGGTCGGCTGGCTCGAAGCGCGGCAAGTCCGAACCCGGCAAGCCGATCGCATTCGATCCGGCGGCGCCGGTGCCGGCGGGCAAGGCCGCTCTGACGAACGTCGGCTGCGTGGTTCTGATCGAACCCGACCGATGCTTCGTGGCGACGAACGTCGTGCCCAGTCGTCCGCTACCTGCCGACATGACGGTGGTGCCGGTCGTGCCCGGCAGCACGGGCAGATTCCTGGCCGAACTCGGACGTCGTCCGCCGAAAGCACCGTTCCTCCTCGTGGCCTTCGACAACAAGATCCCGCCGTTGGCTATCTCGCGCTCGCCCGCCAGGGCTGCATGGTGCGGCACCTCGGCGGTCTCGACCGTCGACCTGACCCGGATACCGGCCACCGCGGCTCTCGCGACCAGACTTGGACCGAAGCGCTTCGCCGCCCTCGCCAGCCTCAAGGAACGGCTTTCGGAGGGCGGCCTGGGCGATGCCGACCGGAAGCTCCTCGAGGAGATGCGGTCCGACGGCATGGTCAGCGCGGACGATCTCGACGCCGTGCCGGAACGGAGCTCGCTGCTCTTCTCGATCGTGGAAAAGGCCGCCGCCGAAGCGGCGGCCCAGGCTCAGTGAAGGAGACGACATCCATGGACATCCGCCTCGAAGGAACGATCACCGCCAGGACGCCGATCTCGGTGAGCCGGGCCGACGTGCACGACCGCGACAAGGGCGTGGTCCTCCAGCGCGTCATGGAGGCCGGTTCCGCGACGAAGCGGCCGGTCATCGCCGGCGAGACCATCAAGGGCGCGCTGCGCGCCGCGTCCAATCGGGCGGTGCTGGGACGCCTCGGGGCGCGGTACGACCGCATCCAACCGATGTACCGGAACATGATCGGCGGCGTTAAGGGCCGGGCCAAGCAGGATCCGGTCGACATCCTGAAGGTGCGCTCGCTCCGGAAGGCGAACCCGATCGTCAGTCTCTTCGGTCTGGCCGAACCCATGTGGCTGTCGGCGCACCTGCAGGTCCAGTGGGCGATCCCGCGCGTCGACGACTGCGTCGCCGAGATCGGCGCGGCCGCGCGGCGCGACCCGACGACGGTCGATCCCGCCCTGTTCGAAGCCCTCACGCCGAACGAGCAGGCCAAGTACTTCGCCTACCAGGGCACGACCAAGGAGGTCTCGGAGATCCGGGGAAGGCGGACGGCGATCAAGCGTCAGATCGCGAAGATCCGCTCCAAGGACGTCGCCGAGCCGGGCGACGCCCAGCAGATCGAGGAGCTCGCACGCGAGGACGCCGGTCTCGATGCTCAGATCGCGGCCCTGCGGACCGGGCAGGACGTCGGCGAGACCGTCGGGCGGCCGCTGTCGACCCGCAAGGCGATCGCCGCCGGCACCGTCATGGACCACGCGCTCGTCCTCTGCGGACATGAGGTCTCCGACGTCGAGGTCGGCCTGCTGCTGGCGACGCTGGAGGAGATGTCCGAAGACTGCCGCCTGGGCGGCGGCCGGAGCGCCGGCCACGGCGCCTTCGAGGCGAGCTACGACGTCAGGATCCGGGAGGCGAAGGGCAAGCCCTGGTCGGCCCCGGGTCGTCTGATCCTCGGAGCGTTCAAATTCGAGGTTCCGTCGGATCCGCTGCTCGACCGGGCGCGCGCGGCCTTCGACGCCGTCATGGCCGATCCGGTGGCTCACGGCATCGACGTCATGTTCGACGCGTTCGCGCCCGCCACGGCCGACGAGACCGCCGGTGCGGATCAGGCGGTGGACGAGGCCGCGTGATGAAGTTCGACCGCACGGCTTGGCTGGCCGACCCGAAGCCCTTCGTCGAGGAGGCCCTCGGCGAAGGCGGCCACTACCTCGCTCTCGGCGTGGCGCACGTCGTCTCTCCCGAGCAGATCGCGTACGCCTGCGACGTGGCCCGCACGCTGACGCGGTCCGTCGGGACGCCCGGCATCGTCTCGATGCCCGAAGCGGAGACCGGGACCGGCAAGACGCGCGCCTATCTGGCCGCCGCCCTGCTGCACGCGGCTGCGACGGGCGGGCGCGTGCTGATCGCGACCTACCGCATCGACCTGCGGTCGACGATCGTGGATCGCGAGGCGCCCCACGCGCTGGACGTCGTCGAACGGATGACCGGGCGTCGTCTCGTCGTAGCGCCGCTGATGGCCCGGACGCATTTCGCGAGCCCGTCGCGCGCGGAGGCCTTCGCCGACCGCCTCGCCTGCGACGACGACCGTCAGGCCGCGGTCTTCGCCCTCCGCTCCATCGCGAAGTGGACGCGTGCGAGCTCGCAGGAGTTCAGGTCGGCCCCGGTCGCGGCGGTCGCACGGATCGCCGGAACCATCGACGCATGGCGCCGGGAGCATCCCGAACTGGCCGACGCCGTCCCGATGGACGATCTGGACCAGTGGGGTCTCGATGCGAAATGCCCGCAGGAGGAGCACCTCGCCTACGAGGCCTATCGTGCCGCGGCGCACGACGCGGACTGCCTCGTCCTCACCCAGGCTGCCCTCATCATCGGTCTGCGCATCCGCGACGGCTTCGGCGCGGAACGGCCCATCGCCGGCGTACTGGTCGACGAGGCGGATCGGCTTGAGGATGCCGCCCGCAACGTCCTCGAGCGCCGCGGATCGATCGCCGACCTGGATCGGTCGCGCCTCGCCATCCACGAAGCCGTCGCCCGAAAGGACCTCCCGCTCGATCCGGACACCCGGCTCCGGCTGGCTTCGTTGGCGCTCGATCTGGGCGAAACCCTGCGCCCCCTCCACGCCTTCTGCGCCGAGGCGCGCGAGGCCCGCCGACAGGCGGTCTCCCGGCCGGCCGGCCAAGTTCCCGTGAAGGGGGACGAGCCCTGGCTCGCGCAGCTCGCGGCCTCGGCCAAGGCGGCGACGAAGGCTGCGGCCGCCCTCCGGGCCACGCGCATCCCGGCGCTCGTGTCCGTAGCAGACGACGTCGCGGCCCGCGCCGGGATCCACGCCAACTTCGTCTCCTCCGCCACCGAACCCGATAAGGCTCTGGGACGCACGTTCCTGAGCTTCTCCCCGATCCTCGGGTTCCCGTCCGTGCTCGTCGCCGCGAAGTACGGGGCCCGTATCGTGCAGCGGCTTTGGAACGCTCCGGACGACCAGGAAGCCTCAGCCATCACGCCGGCGACCGTCTTCACCAGCGCCACCCTGTCCCAGCCGGGTCTCAGGGGCGTGGAGCGCCTCGCCGACATGTCCCACATGGTGGGTCTGAATTGGACGCCCGGCCGCCTCCAGGAGGACCTGTCGGGTCAGCACGCGCCCCGCCGGTACGGCACCGTCGAACGGTTCGTCCTCGCACACCCGTCGGCGCCGATGCCGGTCCGCAGGGTCGGAGAGGACGAGGACGCCGAACCCGAGCTCGACGAGAACGAATTCGCGATGCATCGAGCGGCGTGCGTCGCGGAGGCCGCCGACCGGCCGCCGGTATCCGGGCGCCGAAGGGTGTTCGTCGTCACGACCAGCTGGCACGACACGGACATCATCGTGGCAGCCCTGCCCGCGCGGCTCTCGAACAGGCTGATCGTCCGCCGCAGGGGCCAGTCCCTCTCGGACGTGCTGGCTCGGTTCCGCGAGGTCGAGGACGCCATCCTGATCACGCCGGGCGCGGGCGAGGGCTTCGACCCGGCCGGCCTCGTCGGCCGCCTGGTGATCCCCCGGCTGCCATTCTCGCCCCCCGAGGATGCCTTCGGGCTCCCCCTCGTCTGGAACACCGAGAACGGGCCTCGTGCCAGTTCGGACGTCGTGCGCATGATGCGGCGGTTCAAGCAGGCCATCGGACGGGCCATCAGGACCGCGGACGACGTCGCGGAGATCTGGATCCTCGATCCGCGCTTCGGTCTGCCGGCCTCGGTCCAGCGTCGCGAGATGCTCGTGCCGGCGCGGAACGCCCGAAACCTCTATCAGCAGTGCGTGCCCGCGCGCTTCCGCAGCGTGCTCGAGCAGGCGGAGATCTTCGTACCCGAAACGGCCGTGGCGCCCCGCCGGCGCCGCGCGGTAGGAGGCCGCCGATGACTGTCGCTTTTCGTCCCGTCGTCGTCGAGGCTGTGCTCCGCACGCCGATCTCGATGACCGACCCGATCCACCTGGACGGATTGCTCCTGGCAGCCCGCGAGAAGCGGTTCGGGCCGGAGAGCCGAGGTCGGCCGCTCGACTGCGTCGCGTGGGCAGACGGGTTCCACCGCTGCTCCGCGTCCTTCCTGATCTCCGACGAGCTGGGAGGGGTCGGCCACGTCCGTACCAACCGGGTCGCGCGGCTGGACATGAAGTCGAGGCACGGAGAACTCTACGCTCCGCCGCCCGGCGCCGAGAAGCAGCCGCGCAAATACAGGGAGGACGTCATCGACGGACTCTCGCCCTATCGGGGCGTCACGCGCGACTTCGACGTGGCGACCGGCGTCCGGTCCCTCGTCTGGCAGGCCCTGGGCGATCCTGACGCGATGATCGATCTGCTCTCGGAGATCCGATCCGTAGGGCGCATGCACACCACCGGCTGGGGGCAGGTGGACGAGTGGCGCGCGCACGACAGCGACGCTCAGCCCGACTTCTGCGGCGTGGTCGCTTCCGGGCGTCCGATCCGGAACCTGCCGGCGTCCTGCGCCGGGAGGTACGGGCTCGACGAGGCGGACGGACTGCCGGGACGGATCGAACCTCCCTACGGCGGCCAGTTCGACCTCGTGTCGGTGCTCGCTCCTCGTCGGAGCGATCTGACCGGCACCTCGCAATCGGCCTGCTCGATCTTCGAATTCGCCGTCTAAGGCAGCGGAAGCGCTCTTTGACAAGTCGGATCCATGTTTCCCCGCCTTGGCGGATACCGAACTCGTGCCTCGTGCATCGTTCGAACTTTCAATACCTGCTTGGGGTAGGCCTCCCCGCGCGCGGGGGTGAACCGGCGGCCTGCCAGGCGCGACTTAGAGCGCCTAACAGAACCGTTTGATCTGGTTGAGTGTGATGAGGCTGGCAGCAAGGCTGGTGAAGGCTTCGTAAATGTCTGCACGTCGCTCGTAGCGCACTGGCAGCCGACGGAAGCGGTTGAACCAAGCGTGCGTGCGCTCCACCACCCACCGGTGCCGGCCCAGCCTCTCGCTGCTCTCGATGCCGCGGCGTGCGATGCGCGGCACAATCCCACGCGCTCGACACTCATGTCGGCGCGGTCTGGCGTCGTAGGCTTTGTCGGCGTGCAGTTTGTCCGGGCGGTGTCGCGGCCGGCCCCGCCGACCGTTGCGCACGGGTGGGATGGCATCGAGGGTCGGTGCCATCATCACGCTGTCGTGCCGGTTGGCCCCACTCAGGCAGACGCCGAGCGGCGTACCGCGCGCGTCGGTGACGAGGTGGCGCTTCGTGCCCGCCTTGCCCCGGTCCGTCGGGTTCGAGCCGGTGGCAGAGCCCCTTTTTTGGCCGGGACAGAGGCGCTATCCAGGCTCGCTCGGCTCCAGTCGATCTGACCCGCCCCGTGCAGGCGCTCCAAGAGCACCTGATGCAGGCGGGCCCATACGCCGGCCGCCTGCCAGTCGCGCAGGCGCCGCCAGCAACTCATCCCGCAGCCGCAGCCCATCTCCGCTGGCAGCATCTCCCACGGAACGCCTGAGCGCAGCACGAACAGAATGCCGGTCAACGCGGCTCGGTTCTCGATCGGCCGTCTGCCGCCTTTTGGACGTGGGCGGGGCGGCGGCAGAAGCGGCGCAATCTCGGTCCAGAGATCATCGGGCAGAAGCGGGCGAGCCATCACCACCAACGCCCGCCAGCCCGATCCGTGCCCGTTCTGTTAGGCGCTCTTAGCGGCTCCAGGTGTCCTCCCCGCGCGCGGGTAAACCGGCACATACCAGGATGGCAGACACGAGGTGGCAGTGTCCTCCCCGCGCGCGGGGGTGAACCGGGCGAAGAAAAAGTCTGCCCGTTCTACGAGGAGTGTCCTCCCCGCGCGCGCGGGTGAACCGTATTCCCGGACCGCGGGGGCGATGCCGATCTCGTGTCCTCCCCGCGCGCGCGGGTGAACCGAAAGCTCTGTGGCTGATGCATTCGGAGGAAAAGTGTCCTCCCCGCACGCGGGTGAACCGTCGGAGAAAGGTTCGCGCAAGCCCTTCACATGGTGTCCTCCCCGCGCGCGGGGGTGAACCCTGGCGCAGCGTCCCGATGCTTAGCCTGACCCCGTGTCCTCCCCACATATGCGGGGGTAAACCGTGATACGGGATGCCGCCCGTCGGATGGTGCTCGTGTCCTCCCCTCGCCCGGGGCTGAACCCGTAGCAGACACCCAAAGCGAGGATGGCCGCGATCTATGCTCCACGCGCGAGGGTGAACCCATCGTCCTACGGAACGTCGCAATGCCTAACTCCACCTGCTCCGCGTGGGGCGTCCTAGTGGGTGGGCACGATATTCCTAAGGATTTTTCTTTCCCGCACGGGGGTGAACCAAGAGCTTGCGCCATCGCTTGCAGGTAGAGAACTTGTCATCCCCAAGCGGGGGTTGTCCGAACGAAGCTTGCAAAATGCACTAGGTCGAGTGCCATCCTCCCATGTTCGGGGACGAACTGTGTGAGCCGGCCTCAATCATCTGGCCGCGAAGGTCTGGACTCTATCTTCCCCATACGGAGATGAACCCTATCGCTGGTCGCCGAGGCGTCGCAGCAGTGTTCATCCTCCCCTCGTATGCGGGGGAACCGTTTTAGTCCCAACCTCGGCCGCCGGAACCTGCTATCCTCCCCGCAGGTAATGGTGAACCTTGGCCATTCCCCGGTCAGACGTTCTGTCCTTGTCCCACGCACGTGGGCGAACCGTCGGATGGCGTCATGAGGACCGCGTGCGATGCCTGTCCTTCCCGCGGGGCCGGTCTGTGGATGTTGACTGGCATGTGCCTCATTTGCTCTGTCGTCCCCACGCGCGGGGGTGAACCGCCTCTGCCATTGATGCAGCCCAGGCTGCACGCCTGTCGTCCCCGCGCGCGGGGGTGAACCGAAGCGGTGGTTCGCCGTCGGGCGGACCCTCTACTGTCTTCCCCGCGCGCGGGGGTAAACCGCCTATCACGACGACGACCTAGGAGCTGGTCCGCTGTCTTCCCCGCGCGCGGGGGTAAACCTGGCAGGAGTGAGGCTGCGGTATTGGCCCCGACACCGCCCTCCCCGCACACGGGGGTGAACCTTGCTTGATCGTCATCAGCGTATAGCCGATAGCCAATCCCGCGAGCGGGTACGGACCGGTCCGGGCGGCAGCGCCGGCAGACTGATCTCGTGACCATCCCAACCCGGGGTGAACCCGGCGGCCGGCACCGGTGTAGGCAGCACCAGCACTGTCCTTCCCGCGCAGGGGGAGCCGGCCCTGGCAGCTTCGAAGGCGCGGCTAGCAAGCTATCCTTCCTCAGCGCGGGGGTGACCCGTTCAGAACCACCGCAGTACGGAGTGCGGCGCAAATTCCCCCACATGCGGAGGTGAACCGCCAGCCCACCCATCATGGCGATGGCGCACTACTGCCCTCGTGCGGGCGTGAACCGATCTCCCGCGCGTCCGTGGCCGCCCCGAGATACTATCCTCCCCACGCGCGTGGGGTGAACCTGCGAGGTTGGGAAGGATCAGCCCGCCAATCTTGTGTGCTCTCCGCGCATGCGGGTGAACCTGCGGCGAGCACGTCGTCTAGGCTCTCGCCCTTGGTGTCCTCCCCGGCTCGGGGATTGAGCCGCCCGCATCTTTGATAAGCAACACGGTGCGTTTGCTCTCCGCTCTTTCGCGTGGGTAAACCGACTTCGCACTTGGGCTCGAAAACGACGATCGGCCACCATCCCTTCATAAAGGGAACCAAGCGATGATCGAGTGCAGCGCCTCGGTCGGTTCCTTCCTGCACGGCGCGAGCGCACCTTGCGCCGTGGTTGTCCGATCGGTCGAATTTGCGAACATCCATCCCGCGGGCGCGGGTGAACCGATTACTCGATCGCCAGATCGCAGCTCAAGATCCCGTCCTCCCCGCGCGGGGTGAACCCGGGGCTAGGTGCCACATCACGACCGGTCCGAGATGTCCTCCCCGCGCGGGGGTGAGCCGCATCTTCACGCTATCGTTCCAGAGGTCGATGCCCGTCCTCCCCGTGCGCGGGGGTGAACCGCGCGACGGAAGGATTTCGGTGTCTGACGGGATCTGTCTTCCCCCGCGCGTGCGGGTACACCGCGCAGTCCTGTGGCTTCGAACGTGGCCCAAGCGTTGTTTCCGCGCGCGCGGGTGAACCGTCGAAGAAGTGTCGGCGGACGATATCCTCCGTGTGTCCTCCCCGCGCGGGGGTGAACCGGCGCGCAGCTCGTCGTGCGGATCGGGTTCGGCGTGTCCTCCCCGCGCGCGGGGGTGAACCGGCGTCGAGCATTCTCCTTATCAACGCTGAGTGGTGTCCTCCCCGGGCGCGGGGGTCAACCTAGATCAGTCCTGCTGCGCTGGCCCAGCGGTCTGTCTTCCCCACGCGCGGGGGTGAACCGCCGGCGTGTCCTCTGTGACTGATGCCGTTTGTCTGTCTTCCCCACGCGCGGGGGTGAACCGGCGAGCCCGCAGGACGTCATCGCCAGCGGACCCTGTCTTCCCCAATCGCGGGGGTGAACCGAGCTTTCTGGCGCTCGATATGGCCTTTGCCGTCTGTCTTCCCCGCGCGCGGGGGTGAACCGGGCCTGGACCCGCGCAAGGGCCCGGTCGGCGACTGTCTTCCCCGCGCGCGGGGGTGAACCGTGCGCGCACTCGACGTTTGGCGGCAGGCCGGTGTGTCCTCCCCGCGCTTGGGGGTGAATCGGGCAAAGGCGGGACCGGGTTCAGACTGGAGATGCATCCTCCCCGCGCTGTCTCTTATACACATCTGACGCTGCCGACGAAGAGGATAGTGTAG
>CAXDNE010000150.1:0-17849 GCA_963990595.1 uncultured Methylobacterium sp.
CCGACCTGGATCACGGTGCCGAGTTCCAGCGACGGCTCGACCAGCAGGGCGACGCCGGACGCCGAGATGTTGAGCACGTGACCCGAGACGGCGTGGCCGCCTTCGAGGGTGACCTGGACGACCTTCTGCTTCGGCACGATGCGATGATGGACCCGCAGCGGTTCCGGACGCAGGTCCTGGGCCCGCGCCAGGGTGACGAACTGGCGGGCCAAGCCCGTCAGCGCAGCCCGCCCGCCCTGGACCGAGACCACGAATTACTGACCGACCGCCCGGTCAATTCGCGCCTCGAGAAGGCCGATATGGCGAATGCTGCAGGTGAGATCCTCACCCGGGACCAGCCGGGACGAGGACCGGAAGCGGATCCCCTCCGTCGAGACATCCATGGTGACGGCGTAGAAATCCCGGCGGCGCTGGTTCCAGCACAGGGCAGGTAAGATGACGTGATGCCGTTGGCCATTCATGCCCTTCAACGCCGCATCCGAGAGATGGCTGCGTTGTGCGCCAGATGAACCTGCCGGGATCTTCAGAACTTACTTAAAATTGATCTTATCCCCGGATCCGTCCGGGCATCCCATGATCTGCCCTGTCGGCGGGTGATCTTCGACAGCCAAGTGCGCGCGATCGCGCTCGGGGTCACCTGCGGGCCGCCGGGCGGCCGAAGCGGAGCGATCGCGCGTATACAAAAGGCCCTCCGCCGGCCTGGCATGGATGCTGCGTGGGATTGTGCATGCCAAGGCGGTGCGCAACAGTGTCCGCCGTCTCCCGGGTCGGTGGCAGCCGATCCCGTCCCGCCACCTGCGCCAGCATCCGGACCGGTCTCATGTTGCGTCTTGCCGCCTGCCTCCTCGCAGGGATCGCCTTCGCCAGCCCCGCCGCCGCGCAGCCCCTGCGCTACGGTATGATGGAGGATCCGGACGCCCTCGACCCGACCCTCGCCCGCACCTTCGCGAGCCGGATGGTGTTCGCGGCGCTCTGCGATAAGCTCGTGGATATCGGGCCCGACCTGAAGCCGGTGCCGCAGCTCGCGACCTCCTGGGAGCTCTCCCCCGACGAGAAGGCGCTGACCATGCATCTGCGCCCGGGCGTCCTGTTCCACGACGGCGAGAAGCTCGACGCCGCGGCGGCCAAGTTCTCGATCGAGCGCCACATGAAGATGCCGGGCTCGCAGCGCCGCTCGGAGATCGCGCCGATCGACTCGGTGGATGTGGTCGATGACCTGACCTTCCGGATCAACCTGAAGCAGCCTTTCGCGCCGCTGCTCGCGCAGTTCACCGACCGGGCCGGCATGATGGTCTCGCCCAAGGCCGCCGAGCGGCTCGGCGACAAGTTCGCCACCGCGCCGGTCTGCGCCGGCCCCTACCGGTTCGTCGAGCGGGTGCCGCAGGACCGGATCGTGGTCGAGCGCTTCCCCGACTACTGGAACAAGGACGCCATCCACATCGAGCGCATCGAGTTCCGGCCGATCCCCGACGCCACCGTGCGGCTCACCAACCTGCGGGCCGGGCAGCTTGACCTGCTGGAGCGCCTCGCCCCCACCGACGTGCCGCAGGTGAAGCGCGACGCCAAGCTGAAGCTCGATTCCACTTACGAGCTCGGCTTCCAGGAGATCCTGTTCAACCCCAACAAGGCCGGCTCGCCGGTCTCCGACCCGAAGGTGCGTGCCGCCTTCGAGGCGGCCATCGACCGGAACGCCATCAATCAGGTCGTCTATAACGGCGAGTTCCTGGCCGGGAACCAGTGGGTCAACCCGAAGAACCCGAACTACGTGGCCGAGTACCCGATCCCGAAGCGGGATGTCGCCAAGGCCAAGGCCCTGCTCGCCGAGGCCGGCAAGCCGAACCCGCAGATCACGCTCACCGTCTACGCCAACAGCGAGTCACCCCAGGTCGGGCAGGTGATCCAGGCGATGACCAAGGAGGCGGGCTTCGACGTGAAGATCCAGGCCGTGGACTTCACCACCGCGCTGGATGCCGCCGACAAGGGCAATTACGAGGCGCAGCTCTATTCCTGGAGTGGCCGCTCGGACCCGGACGGCAACACGTTCAGCTTCCTGTTCTGCAAGGCGGCGCTGAACTATCCGAAGTACTGCAGCCCGGAGGCCGACGCGGCCCTCCAGGCCGAGCGCGGCGCCGTCGACCCGGCCAAGCGCAAGGCCGCCTGGAAGGCTCTGGCCGATCAGGTCCTGAAGGACCGGCCGGGCATCTACATCCTGCACCGCAAGCTGCTCTGGGCCTACAGCCAGAAGCTCACGGGCTTCGTGCCCTATCCGGACGGCCTCG
This sequence comes from uncultured Methylobacterium sp., assembly GCA_963990595.1. Lineage (GTDB taxonomy): Bacteria > Pseudomonadota > Alphaproteobacteria > Rhizobiales > Beijerinckiaceae > Methylobacterium. The sequence goes on from CAXDNE010000150.1 coordinate 2,280, forward strand.
TGCGTTTCACCGGCTTGAAGCTCAACTGACGCCGCGGTTCCGATGCTTCGCTTCCTGACCCGACGCCTCGCCCTGGCGGTCCCGACGCTGATCCTCGCCTCGATGATCATCTTCGCCCTGCAGCAATTGCTGCCGGGCGACGTCGCCACCGCGCTCACCGGCGAGGAGCGCGACCCGCAGGTGATCGCCTTCATCCGCGAGAAGTACCACCTCGATGAGCCCCTGCCGGTGCGCTACGCCTACTGGGCCGGCGGGGTGCTGCGGGGCGATCTCGGCGAGTCGATCCGGCTGCAGAAGCCGGTCTCGGAGCTGATCGTCGAGAAGCTGCCGGTGACGCTCGAACTCGCCTGCCTCGCCATGCTGGTGGCGCTGGCCATCGGCGTGCCGATGGGGGTGCTCTCGGCGGTCAAGCGCGGGCAGGCCGCCGACACGATCGCCAACGGGGTGGCGCTCTGGGGCCTGTCGGTGCCGAATTTCTGGCTCGGGATCCTGCTGATCCTGCTGTTCTCGGTGGAGCTCGGCTGGCTGCCGGCCTCGGGCTACGTCTCGCCCTTCGAGAGCCTCTCCGAAAACCTCGCCGCCATGGTGATGCCGGCCTTCGTGCTCGGCAACGCCATCGCGGCGGTGATGATGCGCCACACCCGGGCGGCGATGCTGGGCGTGCTCGGCTCCGATTACGTCCGCACGGCGCGCGCCAAGGGGGTCTCGCCGCTGCGGGTGACCCTGCGGCACGCGCTCCCCAACGCCGCGATCCCGATCATCACCCTGGGGGCCCTCGAGTTCGGGCAGCTCCTGTCCGGGGCGGTGCTCACCGAGCAGGTCTTCTCCGTGCCGGGTTTCGGGAAACTGATGGTCGATGCCGTGTTCAACCGGGATTTCGCCACCGTGCAGGGCGTCGTGATCTGCACGGCCGCCACCTACATCGCCCTCAACCTCGCCGCCGACCTGCTCTCGGCGGCCGTGAACCCGAAGCTGAGGCGGGCATGATGGCGATGTTCGAGCGCGACGCCCTCTCGCATTCCTCAAGGTCGCGACTTCGCAAGTTGCCATTGAGGGCACAGAGTAAAGCGCGGGTCCCCTCTCCCGTGCGGGAGAGGGACAGGGTGAGGGTCGAGAATTTTCCGGAGAGGTCTCACCCCTCACCCCAACCCTCTCCCGCACGGGAGAGGGGGCGCGTCGCATCTCGCACAGGCCGGCCCGCAACCATCGTGGCCTGTGCCGGACAGCAGCGTGTGCGGAGCGTGATCATCGGCGCAAGCTTCGCGAGGGTCCGATGAGCACCGGCACCCCGATCGCCGAAGCCACCGGCCTCGCCGCCCCCGCCGGAGCCCCGGCCCTCATCCAGGAGCCCGGCACGCTCGCGGCCTTCTGGCGGCGCCTGCGCGCCCGGAAGAGCGCCGTCGCGGGGCTGGTCATCGTCGGCCTGCTGATCCTGATGGCGGTCTTCGCGCCGTGGATCGCCCCCTACGACCCCACCGCCACCGACTGGGGCAACGTCCGCGGCGCGCCGAGTCTCGCGCACCCGTTCGGCGGCGACGAGGTCGGGCGCGACGTGCTCTCGCGGATCATCTTCGGCGCCCGGGCCTCGCTCGGCGCCGGCCTCGTCTCGGTGGCGCTGGCCGTGTCCCTCGGCCTGCCGCTCGGGCTGCTCGCCGGCTACGCGGGTGGCTGGATCGACGGGGCGATCTCCCGCCTCACCGACGCGCTCCTGGCGATCCCGTTCCTGATCCTGGCGATCGCGCTCGCCGCTTTCCTGGGCCCGAGCCTCGTCAATGCGATGATCGCCATCGGCCTCTCGGCGACCTCGACCTTCATCCGGCTGACCCGGGCGCAGGTGCGCGCCGTGGCGGCGGAGGAATTCGTGGAGGCGGCCCGCGCCATGGGCAACCCGCCCTGGCGGATCGCCCGGGTCCATATCCTGCCCAACATCGTCCCGGCGATCCTCGTCCAGGCGACGCTCACCATCGCGGCCGCCATCATCGCGGAGGCGAGCCTGTCGTTCCTCGGCCTCGGCCAGCAGCCGCCCGAGCCGTCCTGGGGGGCGATGCTCAACACCGCCAAGAACTTCATGGACGAGGCACCCTGGATGGCGATCTGGCCCGGCCTGTCGATCTTCCTGGCGGTGCTCGCCTTCAACCTGTTCGGCGACGGCCTGCGGGACGCCCTCGACCCGAGGCAGCGCACATGACCAAGCCCCTCCTCGACGTCCGCGACCTCGCGGTCGCCTTCGACACCGATGGCGGCGCGGTCCACGCGGTCAACGGCGTCTCCTACACCCTCCACGAGGGGGAGACGCTGGGGATCGTCGGCGAGTCCGGCTCCGGCAAGAGCGTGCACGTTCTCGCCATGCTGGGCCTGATCCCGCGCCCGCCCGGCCGCATCACCGGCGGGCAGGTGCTGTTCGAGGGCCGCGACCTCCTCGCGCTGAAGGAGCGGGAGCTGCGCAAGATCCGCGGCGGGGCGATCGGCTTCGTGTTCCAGGACCCGATGAGCTCGCTCAATCCCGGCATGACCGTGGCGGCGCAGATCATCGAGCCCCTGCGCATCCATCTCGGCCTCGACGCCCGGGCGGCCCGCGCCCGGGCGAAGGAGCTGCTCGACCTCGTGCGCATTCCGAACGCGGCCGCGCGCCTCGACCAGTACCCGCACGAATTCTCCGGCGGCCAGCGCCAGCGGGTGATGATCGCGATCGGCCTGAGCTGCCGGCCGAAGCTGCTGATTGCCGACGAGGCGACCACGGCCCTCGACGTCACCGTCCAGGCCGAGATCGTCGCCCTGGTGCAGGAGCTGAAGCGCGAGCTCGGCATGGCGATCATCTGGATCACCCACGACCTCGGCGTGGTGGCCGGCATCAGCGACACCGTGCAAGTGATGTATGCCGGCCGGATCCTGGAGCGCGGCCCGGTCGACGACATCTTTTCCGATCCCCGGAACGCCTACACGCTGGGACTCCTGCGCTCCCTGCCGGACCTCTCCGGGGGCCGGGCCGGGCGCCGACGCCTGCACCAGATCGAGGGGGCGCCCCCGGACATGCGCCACCCGCCGCCGGGCGATCCCTTCGCGCCGCGCAACGCCTTCGCGACGCCCCGCTGCCGGAGCGAGATGCCGCCCCTGGCGCAGGCGCCCGGCGCCGCCCCCGGCCACCTCGTCGCCGCCTGGTACGACCTGCCGAAACTCCTGAGCCAGGAGGCCGCGCGATGAGCGGGCTGGACCAGCCGGTCGTCTCGGTGCGCGACCTGTCCAAGCACTATCCCCTCCGCTCGTGGTGGGGCGGAAAGGGCGCGGTGTTCCGCGCCGTCGAGGGCGTGAGCTTCGACATCCGCCCCGGCGAGACCCTGGGTCTCGTCGGCGAGTCCGGCTCCGGCAAGTCGACCATCGGCCGGGCCGTGACCATGCTCAACCCGCCGACCTCGGGCACGATCGCCTTCGAGGGCACCGATCTCGCCCAGCTCTCGGCGGGCGCCATGCGGAAGATGCGCGCCCGGATCCAGACCGTGTTCCAGGATCCCTACGCGGCCCTCAACCCGCGGATGAGCGCCGGGGACTACGTCGCGGAGGCGTTCAAGCTGCACCGGCGCACCATGCGGGCCCCGGAGCGGCGGGAGGCCGTGGCGGCCCTGTTCCAGCGGGTCGGGCTCGATCCGCGCTTCATGGGCCGCTACCCGCACCAGTTCTCGGGGGGCCAGCGGCAGCGCATCTGCATCGCCCGGGCGATCGCCCTGAAGCCCAGCTTCATCGTCGCCGACGAGCCGATCGCGGCGCTGGACGTCTCGATCCAGGCGCAGGTGGTGAACCTGCTCCAGGACCTGCAGGACGAGATGGGCCTGTCGTACCTGTTCATCTCCCACGACCTGCGGATGGTGCGCTACCTCTGCCACCGGGTCGCGGTGCTCTGGCGCGGCCGGATCGTCGAGCTGGCCGAGGCCGACGCCCTCTACGAGGATCCGCGCCATCCCTACACGCGTCGCCTGCTCGCCGCGGTGCCGGTGCCGCACCCGGCCGAGGAGCGCGCCCGCCTCGCCACCCGGGACAGCGCCGGCCACGACCAGCCGCCGGACGGGCCGCTCACCGAGGTGGCGCCGGGGCATTGGGTGGCGATGCCGGGAGGGGAGCACGCGTGACAGCCTTACACGGCATCTCCCTTTCTCCACCTCATCCTGAGGCGCGCGCGCGGCGCGCCTCGAAGGAACCCTCCAGAGAGCGCGCGATCCCTGGAGCCCTCCTTCAGGGCCTGCGCTGCGCTCCGGCACCTCAGGATGGGGTCGCGTTTTGGATCCGGCAGCCTCTAAACCGTTCCGTACAGCAGGACATCCCGTGAGAGACTTTTCCGCCCCCGGCCGCTCCCCGGTCTACGCCGCCAACGCCGCCGTCGCGACCTCGCACCCGCTCTCGACGCTCGCCGCCATCGAGGTGCTGCGCGCGGGCGGCAACGCCGTCGATGCCGGCATCGCGGCGGTCGCCGTGCAATGCGTGGTCGACCCGCTGATGACCGGCATCGGCGGCGACTGCTTCGCCCTCTACGCCCCCGCCGGTGCCAGCAAGCCGATCGCCCTCGACGGCTCGGGACGGGCGCCGGCCGCCGCCACGCCCGACTGGTACGCCGCGCACGGCCTCGCGATCACGCCGACCTCGCCGCACGCCGTCACGGTGCCGGGCGCGGTCGCGGCCTGGGACCTGCTGGTCCGCGAGCACGGTACCCGCTCGCTCGGCGAGCTGCTCCAGCCGGCGATCCGCTACGCGGAGGACGGGTTCGTGATCCAGCAGCGCGTCGGCTGGGATTGGCTGCGCGGCGCCGAGCGCGTGGCCGCCGATCCGCACGCCGCCGCGACCTACCTGCCCGGCGGGAAGCCGCCGGCCATCGGCAGCGTCTTCCGCCTGCCGAAGCTCGCCGCGACGCTCCGGAATATCGCCGCGGAGGGCCCGAAGGCCTTCTATGCCGGGCCCGTCGCCCAGGACATGGTGAGCCGGCTCAACGAACTCGGCGGCCTGCACACGCTCGACGATTTCGCCGCCGCCCGGCCCGACATCGTCACCCCGGTCTCGACCCGCTACCGCGGCTACGACGTCTACGAGTGCCCGCCCGCCGGCCAGGGTCTGGCGGCGCTGATGATGCTCAACGTGCTGTCGCACTACGATGTCGGCGCCCTCTCGGACCTCGACCGACTCCATCTCTTCGCCGAGGTCTGCAAGCAGGGCTACCACCACCGCGACGTCCTGTTCGGCGACGCCGCCCTCGCCAACGTGCCGATCGAGCACCTGCTCTCCGACGCCTGGAAGGCCGCCGCCCACGGGGCGATCGATATGGGCCGGGCCCGCGAGCCGGAGATCTACCCTGAGATCGCCCGGGAGGTCGCCGAGGGCCGCGCCCACAAGGACACGGTCTATCTCTGCGTCGTGGACCGGGATGGCAACGCGCTGTCGCTGATCAACTCGATCTTCCAGGGCTTCGGCTCGGGCATCCTGGCGCCCGAGAGCGGCGTGCTGCTGCACAATCGCGGCCTGTCGTTCCGCACGGAGGGCGGGCACCCGAACAGCGTCGGGCCGGGCAAGCGGCCGATGCACACGATCATCCCCGGCATGCTGATGAAGGACGGGCAGGCGGTCGCGCCCTTCGGCGTCATGGGCGGCCACTACCAGGCCATGGGCCATGTCGAGCTGCTCTCCGGTCTCCTCGACCGGGGCCTCGACGTGCAGGAGGCGCTCGATGCCCCGCGCAGCTTCGCCTATGGCGGGACCTTGGAGGTCGAGGGCGGGATCTCTGACGGCGTGATGGCGGGGCTGGTCGAGCGCGGCCACCCGGCGATCCGCGCGCCGCTGCCGCTCGGCGGCGGACAGATCATCTGGATCGACCGCAAGGCCGGCACGCTGGCGGCCGGCTCGGACCCGCGCAAGGACGGCGCGGCGCTGGGGTATTGAGCCTCGCGAGGGGCGCGGGTCGGTCCCACCCGGGCCCTCATCCTGAGGTGCCCGCGTCGGCGGGCCTCGAAGGAGGGCTCCGGGGATCGCCGTGGCTTCTGGAGGGCTCCTTCGAGGCCTCCGCTTCGCTGCGGCACCTCAGGATGAGGTGATGAGATTGGACGCACCGGGGACCGGAACACCAGTCATTCGGATCCCCGGCAGCCCGGCTCAGTCGATATCCTCGACCGCCTCGCCGCCGCCGTAGACCCGCTGCGCCAGCGACGCCTCCATGAACGGGTCGAGATCGCCGTCGAGCACCTCGTCGGGATCCGTGGACTGCGTGCCGGTGCGCAGGTCCTTCACCAGCTGGTACGGCTGCAGCACGTAGGACCGGATCTGGTGACCCCAGCCGATATCCGTCTTGGCGGCGGCCTCGGCGTTGGCCTTCTCCTCGCGCTTCTTCAGCTCCAGCTCGTACAGGCGGGCGCGCAGCATGTTCCAGGCGGTCGCCCGGTTCTTGTGCTGCGAGCGCTCCTGCTGACACGCCACCACGATCCCGGTCGGGTTGTGGGTGATGCGCACCGCCGAGTCGGTGGTGTTGACGTGCTGGCCGCCGGCGCCGGACGAGCGGTAGGTGTCGATCCGGCAATCGGATTCCTTGATCTCGATCTCGATCCGGTCGTCGATCACCGGATAGACCCAGACGCTGGCGAAGCTGGTGTGCCGCCGGGCACTGGAATCGTAGGGCGAGATCCGCACCAGCCGGTGCACGCCGGACTCGGTCTTCAGCCAGCCATAGGCGTTGTGGCCCTTGATCAGGAGCGTGGCGCCCTTGATCCCGGCCTCTTCGCCGTCGGTCATCTCGACGACCTCGACCTTGTACTTCCGGCGCTCGGCCCAGCGGGCATACATGCGCTGGAGCATGTTGGCCCAGTCCTGGCTCTCGGTGCCGCCGGCCCCGGCATGGACCTCGAGATAGGTGTCGAATCCGTCGGCCTCGCCGGACAGCAGGGTCTCGACCTGCCGGCTCGCGGCCTCCTTCTCGACGGCCAGGATCGCGGCCTCGCCCTCGCGGATCGAGGATTCGTCACCCTCCATCTCGCCGAGCTCGATCAGCGTGGCGCCGTCCTCGAGGTCGCGCTCGAGCTTCTTGATCGCCGTGACGGCCTCGTCGAGCTGCTGGCGCTCGCGCATGACCTTCTGGGCGGCCTCGGCATCGTTCCAGAGGTCGGGATCCTCGGAGGCTGCGTTCAGCTCCGCGAGGCGTTTATCGACTGTGTCCCAGTCAAAGATGCCTCCTCAGCAGCCCTATAGACTGCTTGGCGGCATCCGAGGCTTGCTCGATCTCGGCGCGCATCTGGTTTTTCGGAAAGGGGTTCGGAAGGGTTGGTGTCGGGCCGGGTGATACCCCCCAGGGACCGGCCTGTAAACGCCGCCGCGCCGACGCGACCGCCACCCGTGCGGCGCCCGACCGCAGGGAGGCGCGCGAGCCGGTCCGCGCCCGGTGCGTTGTCGGGCACGAGCGGCACGGAAGCCAAGGAGGTCCGCGGATGGCGGATGACGATCACACAGCGACGTGGACGGACTTCAACGCGGCCGTCAACATGACGCCGGCCGCGCTGCGGAAGCACCTCGAGAGTGACGCCAGCAAGGCGGTCGGCCAGAAGAAGGACGGCGACGAGTCGACCGGCCACGCGATGGGCCGGCAGATCCTGGCGATCAAGGACAAGAAGAAGGCGGATCTCACCGACGACGATTACGCCGCCATGCGCAAGGTCGTGGGCTATGTCCACCGCCACCTGAAGCAGGGCGGCGAAGCCCGGAAGGACCCCGATTCCCCCTGGCGGATGTCACTGATGAACTGGGGTCACGATCCGCACCGGGATTGAGGCCCGCTCAGCCCGCGCAGGCGGCTCAGTACCGCGGCGGCGCGATGATGGACGGGGCGATCACGTATTCCTTCGGCCGCCTGCGCGCGCCGAACCGGCCTTCCGTGAACTGGTCGTTGTAATAGTCGAACCCGGTATAGCCGAAGCCGCCGCCGTTCATCACCTCGGCCACCGGGACCGGCGGCACGGCGAGATCGGGGCGTCCGGGCGGCACGATGAACTGGCAGCAGCCCTCGGTGTGCAGGACCGTCGGGCCGTTCGGGGGCGTGAACACGAAGGCCCGCGGCTGATAGACCTCGGCCGAATAGGCCGAATCTGCGGCCGAGGCGCCCTGCCCCGCCGCGAGGGCGAGCAGTCCGGCGGCGATCAGGATTCTGGTGCTCACGCGATGCTCCGTCACGGGACCGGCCGGGCCGGCTACTGTCCTACAGTCTAGCTGATCGCGGGCGGGTTGTCCGGCCTGTCCGGACCAACCGGTTACCGAAATGGCGGGCCGGATCAGCCGCGGGCGCGCAGGACCACCTGCGGGCTCGCCGGCACGGGGCGGCAATCCGAGATGAAGGCGTTGAGCGGCAACGGCTTCGACTCGCAGGCATAGACATCCGCCGGGCCAGGCGCCGGCACCGGGTCGCGGGCGATGATCGGGTTCGGCGCGCAGGCCGAGGCCGCGGCGGCGAGCAGCAGGGCGGCGATCAGGTTCAGACGGCGCATGCGGCACTCAGGACGCGGGAAAACCCCCGTGCCTGACCCTGGCCGTCGCGGCCGGCCCTGACAAGCGCCGGCGCGGGGCGTCGGCGCCTTTGGCGGAGCCTGTCGCCCCGCGGCAACAATCCGGCCGGGCCGTTCCCCGCCCCCGGCGCGACGCGGCCGGGACCGGCGCTAGCCGGCCCGGGCCATCGGCACGACGTTGTGCAGAGTCTTGTCGGTGCCGTCGAAGAACCGGCGGATGTTGCGCGCGGCCTGGCGGATCCGCTGCTCGTTCTCCACCAGGGCGATGCGCACGTACTCGTCGCCGAACTCGCCGAAGCCGATGCCGGGCGCCACCGCCACGTCGGACTTCTCCAAGAGCAGCTTGGAGAATTCGAGGCTGCCCATCTCCCGGTAGCGCTCCGGGATCGGGACCCAGGCGAACATCGAGGATGCGGGGGACGGGATGGTCCAGCCGGCCTTGCCGAAGGATTCCACCAGCGCGTCGCGCCGCTTCTTGTAGATGCTGCGCATCTCGTGGATGCAATCGTCCGGTCCGTTGATGGCGGCGGTCGCGGCGACCTGGATCGGCGTGAACGCGCCGTAATCGAGGTAGGACTTCACCCGGGTCAGCGCCGCGAGCAGGCGCTCGTTGCCCACCGCGAAGCCCATGCGCCAGCCGGCCATCGAGTAGGTCTTCGACAGGGAGGTGAACTCCACCGTGCAGTCGATCGCGCCCGGAACCTGCAGGACCGAGGGCGGCGGATTGCCGTCGAAATAGACCTCCGCGTAGGCGAGGTCCGACAGCAGGATCAGTTCGTGCTGCTTCGCGAAGGCCACGAGGTCCCGGTAGAAATCGAGGCTCGCCACGTAGGCGGTGGGGTTCGACGGGTAGCAGACCACCAGGGCGACGGGCTTCGGGATCGAGTGGCGCATGGCCCGCTCGAGCGCCGGGAACATCGCCGGAGTCGGCTCGGCCGGGACCGAGCGGATGACGCCGCCGGCCATCAGGAAGCCGAAGGCGTGGATCGGGTAGCTGGGGTTCGGCACCAGCACGACGTCGCCCGGGGCGGTGATCGCCTGGGCCATGTTGGCGAAGCCCTCCTTCGAGCCGAGGGTCGCCACCACCTGCGTGTCGGGGTTGAGGGTGACGCCGAAGCGCCGCTGGTAGTAGCCGGCCTGCGCCTTGCGGAGCCCCGCGATGCCCTTGGAGGCCGAGTAGCGGTCGGTCCGCGGCCGCCCGGCCGTCTCGCACAGCTTGGCGATGACGTGCTTCGGGGCGTCGAGATCCGGGTTGCCCATGCCGAGGTCGATGATGTCGGCGCCCTGCGCTCGGGCGGCGGCCTTGATCCGATTGACCTGCTCGAAGACGTAGGGCGGCAGTCGCTTGATGCGGTGGAAGTCGGTCATGGGCATGTCCATCGGCGCGTCCCGAATCTGGCGTCTTTCGTCTGTGCCGGTCGCGCGAACCACTTGCTCTAGCAGAGTTGTGCGCCGTCGCCGACCCACAAAACGGTGCTATTGCGGAGGCGCCGGGGCCGGCTTGATGGTCGCCGCCGCACCCTGGCCGGCACTCGCGGCGGCACGGCCGCGCGCCTCGTTGCGCCCGCGGGCGCTCTCCAGCTCCGCCTCCAGCGCCTTCTGACCGGTGGCGGATTTCGCCCGGACCGGCCGTTTCGGGGCGTCGACGCCCACCGGCATGAAGTCGGGCTTCTCCCGGCCGCGCGATTCGGCGACGAAATCCGGCGCCGCCACGACCCGCGGCCCGTAGCCTGCATCGGAGGCCAGGGAGCGCACGACGTCGCCCGAGCAGGCCGCGAGCGGCCCGGCCAGCACGGCCAGGGCCGCCGCGCGGGCGGTGCGGAGCGGCCGGCCGAGGCGGCACACGCGCAGGATGGGGTTCAAAATGGCGCGATCCATCGTCACATGCGCATGAAAAGATCGGCCGGATGTTTCGGCGACGTCCGTAGCCGGGGTGGCGAAACCTCTGGCTCGCTCCTTATTTTGTCGGAAACGAGGCCCGCACGATCGGGACCACGGATCAACACAGGGAGGCACGCGTGACGAGCCCGCAGCCGCCGGACCAGACCGCTCCCCCGAAGCCGGTCTTCAACGGTGCGATGCCGGACGGCATGAAGCCGCCGCTTCCGGATTTCGAGGCGCTGTCGCGCAACGCCGGCCAGTACGTGGAGGCGATGGGCCGCAACGTCGCCCGCCTCCTCAAGCCGGAAGCCCAGGCGGCCGGCCCCGGCGACGAGATGAACGAGGCCGCCAAGGTCCTCGGACAGGTGGCGGAGATCTGGCTCGCCGACCCGAAGCGGAGCGCCGAGGCCCAGGCGCGCCTGTCGCAGGCCTTCCTGACGCTCTGGGGCTCGACCTACCTGCGCCTGCAGGGCCAGAAGGCCGATCCGGTGGCGCTGCCCGAGCCCAGGGATCCGCGTTTCGCCCATGCCGAGTGGTCGACGAACCCCTATTTCGACTTCATCAAGCAGGCCTACCTGCTCGCCAGCCGCTGGGCCGAGAGTCTCGTCGACGAGGCCGAGGGGCTCGACGCGCATACGCGCCACAAGGCGCAGTTCTACCTGCGTCAGCTCACCAGCATGCTCTCGCCCTCGAACTTCCTGCCGACCAATCCGGAGCTGATCCGCCACACCCTGGAGGAGAATGGCGCCAATCTCGTCCGCGGCCTGAAGATGTACGAGGAGGATCTGCAGGCCGGCGGCGGGCAGCTGCGCGTGCGCCAGACGGATCCGAGCGGGTTCGAGGTCGGCCGCAACATGGCGGTCACCCCCGGCGAGGTGGTGTTCCGCAACGACCTGATCGAGCTGATCCAGTACGCGCCCACCACCGAGACCGTGCTGAAGCGCCCGTTCCTGATGGTGCCCCCCTGGATCAACAAGTTCTATATCCTCGACCTCAATCCCCAGAAGAGCTTCCTGAAGTGGATGGTCGACCAGGGACTGACGGTCTTCTGCATCTCCTGGGTGAATCCCGATTCCCGGCACGCCGACAAGGACTTCGAGTCCTACATGCGCGAGGGGATCGAGGCGGCCATCGACGCGATCGGCGTCGCTACCGGCGAGAGCGAGGTGACGGCGGCCGGCTACTGCGTCGGCGGCACGCTGCTCGCCGTGACGCTCGCCATGCAGGCCGCCACCGGCAACCGGCGGATCAAGAGCGCGACGCTCCTCACCACCCAGGTCGATTTCACCCATGCGGGCGACCTGAAGGTCTTCGCCGACGAGGAGCAGATCCGCCAGATCGAGACGCGCATGGCCACGCAGGGCTATCTGGAGGGCGCCCGGATGGCCAACGCGTTCAACATGCTGCGGCCGAACGACCTGATCTGGCCCTACGTCGTCAACAACTACATCAAGGGCAAGGCGCCCTCGGCCTTCGACCTGCTGTACTGGAACTCCGACGCCACCCGGATGCCGGCGGCCAACCATTCCTTCTACCTGCGCAACTGCTACCTCAACAACACGCTGGCGCAGGGCCGGATGGTGCTCGGCAATGTCCGCCTCGACCTCAAGAAGGTGAAGATCCCGATCTTCAACCTCGCCACCCGCGAGGACCACATCGCGCCGGCGCTCTCGGTGTTCGAAGGGTCGAAGGCCTTCGGCGGCAAGGTCGATTTCGTGCTCGCAGGCTCCGGCCACATCGCCGGCGTGATCAACCCGCCCTCCAAACCGAAATACGGCTACTGGACCGGCGGCCCGGTGAAGGGGACGCTGGAGGCGTGGATCGCCGCGGCCGTCGAGACGAAGGGCTCGTGGTGGCCCTACTGGTTCCAGTGGATCGAGGCCCAGGCTCCCGAACGGGTACCGGCCCGCAAGCCCGGCGGCGACGCGCTCCAGTCCCTCGGACCGGCGCCCGGGACCTACGTGCGGATGCGCGCCTGAGGCGCATCACGCCGTCGGGACCGCCCCGGACTGAGCGGTCCGCCTCGGCGGGCCGCGAAGGAGACCGCCGGGGACGGCGCGCTCGCCGGAGAGCGCCTTCGCGGCGACCGCTCCGCATCCGCACGTCAGGATGCGGGGCTCGATCGGACGTTCCGCCGCCTTGAACCGGCGCGCGATCCGCGCGCCGGCCGGACCGGCCGCTCAGTACTTCCGCACCAGCGGGGCCGGAATCGGGGCCGCGGGGGCGCCGAACACGTAGCGGAAGCCGACCGAGACGATGTCGGCGCTGGAATCGACCACACCCGCGAAGGCGATGTTGCCGACGTTGTAGTCGCGCCCGATCCCGGCGAGGATCCGCGACCGGTCCAGGAAGAGGTGCGAATAGGCGAGGTTCAGGGTCAGGCGCTCGCTCCAGCGATAGCTGGCGCCGACCGAGAGGTTGTAGCGGTCGCCGTCCGGCAGCCGCACCGAGCGGTTCCGGAAGTCGATGGGCGAGGTCTCGTAGCCGAAGCCGGTCCGCAGCGTCAGATTCGGCGACGCGTCGTATTCGGCGCCGATCGAGTAGAGGAACCCATCCTTGTAGTTCAGCGGCAGGGTGTTCACCGGCACGCCCAGCGTCTTCGACACGATGCCGATCGTGCCGAGCCTCGACCAGTTGTCCCACTCGAAGCCGAGATTGACCCGCGCCACCGGCGAGAGCGCCTGGGTCAGGCCCACGCTCAGCTTGTCGGGGGTGTTGAGCCGCGCGCGGACCTGGCCGGCCAGCGGGGCCAGGGCGAGCAGCGGCACGCCGATGGAGCCGTCGATCTCGTGATGCACCGAGGAGCGGTAGCCGATGCCCAGCACGGTCCCGTCACGGGGCGTCAGCGTCGCGCCCGCGGTGAAGCCCGCGCCCCAGGATTCGCCCTTGAGGAACGAACTCGGGTAGGAGGTCGGCAGGATCCCGGGGATCGGCAGCGCCTGTCGCAGGGTCAGGCGGAAATACTCGATGTTGGGGCCGGCCGCGATCGAGAGCCACTCGTTGACCTTGAACCCGAGCACTGGGTTGATCGCCAGGGAGAAGATGCGGGACGAACGCCCGTAGACCTCGCCGGCCCAGACCTGATGCGGCTTGGTGATGAGGCCGAAGGGAGCCGCCGTCGACAGGCCGAGCCAGAGCCGGTCGTTGAGCTGGTACGAGGTGGCCCCCGCCGGCAACACCGCGCCCTGACCGATATCGCCGGAGCCGCCCAGCCGCGCGAAGCCCGGATTGGTGCCGAGATCCGGCCGGATCTCCGAGGACAAGCCGATATAGGTGAAGTTCTGCTCCGAGACGAAGCCCGGATTCATCGTGATCGTCGCGGGGTTCCAGAAGATCGACGAGACACCGCCCGAGCCGGCAGCCGCACCCGCGAAGGCGAGGCCCTGCGCCTGCGTGCTCTGCTCCCGGATCCCGAAGGCGCCCGCGTGCGCCTCCCCGGCACCGAGGATCGCCACCGTGGCCGCGAGCATCGCCGCGCGCACTGTCCCACCCATCTGTTCCCCCGATCCGTCTCTTCGCCCGGCGCCGTGTGCTTATCCGAGACCCGTTATGCGGCGCCGTTTCGCGCATGGTGCCGGCTCCAGGGGCACGACCGCAACGACGATCGTCCTCTTCAGAGGCAAGATGAGGCGCCGCGGAATGATTGCGCCGCGCGGCCGCTGGCGGCTCAAATCGCGGAAATGAACAGTCCTCATTGAATGAGATCTGAGTTCGTTTCTCTATTTTCGACCATGAACAATAGATCCGCAACTCGCCGGACCTGCACTTTTCCGCCACCATGTTGCCCGGTTGCGACACTCCTGGGTCCCGTGCCCTGATCCGCGCGCTTGCGCCGGGATCGGCGCCCGGCCATGGTCCCGGCGTCCGGCGCAGACCGGCACCAGGGAAGGATGAGGAGTGCGGCGATGAAGCTCTTCCGGCACGGCCCGAGCGGCGACGAGAAGCCCGGTCTCGTGGATGCGAACGGGGGGCTGCGCGATCTCTCGGGCATCGTCCGCGATATCGCCGGACCGGCGCTGGCGCCCGAGTCGCTGGCGCGGCTGCGCGCGCTGGATCCCGAGACCCTGCCGAAACTCTCCCCGGACGTGCGGCTCGGCCCCTGCGTCGGCGGCACCCGCAACGTGGTCGCCATCGGGCTGAACTTCGCCGACCACGCCGCCGAGACCGGCTCGCCGATTCCCGCGGAGCCGATCATCTTCAACAAGGCGCCGTCCAGCCTGTGCGGGCCGAACGACACGGTGATCATCCCCAAGAGCTCGTCCAGCACCGACTGGGAGGTGGAGCTCGCCGTGGTGATCGGTCGCCGCGCGAGCTACGTCCACGCCAACGAGGCGCTGGACTACGTGGCGGGCGCCTGCATCTGCAACGACGTCTCCGAGCGCGAGTGGCAGATGAACCGCGGCCCGACCTGGACCAAGGGCAAGAGCGCGCCGACCTTCGGACCGCTCGGCCCCTGGCTGGTCACCCTCGACGAGATCCCTGACCTGAAGAACCTCGCCATGAGCCTCGACGTGAACGGCGAGCGCCGCCAGACCGGCTCGACGGCGACGATGATCTTCGACGTGCCCCAGCTCGTCGCCTACACGTCGCATTTCATGCTGCTGGAGCCCGGCGACGTGATCACCACCGGCACGCCGCCGGGCGTCGGCCTCGGCATGAAGCCGCCGCGCTACCTGAAGGCCGGCGACGAGATGGTGCTGCGGATCGAGCGCCTCGGCGAGCAGCGCCAGAAGGTGATCGCGTTCGACGACTGGACCGCCAAGGTCTCGGCCGGCGAACCGACGGATTGAGCGCCCGCCCGGCCTGAGGGCAGATCGACGGGGCATGGGCCGCTCTGCGGCAGGTCCTGTGCTGGGTTCGGGCCACGGTGCCACTGACGCGCCACCCGTCCGGGACAGGGGCGCCTACGAACCAACGCCTTGCCCGGGCGCATGCAGCGCCCGCGGCATGCGCCCGGGATCGAGCACACGAACCGCCGCGAAGCGGGAGCATCCCTGAACCCCGGCGCCGGATCGCGCGGCGCCTGAACCGTGGCGGTTCGACCGGGCCGCTTGATTTTTTTGCGCCGATCCCACTCAAGGGAACCATGAGCCAAGCCGCCGACCCGCACGCGACCGACATCCGCCACGACTGGAGCGTGGCCGAGATCCGCGCGATCCACGACCTGCCGCTG
>CAXDNE010000151.1:0-17738 GCA_963990595.1 uncultured Methylobacterium sp.
GTCTCGTGGGCTCGGAGATGTGTATAAGAGACAGGCCGACATGCGTCGCCTCGCGGACGGCTGGGCGCGGAGCGCGGGTGGCGACCCGCAGGGCGCACCGGCCGCGGCGGGCCCGCTTCTGGCGCTCGCCTATCCGGATCGGGTCGCCCGAGCCCGGGGCCGCGAGGGCGAGTTCGTGATGGCGAGCGGCCGGGCAGGGCGCCTCGATCCGGCGAGCCCGCTCGCCCGGGAGCCGTTCCTGGTGATCGCCGATCTCGCCGGCTCGGCCGGCCATGCGCGCATCCTGGCCGCGGCGGCGATCGAGGCCGAGGCGATCGAGCGGCTCTTCGCCGACCGGATCGAGGCGCGCACCGAGATCGCCTTCGATCCGCAGGCCGCCGCCCTGCGGGCCCGGGCCGTCCGGCGCCTGGGTGCGGTCAATCTCGGCGAGCGGCCCTTGCCGGTGCCGGCCACCCCGGAGAGCGCGGAGATCCTCGCCTCCGGCCTCGCCGGTCTCGGTCTCGACCGCCTGCCCTGGACGGCCGCCCTGTCGCAGTGGCGCGCCCGGGTGATGTTCCTGCATGCCGCCGAGGGCGAACCCTGGCCCGACCTCGCCGACGCGACCCTCGCGGCCACCGCGTCGGCTTGGCTGGCGCCGGCCCTGATCGGGCGGACCGCCCTGTCGGCGGTCACGGCGGACGACCTCGCGGGCGCCCTGCAGGGCCTGCTGCCCTGGACTCTCCGCGCCCGGCTCGACGCGGAGGCGCCGACCCATGTCGAGGTGCCGACCGGCTCGCGCATTCCGGTGGATTACGCCGCCGAGGAACCGGTGCTCGCCGTGCGGGTGCAGGAGCTGTTCGGCCTCGACCGGCACCCGAAAGCCGCCGGGCGGCCTCTGGTCCTGCATCTGCTGTCGCCGGCCCAGCGCCCGATCCAGATCACCCGCGACCTGCCGGGCTTCTGGCGCGGCTCCTGGGCGGCGGTGCGGGCGGAGATGCGCGGCCGCTATCCCCGCCATCCCTGGCCGGAGGATCCGCTCAGCGAGGCCCCGACCCGCCGGGCGAAACCGCGGGGCACCTGAGCGGCCGTTACCCCCACAGCCTCGACAGTCACGGACAGGACGCGATGACCAGCGACACCAATACCTTCGACCCCGCCTCCGCGGGCTGGTCAGCGGTGGAGGACAAGGGCTTCATCGCCCATGTCGGGCCGCTGCATCTGCGCGACGCGGACGGCGCCTACGCGTTCCAGGCGGCGCAGAAGCACGCGAACCTGATCGGCGTCGTCCATGGCGGCATGCTCATGAGCTTCGCCGACCGCGCCCTCGGTGAGACCGCCATGCGGGCCGCGGACGGCGCGAATTGCGTGACCATCCAGCTCGAGATGAAGTTCATCGACGTCGGCCGCCTGGGCGACTGGATCGAGATCCGGCCGCAGGTGGTCAAGCGCACGGGCTCTCTCGTCTTCATGCGCGGCGATGTCCGTGAGGGGAGCCGCCTGCTGGCGTCGGCCGACGGCGTCTGGAAGATCCTGCGGCGCCGGCCGGGCTGACCGCGTCGCCGGGTCCCGGACCGTTCCGCGCGATCACCGCGGATCCGGCGCGTGCGCCATCGGGACCGGTTCGACAGCCATGGCTGCCGGCCTGCCGGCACGCTATCTGTCATGGGCATGAGCGAGGATTCTGCCCCCGATCCCACATTGAGCCGCCTCAGCGCGGCCCTGGGGGACCTGCCGAAGCGCGGGCTGCCGCCCGTCGAGCGCTGGAACCCACCCTATTGCGGCGCGATCGACATCCGGATCGCGTCCGATGGGACCTGGCACCACAACGGCTCGCCGATCCGCCGGGAGAAGCTCGTCAAGCTGTTCGCCACCATCCTGCGGCGGGAGCCGGATGGCCGGACCGTGCTGGTCACCCCGGTCGAGAGCGTCGGGATCACCGTCGAGGACGCGGCTTTCGTGGCGGTCGAGATGGCGGTGGACGGGGCCGGGGAGGGCCGGCGCATCGCCTTCCGGACCAATGTCGACGATCTGGTGCGCGTCGATGCCGAACACGCCCTGCGCTTCGAGGAGGCGCCGGACGGGGCGCTCAAGCCTTATCTCCACGTGCGCCGCAATCTCTGGGCCCGCGTCACCCGGGCGCTCACCTACGATCTCGTGGATCTGGCCGAGGAACGCGCGATCGACGGGCGACCCTGGCTGGGCCTCTGGGCCGGCGGCGTCTTCCACACCATCGCCCCGGCCATCGCCGCGTGAGTGATCCGCTCGCCGACTTCCTCGCCCGTGCCGCCTCCGGCCTGTCGCGGGATCCGCCCGGACCGGACGATCCCACGTCGAATCCCCGGGGCGACCACAGCCTCGACCCGGACGGATCGGCCGTGCTCCCGCCGCCGCCCCACCGGCGGGCCGCAGTCCTCGCCCCCGTGATCCTGCGGGCGGCGGGCCCGAGCCTGGTCCTGACGGAGCGCGCCGCCAACCTGCGCGACCATTCCGGTCAGGTCGCGCTCCCGGGCGGAAAGATCGACCCGTCCGATCCGGGCCCCGCGGACGCGGCCCTCCGGGAGGCCCACGAGGAGATCGGACTGTCTCCCGCTGCGGTGCGCCTTCTCGGCTATCTCGATCCCTACCTGTCCGGCACCGGCTTCCTGGTTACGCCGGTGATCGGCCTCGTCGACCCGGAGGCGACCTTCCGACCGAATCCCAACGAGGTGGCCGACGTCTTCGAGGTCCCCCTGTCGGTGCTGATGGACCGGGAGCGCTACCGGCTGCGGTCCCGCGCCTGGCAGGGGCGCACCCGCTGGTTCTATGCCCTGACCTTCGGCGAGCGTCTGATCTGGGGCGTGACCGCCGGGATCCTGAACAATCTTCGGGAGCGGCTCTACCCGGAATCCGGACCGGACCAGATCCGTCCTTCGGCGGGATAGGACGAGGAGCCATGCTGCGTCGCGTCCTCGAAGAGTTCGGCCTCTTCCTCATCCCCTTCGCGCTGTTCGTGGTCTACCTCGTGCTGGCCGGCCGCAATCCGCTGCGCCGGGTGCATTGGGACCCGCATCTCTGGCGTCTCGTCCTCGCCGGTCTGGTGGTCGTCATCGGCACGCTCGTCTACGAAGGCCTGTTCTCGGAGCGCCGGAGCGGCGGCTACGTGCCGACGCATATGGAGAACGGCCGCCTGGTCCCCGGAGGCTTCCGGTGAGGCGCGCCCTCGATCGCGCGGCTCTGTCGGCTCTGCTCGAGCGTCCGGGTGTGCGGCGGGCGCTCGCGGCCCTCGACGCCCCCGGCGCCGAGACGCGCTTGGTCGGCGGCTGCGTGCGCGACGCCCTCCTCGGCATTCCCTCCGCCGATATCGACCTGGCGACGACGCTGCTGCCGGAATCCGTCCTGGCGCGCGCCGGGAAGGCTGCCGGCCTCAAGGCGGTGCCGACCGGGATCGAGCACGGCACCGTGACGCTGGTGACCGAGGACGGGCCGATCGAGGTCACCACCCTGCGGGAGGATGTCGAGACGGACGGCCGCCACGCGGTCGTCCGGTTCGGCGGCGACTTCGTCCGGGACGCGGAACGCCGCGACTTCACCGTCAACGCGCTGTCGCTCGGCGCCGACGGGAGGCTGCACGACACGGTGGGCGGGCTCGCCGACCTGGAAGCCGCGCGCGTCCGCTTCATCGGCGATCCCGCGACCCGCATCCGCGAGGATGCGCTGCGGATCCTGCGCTTCTTCCGCTTTCACGCCCGCTTCGGCGCCGGGGCGGCGCCCGACGCCGCGGCGCTCGCCGCCTGCGTGGCCGCGCGGGACGCCCTGGACCGCCTCTCCCGCGAGCGGGTGCGGGCCGAGTTCCTGAAGCTGTTGGCGGCCCCGGACGGGCCCACGATGGTCGCGACCCTGAGCGCGACCGGCCTGCTGCAGCGGATTACCGGCGGTGTCGGCGAGCTCGGCCGGCTGGGGCGCGCCGCGGCCGCCGGGCTGTCGCCCGTGATGCGGCTCGCCGCGCTCGCCGTCGGCGGCCGGCACGACGCGGACCGCCTGCGCGAGCGGCTGCGCCTCTCGAAACAGGAGCACGCGCAGCTGACCGGCTACGCGGATGTCGTGGCGATCCTGCATGGTCAGGGTGCGATCGACGGGGTCGCGACGCGGGCGCTCGCGGCCGAGCACGGCCTTCCGCTCCTGACGGAGACGCTCGCGATCCTGTCGAACGAGCCGCGGCCCGCCGTGACCGACGATGCGCGCAGAGCCCTTCAGGAGCTGGGAGGAGCGGGCCGGGCGCCGAGCTTCCCGCTGGCCGGCGCGGACCTCGTCGCGGCGGGCGTGCCGCCCGGTCCGGCGATCGGACGCGGCCTGGCGGCGGCTCGGAAACTCTGGCTGGCACACGGCTGCCCATCGGGGGTGCAGGCGCGGGCCGAACTGATGGCGCGGGCGCTGGCGAGCGCCCGCGAAGCCTAGCTCAGAGCTTCAGGAGCGCCTTCGTCTCCTGGAGCTGGACGATCTGGCCGTTCAGCTCCTCGCGCTTCTGCAGGTCTTCGGTGGCGTCGCGCTGCATCTCGACCGCCTCGATGTCCCGGTCGAGGGATTCGGGGGTCAGCTCCTCGATCGGGGCGGCACGCTCGGCCAGCACCGTCACGGCGGTGGGGCCGATATCGGCGAAGCCGCCGCGGACGTAGATCCGCTTGCCGCTGCCCTGGCTCTCGGTGACCACGATGACGCCGACGCGCAGGGAGGTCAGCACGGGCGCGTGGCCCGGCATCACGGTCATCTCGCCCTCGGTGCCGGGCAGCTGAACGGCGGTCACCTCGCCGGAATACAGCGTCCGCTCGGGGCCGACGAAATCGAAGTGGAAGGTGGCCATGGCCTGACGTGTTCCCGGATCGGCGGCGCGCTCTCCGCCGCGCGGGCGGAGCTGTTCGGAAAAGGCTGCGCGGACGCCACCGGTGAGGTTCGCCCGGGCAGCCTCTGTCCCCTTCCCGCGCGGGGAAGGGGGTGTCGTCTTACGCGGCCTTCAGCTTCTTGGCCTTCTCCTGGGCCTCCTCGATGGTGCCGACCATGTAGAAGGCGGCCTCCGGGAGGTCGTCGTAATCGCCGTTCACCAAGCCCTTGAAGCCCTTGATGGTGTCCTCGAGGGCGACCTGCTTGCCCGGCGAGCCGGTGAACACCTCGGCCACCGAGAAGGGCTGCGAGAAGAAGCGCTCGATCTTGCGGGCGCGGGCGACCGTCAGCTTGTCCTCCTCGGACAGCTCGTCCATGCCCAGGATCGCGATGATGTCCTGGAGCGCCTTGTAGCGCTGCAGGGTCTGCTGGACGCGGCGGGCGACGTCGTAATGCTCCTCACCGAGGATGGTCGGGGAGAGCATGCGCGAGGTCGAGTCCAGCGGATCCACCGCCGGATAGATGCCCTTCTCGGCGATCGAGCGCGACAGCACGGTCGTGGCGTCGAGGTGGGCGAACGAGGCGGCCGGGGCCGGGTCGGTCAGGTCGTCGGCCGGCACGTAGATGGCCTGCACCGAGGTGATCGAGCCCTTGTTGGTGGTGGTGATGCGCTCCTGAAGGGCGCCCATGTCGGTGGCGAGCGTCGGCTGGTAGCCCACCGCCGAGGGGATGCGGCCGAGGAGCGCCGACACCTCGGAGCCCGCCTGGGTGAAGCGGAAGATGTTGTCGACGAAGAACAGCACGTCCTGGCCGTCGTCGCGGAACTGCTCCGCGATGGTCAGGCCGGTGAGCGCGACGCGCGAGCGGGCGCCGGGCGACTCGTTCATCTGGCCGTAGACCAGGGCGCACTTCGAACCCTCGGCGGAGCCGTGCTCCTTCGGGTCCACGTTCACCTTGGACTCGATCATCTCGTGGTAGAGGTCGTTGCCCTCGCGGGTGCGCTCACCCACGCCGGCGAAGACCGAGTAGCCCGAGTGCACCTTCGCGATGTTGTTGATCAGCTCCATGATCAGCACGGTCTTGCCGACGCCGGCGCCGCCGAACAGGCCGATCTTGCCGCCCTTGGCGTAGGGGGCGAGGAGGTCCACCACCTTGATGCCGGTCACGAGGATCTGCGCCTCGGTCGACTGCTCGGCGTAGGAGGGGGCCGGCTGGTGGATGGCGCGGTAGGTATCGGCCTGGACCGGGCCGGCCTCGTCGATCGGCTCGCCGATGACGTTCATGATGCGGCCGAGGGTGTTCATGCCCACCGGAACCTTGATCGGCTCACCGGTGTCGGTGCACTCCTGTCCGCGGGTCAGGCCCTCGGACGTGTCCATGGCGATGCAGCGGACGGTGTTCTCGCCGAGCTGCTGGGCGACCTCGAGGACGAGGCGGGCGCCGTTGTTCTTGGTCTCCAGCGCGTTCAGGATCTCGGGCAGGTGGCCCTCGAACTGCACGTCGACCACGGGGCCGATGACCTGGGTGATCTTGCCGACCTTGTTGGAGCCGGTGCCGGGGAGTGCGGTGTTCGCCATCGTTAACCTACCCTTCAAGCTGTGCGTTCAGGTCGCGGCGCCTCAGAGGGCTTCCGCACCCGAGATGATCTCGATGAGTTCCTTGGTGATCATGGCCTGACGGGTCCGGTTGTAGACCAGCGTCTGCTTCTTGATCATCTCGCCCGCGTTGCGGGTGGCCGAATCCATGGCGCTCATCCGCGCGCCCTGCTCGGAAGCGGCGTTCTCCAGAAGCGCCCGGTAGATCTGCACCGTGAGGTTCTTCGGCAGCAGCGTCTCCAGGATCGCCTCCTCGGAGGGCTCGAATTCCAGGGCGGCGTTGCCGGCGGCAGCCTTCGCGTCCGCGTCGGCCTCGGGCAGCTCCGCCGGGATCAGCCGCTGGGCGGTCGGGATCTGCGAGATGACCGAGCGGAACTCGGCGTAGAACAGGGTCGCGACGTCGAACTCGCCGGCCTCGAAGCGGGTGAGGATCTTGTCGGCGATCTCGGCGGCGAACTCGTAATCCACCGGGCGGTTGCCGCGGATGTCCATGCTCTCGACGATCTGGTCGCGGTACTGGCGCCGGAGCAGGTCGTAGCCCTTCTTGCCGACCGTCATGATCTTGACGGTCTTGCCTTCGGCCGTGAGCTTCTGGGCGTATTCACGGACCGCGAGACGGGCGATCGACGAGTTGAACGCGCCCGCGAGGCCGCGGTCGCCGGTGCAGACCACCAGCAAGTGCGTCTGCTCCGCGCCGGTGCCCGAGAGGAGCCGCGGCGCGCCGACGCCGCCGACGAGGTTGCTGGCGAGGTTGCCCAGCACCGTCGCCATCTTCTCGGCGTAGGGACGGCCCGCCTCGGCGGCCAGCTGCGCCCGGCGCAGCTTGGCGGCGGCGACCATCTGCATGGCCTTGGTGATCTTCTGCGTCGCCTTCACCGAGGTGATGCGGTTGCGCAGGTCCTTCAAGCTCGGCATCGGGCGAGGTCCAGGTCCGTTCTATGGGCCTCTCCTCCCCCTGCGGGAAGGAGCTGGAAGTGCGGGCGGAGCAGAGACCCCTCAGGTCCTTCTGCACCGCCCCTGATTCCTCCCCCGCGGGGGGAGGGGCCTCACGTCAGCCGATCGACTTGGCGACGCCCTCGACCACGCTCTTCAGCTTGCCGGCGTTCTCGTCCGACAGGTCCTTGGAGGCGGCGATGGAGTCGAGCAGGTCCTTGTGCTTCGAGCGGAGCGTGCCGAGCAGCGCATCCTCGAACGGGCGAACCTTGCTGACCGGGAGCTTGTCCAGGTAGCCGTTCACGCCGGCGTAGATGACCGCGACCTGCTCCTCCATCTTCAGCGGCGAGAATTGCGGCTGCTTCAGGAGCTCGGTGAGCCGCGAGCCGCGGTTCAGGAGCGCCTGGGTAGAGGCGTCGAGGTCGGAGCCGAACTGCGCGAAGGCGGCCATCTCGCGGTACTGCGCGAGCTCGCCCTTGATCTTGCCGGCGACCTTTTTCATCGCCTTGGTCTGGGCCGAGGAGCCCACCCGCGACACCGAGAGGCCGACATTCACCGCCGGGCGGATGCCCTGGTAGAACAGGTCGGTCTCGAGGAAGATCTGGCCGTCGGTGATCGAGATCACGTTGGTCGGGATGTAGGCCGAGACGTCGTTGGCCTGGGTCTCGATGACCGGCAGGGCGGTCAGCGAGCCGGCGCCGGCGGCGTCGCCCATCTTGGCGGCGCGCTCCAGCAGGCGGCTGTGGAGGTAGAACACGTCGCCCGGGTAAGCCTCGCGGCCCGGCGGGCGGCGCAGCAGCAGCGACATCTGGCGGTAGGCGACGGCCTGCTTGGACAGATCGTCATACACGATCACGGCGTGCATGCCGTTGTCGCGGAAATACTCACCCATGGCGCAGCCGGCGAAGGGCGCGATGAACTGCATCGGGGCCGCGTCGGACGCCGTGGCGGCGATGACGATGGAGTATTCCAGGGCGCCCTGGTCCTCCAGCACCTTCACGAACTGGGCGACGGTGGAGCGCTTCTGACCGACGGCGACGTAGATGCAGTAGAGCTTCGCCTTCTCGTCGGTGCCGGCATGGGCCGGCTTCTGGTTCAGGATCGTGTCGAGGGCGATGGCGGTCTTGCCGGTCTGGCGGTCGCCGATGATCAGCTCGCGCTGGCCGCGGCCCACCGGGATCAGGGCGTCGATCGCCTTGAGGCCCGTGGCCATCGGCTCGTGCACCGACTTGCGCGGGATGATGCCCGGGGCCTTCACGTCGACCCGACGGCGCTCGGTGGAGACGATCGGGCCCTTGCCGTCGATCGGGTTGCCGAGGGCGTCGACGACGCGGCCGAGCAGACCCTTGCCCACCGGCACGTCCACGATGGCGCCGGTCCGCTTGACGGTCTGGCCTTCCTTGATCTCGCGGTCGGAGCCGAAGATCACGATGCCGACGTTGTCCTGCTCGAGGTTCAGGGCCATGCCGCGCACGCCCGATTCGAACTCGACCATCTCACCGGCCTGGACGTTGTCGAGGCCGTAGGCGCGGGCGATGCCGTCACCGACGGACAGGACCTGCCCGACCTCGGAGACCTCGGCCTCCTCGCCGAAGTTCTTGATCTGCTCTTTCAGGATCGCGGAGATCTCGGCGGCGCGGATGTCCATTCTCGGGCCTCTGTCGCTGATGCGTCTGTGCGTTTTCGGGTCGGATGGGGGCGCTTAACGCGCGGCCCGCATCGCGAGGCGGATACCGTTGAGCTTGGTCTTGAGGGAGGCGTCGACCATGCGCGAGCCCATCTTCACGACGAGACCGCCGATCAGGCTGGGATCGACCACGAGGTCGAGATCGACGTCCGCCTTGGCGATGTCGCGCAGCGACGCCTTGATCTCCTCGATCACGGAATCGGACGGCTTCTCGGCCACCCGGACCTGGGCGCGCACGATGCCCTTCGAGTCCTGGACCAGGGCGCGGAACGCGGCGATCATGTCGGGCAGCGCGAAGAGCCGGCGGTTCGAGGCCGCCAGCCGGATGAAGTTGCCGGCGAGCCCGCCGATCCCGGCCTTGTCGAGCACGGCGCCGATGGCGGCCTCCTGCTCCTCGGCGCTGAAGACCGGGCTGCGGACGAGGCGACGCAGGTCCGCGCTCTCCTTGAGCAGCGTGTCGAATTGATTGAGGGAGCTGGCGACCGCATCGACCTGGCGCTCGTCGCGCGCGAGCTCGAACAGGGCGGAAGCGTACCGGCCCGCCACGCCTGCGACCAGGGGACCAGCCTCGGAACCGTTCTGCGCCACCCGTCGCTCTCTTCTCTGGTTGCCCGCCCGCTCCGCGCGCTCCGGCGGGAGCGCGGTGCGAGACCGTTCGGGACGTGGGATCACGCCGGCAGCGGACAGGATCGAGAACTGTCCTCGCGGCGCGGCGACCGCCTAGCATGCCAGCATGGCCGCGCGCAACACGGACGCGAGCGCCGCTGCGCGATAGGACGGCAGAAGTGTGACGCGGGTCCGCCTCAGCAGGCGAGCCGGTCGCACCGCCGGACGCTGGTGATCATCTTCGCCATGGCGCGGGCGCCGGGATGACCGAGGATGCCGCTGTTGCCGAGCACGTAGGACGGCGTGGCGTAGAGCCCGAGATCGGCGGCCATGCGCATCTGGCTCTTGAGCGCCGCGCGCACCTCCTCGCTGTCGGCGATCTCTTCCACCGCCGCCTGCGGGATCCCGAGCGCGGCGGCTGCGCTTAGCGCCCCCGGCCCGTCGATGCGGCCCGGCTTCGCGAGCAGCGTCTGGTAGAAATGCCAGGCCGCGTCCGAACCGAGCCTGCGCTGAACGGCCAGCATCACCTTGGCGGCTTGGGCCGATTGGGGCGACAGGATCGGGTTGTGGACAAGACCGATGCGCAGTTCCGCGTCGGAATCGTGCAGGGCGACCACGTCGGCGGCGGCCTTCCGGCAGTAAGGACAGTTGAAGTCGAAGAACTCGTAGAGCGTGGTGCCGGCATCCCGCGGTCCGACATAGGTGACCCCGCGAAGGGCCGGGATCTGCCCGGTGATCTCGCCGGGCAGGATGGAGTTCGCGACGGCCTTGCCGTCATCGCCGGTGACCGCGACGCGCTGACCATAAGACTGTGCGGAGGCGCGGCCGAGGCCGACGCCCAGCGTGGCGCCGGCGGCGAGGAGGAGGCGTCGGGAAACAGGCATGGGACTCGTCCGGGGCATCACTGTCCCGCGCCGGCCATGCCGAAGCGGGGCCGGAGCGGAACCACAGGGTCGAGTCGCTTTGATGGCCGAGCCGCGTGAACGCAGCCCTACCGCAGCCCTTTCGGCCGGTCCCCCGTGGCCCAGGCGAGCGCCTGTTCCAGGCGGTCATTGCCCCAGAACAGCTCACCGTCATCCGCCAAGAAGGTCGGCGCCCCGTAGATACCCCGGGACCGGGCCTCCTCGACGTTCACCCGCAGCTTGGTCTTGTTCGCCTCCGCGGCGGCGGCGCGCACGGTCTGGGTCCCGTCGAGGCCGAGCGAATCGAGGATCTCGGCGACGGCCGCGGGTTCCGCGATGGAGCGCCCCTCGGCGAAGCTCGCCGCGAACACCGCCTTCGAGAACGGCACCAGCCACGCCTGGTCCTGCCCGTAGACCGCGACCCGCACGGCGCTGAGACTGTTCTGCGGAAACTGGGCGGGCTTGGTGAGCGGCGGCAGGCCGAGGCGGGCGGCCTCGCGCTCCACGTCCCGCCACATGTTCTTGCCCTTGGCCGGGTAGAGGTTGAACGGCGAGGTGGTCCAGCCCTGGGAGGCGAAGAGCGGGCCGAGCAGGAACGGCCGCCATCGCACCGCGACGCCGGCTTCCGCGGCCGCCGCCTCGACGCGCATCGCCGCGAGGTACGAATACGTCGAGGCGAATTCGTACCAGAACTCCAGAATCGGCTGGCGCGCCATAGACTTCGCTTCTCCGATACACGCTTTCGGCGCTGACGACACGCAACGCCCGCGCCGTTCTTGCCCTGGCTGCAAGGCCGCCGTGAGGCGAAACACGGCCCGTCTTCCGGAAACAGGGCTACGCGCGAAGTGACGCGCCGGTTGCAGGCCAATGCCTCCCGCGATAAGCGGCAAAGGCCCCGTCCCAGTTCCGGAAGCCGCATGTCCGTCCCCGCGAAGAGTCCCGTGAAGAAGGTCGTGCTGGCCTATTCCGGCGGCCTCGACACATCGATCATCCTGAAGTGGCTGCAGACCACCTACGGCTGCGAGGTCGTGACCTTCACGGCCGATCTCGGCCAGGGGGAGGAGCTGGAGCCGGCTCGCCGCAAGGCGGAGCTGCTCGGCATCAAGCCCGAGAACATCTTCATCGAGGACCTGCGCGAGGAATTCGTCCGCGACTACGTGTTCCCGATGTTCCGGGCGAACGCCGTCTACGAGGGCGTCTACCTGCTCGGCACCTCGATCGCCCGGCCGCTGATCGCCAAGAAGCAGATCGAGATCGCCGAGAGGGTCGGCGCCGACGCGGTCTGCCACGGCGCCACCGGCAAGGGGAACGACCAGGTCCGGTTCGAGCTCGGCTATTACGCGCTGAAGCCCGACGTCACGGTGATCGCGCCCTGGCGCGAGTGGGACCTGCGCTCCCGCGAGCAGCTCATCGCCTTCGCCGAGCAGCACCAGATCCCGATCGCCAAGGACAAGCGCGGCGAGAGCCCGTTCTCGGTGGACGCCAACCTCCTGCACGCCTCCTCGGAGGGCAAGGTGCTGGAGGATCCGGCCGTCGAGGTGCCGGACTACGTCTACTCGCGCACCCTCTCCCCCGAGGAGGCGCCCGACCAGCCGACGATCATCACGATCGGGTTCGAGCGCGGCGACGCGGTCGCGATCGACGGCGAGACCCTCTCGCCCGCGAGCCTGCTGGCGAAGCTCAACGAGCTCGGCCGGGCGAACGGCATCGGCCGGCTCGACCTCGTGGAGAACCGCTTCGTCGGCATGAAGAGCCGCGGCATGTACGAGACGCCCGGCGGCACGATCCTGCTGCCGGCGCACCGGGCCATCGAGTCGATCACCCTCGACCGGGGCGCCGCGCACCTGAAGGACCAGCTCATGCCGCAATACGCGGAGCTGATCTACAACGGCTTCTGGTTCAGCCCCGAGCGCGAGATGCTCCAGGCGCTCATCGACAAGAGCCAGGAGAAGGTCACCGGCACGGTGCGGCTGAAGCTCTACAAGGGCGGCGTCCACGTGATCGGCCGCGAGAGCCCGCACTCGCTCTACGACCAGGATCTCGTGACCTTCGAGGAGGGCGCCGTCGCCTACGACCACCGCGACGCGGCGGGCTTCATCAAGCTCAACGCGCTCCGGCTGCGGACCCTGGCGCAGCGCAAGAAGCGCGAGGGCTGAGCACCCGCGAGCCCGCCGCTCAGGCGGGCTCCCAGATCGCGGACGAGGCCGGCCGCCGGAAGGTGCCGGGCCCGAGATCGGCGTAGCGCAGAAAGATCTGCAGGGCCGGCTGCATCTCGCGGTGGAGGCGGACGAGACGATCAGCCTCGTCCGCGTCGTCATTTGCGGCCGCCTCCGGAACGCCCGCGAGGTGCCGGGCCATGTCCGCGGTATAGTCTGCGCTCTCGCCGTAGGGCCGCTCCGGGTTCACGCGCGGGACTTCGTGAGCCGCATCCCATTCATGACGGAGGTGCCGGATCAGCGCGAGATGCGCCCCGGTGACCGCGAAGGTGATGTGCTCGGGCGTCTCGCCCGTCTCCGCATCCCGGAAGACGTCAGTGACCACGGCGCAGTCGAGCTTGGCCAGCGTGTTGTGATACTGGTACCGGCCCGGCTTCAACTGCGCGTTCTGCGCGAAGACCGCCAGCCCGTCCTCCAGAGCCCGGTGCTCCTCGTCGGCCCCCTCGTCGTCACCGGTCACGTTGGCGATGTCGCCATCCCGGTCGAGGCTGCCGTAAGGCGCCTCCGGATGGATGTTCGGTGCGCCCGGGTCCCGGCCGCCCCAGGCGACGACCATCCGGCGGATCAGGGCGATGCGCTCCAGGGTCAGGTCGTAGACGGCGTCGCTCATCGGATCGTGGTCCTGGATCTCGCGGTTCGGGCGCCCGTCTTACAGAGGCCGGTCGGCGGCTGCTACCGCCGGACGCAGCCCGTGAGCCCGTCGATCCGGCCCATCAGGGCCTGGATCCGCGCGGCGCGGCGGCGCACCCCGGGGGAGGGGCGTCCGGCGCTCCGGGTGATCGGGTTGGGCAGGACGGCGGCGAGGAGAGCGGCCTCGCCGCGGGTCAGCCGGCTCGCATCCTTGCCGAACCAGTGGCGGCTCGCCGCCTGCGCGCCGTAGATCCCGTCGCCCCATTCGGCGATGTTGAGGTAGATCTCCATCATCCGCCGCTTGCCCCAGAGGGCGTCCAGCGCCAGCGCCAGGGGGATCTCGACCGCCTTGCGGATGTAGGACCGGCCCGGCCACAGGAAGACGTTCTTCACCGTCTGCATCGCGATGGTCGAGGCGCCGCGGCTCGGCGAATCCTCGTCCTCAACCACATCGCGAATCGCGCCGAAATCGACGCCGTGGTCCAGGCAGAACCGCTGGTCCTCCGAGGCGATCACGGCCTGCGGCAGCGCCGGCGCGATGGCCGAGAGCGGGACCGGATCCCGGCTCACAGGCTGAAGTGTCAACCACCGCCCGAGCATCAGGGTCGACGGCGGGATCACCGCGCTATAGACGAGCGCCAGCGACAGCACGAGAACGAAACCGACGGCGGGGAGCAGGAGCAGCGCCCCGACGACGGTGCGGACACGGCGGGAGCGCCGCGGGCGCGCGGGCGGGAGATCGCGCTCCGCCGCATTTCGCCCGCGTCTCAACCCGTCCACCGTGAGTTCATTCCCGTGCAAATGACACGCGATTGGTTTTCGCAAGGCCAGGACCGGACGTAGCGCCCGATGACCCCGACCCCCTCAACGCAGGCACCGACCGGTTCGGTCAAGACTGGCATGCAAGCCGTCGAGTTTACCCACAGGCTGGCGGAAGTCGCCGGGACGGTCGAGACCTTCCTGGTGGAGCGCCTCGGGCCGGAGGTCGGTTCCGGCGAGATCGCCCGGCCGCCGCGCCTGATGGAGGCCATGCGCCATGCGGTGCTGGGCGGCGGCAAGCGCCTGCGCCCGTTCCTGGCCATCGAGACCGCCCGGATGCTCGGCGGCTCCGAGGCGGCGGCGCTGGCGGCGGGGGCCGGCGTCGAGTTGGTGCATTGCTACAGCCTCGTGCACGACGACCTGCCCGCCATGGACGACGACGACATGCGCCGCGGCAAGCCGACGGTGCACAAGGCCTACGACGAGGCCACCGCCATCCTGGTCGGCGATGCCCTCCAGACCCTGGCCTTCGAGATCGTCGCTGATCCGACCTGGCAGCCGGACGCGCGGATCCGGGCCGAGCTCGTACTCGGCCTGGCCCGGGCCTCGGGCCTCGGCGGCATGGTCGGCGGCCAGCTCCTCGACCTCACCGCCGAAGGGCGGTTCGGCGCGGCCAACATGGATGTGGACGACACCCTGCGGATGCAGGCGATGAAGACCGGCGCGATCCTGGCCTTCTCGGTGGAGGCCGGCGCGATCGTCGGCGGCGCCGACGAGTCACAGCGGGCCGCCCTGCTGCGCTACGGCCTCGCTCTGGGTCAGGCCTTCCAGATCGCCGACGACATCCTCGACCGGGAGGCCTCCCCGGAGGCGATGGGCAAGGCCACCGGCAAGGATAAGGACGCCGGCAAGGCCACCCTCGTCGACCGCCTCGGGATCGACGGCGCCCGGGCCGAGTGCGACCGCCTCGTCGGCGTCTGCGAGGACGCGGTCGGCGCCTGGGGGGAGGGTGCCCGCATCCTCCGGGACGCCGCCCGCTTCACGGTGGCGCGCAAGACCTGACCGGACCGGCGGCCGGCACAGGCCCGCCGATCGCGTCGCTCTGATCCGCCATCGCGCGCGGAGCGCGGCGGCCCTAGGGAGGCGCGCGTCCGACGGACGCCGCTTCCGCGGAGGCGCGGCCGATGAAGCGGGCCGCGGTCACGTCGAGCTCGAATCCCATCCCGGCCGTCGGGGTCGCCGGACAGGTCCCGCGGGGTCCCGGCGCGCCGTCCCGTTGAACAGACGGCGCCGGGGCCGTTCCGCCCCGCGGCTCAGCCGCGCCCGACGAACGGCATCTTGGTGGCCATGATGGTCATGAACTGCACGTTGGCCTCGAGGGGCAGGCTCGCCATCGAGAGAATCGCCTGGCCGACATGGTCGGGGTCCATCACCGCCTCGGGCCGCAGGGAGCCGTCTGCCTGAGGGACGCCCGCCTTCATCTTGCCGCCCATCGGCGTGTCGGCATTGCCGATGTCGATCTGCCCGCAGGCGATGTCGTAGGCGCGCCCATCCAGCGAGGTCGCCTTGGTCAGGCCCGTCACGGCGTGCTTGGTCGCCGTATAGGCGATGGAGTTGGGCCGCGGGGCGTGGGCCGAGATCGATCCGTTGTTGATGATCCGACCGCCCCGGGGATCCTGGTCGCGCATGATCCGGAAGGCATGCTGGGTGCACAGGAACAGGGCCGTGAGATTGGTGTCGACGACCTGGCGCCAGGTCTCCAGGGGCAGATCCTCCAGGGGCACCGGCGGCGCGCCGATCCCGGCATTGTTGAACAGCAGGTCCAGGCGGCCGAACTGCGCCTGCGTGCGGGCAAACAGGTTGGCGATCGAGTCGGGATCGGTCACGTCGGTGGGCACCACGAGGCACCGGTCGCCGCCGATCTGCGCCGCAACCTCGTCGAGGGGTGCCTGCCGGCGTCCGGAGAGCACGACGCGCCATCCCGCGCCGGCGAGCGCCAGGGCCGCGGCCTTGCCGACCCCCGTCCCCGCTCCGGTCACGATCGCGATCCGATCTGCCTGCGCCATGCGTTCCTCCCGGCTTCGTTTCCGTCCGCCTGTAGCCGATGGCCGCGGCGACGCGAAGGGACCGGGGTTTCAGACGCGGCGCGCGGTCACGAACGCCGCGGCGGCCGATGCGCTATGCTGGCCCCGTCCGGCGCGGCGGGGATGGGAATGGACGATGCGGTGACATCAGGCCTCGCGCGCGCCTGCGGCGGCGACAGGGTGAGCGCCCCCGAGATCCCGTTCCTCGCCGGCCTCGACGCGCCGGCCATCGCGGCCGTGCGGTCGCGCATGACGCCGATCGCGGTGCCGGGTGGCCAGATTCTGTTCGAACAGGGCGAGACGGGGGAGGCGCTCTACACGCTCGTGTCCGGCGCGGTCGGGGTCTCGGCCCGCGACCACAACGGGAGCCCGACCCGGATCGCGCGGCTGCGGCCGCCCGAGACCTTCGGGGAGATGGCGCTGCTGTCGGACGCCCCCCGGGCGGCGACCGTCATGGCGCTGCGCGATTCTCACCTGCTGATGCTGACCCGCGACGCCTTCGAGGCCGTCATCGCCGAGCATCCCCGGACCCTCCTCTACTTCGCCCGCATGCTCGCCGACCGCCTGCGCGCCATCTACGACGGCTACTCTGTGCTCCACGCCCCGCGGATCTTCACGATCCTGGCGGTGACGGAGGGGCCCGACCCGGAGCTCCTCGCCCGGACGCTCGCCGCCGCCTTCGACGCGCTCCTGCCCGGCGAGACCGGTTGCCTGACCGACTGGCCCGAGGGCGCCGACGAGGCCTGGTTCCAGGCGTTCGAGAACCGCCACACGCGCACGATCTTCGCGGCGCGCGAGATCGACTGCCCGTGGTGCCGGCAGAGCCAGCGCCGGGGCGACCACGTGCTGCTCCTGGCCGAGCCCGGCGCTCCACCGCGGGCGGGGGCCGCGGACTATCTCGAGCGCGTGCGCTCGGACTGGATCCGCATGGACTTGGTGATCCGGCAGGATCCGGCGGCGCGGCGTCCCGCGGCGCTCCATCCCGCGGTCGCGGCGCTGCCGGCGGCGATGCGGATCCAGCTCCGCGACGGGGTCGAGACCGATCTCCACCGGCTCGCCCGGCTCGCCAGCGGCGCCGCCCGGGGCCTCGTGCTCGGCGGCGGCGGGGCCCGGGGCCTCGCCCATCTCGGGGTGCTGAAGGCGCTCGACGAGGTCGGCTGCGCGCCGGATTTCGTGGGCGGCACCAGCATGGGCGCGATCATCGCGGCGAGCCTCGCCATGGGCTGGAGCACCGCCGAGATCCAGGCTCAGACCGAGGCCTTCTTCACCACCAGCAACCCGATCAACGACTACACGCTGCCGCTCCATGCCCTGACCCGGGGCGCCAAGGTCGATGCGGGCTTGGCGGCGCGCTACGGCGGTGTGCGGATCGAGGATCTGTGGCTGCCGTTCTTCTGCGTCTCCTCGAACCTCACCACCGGGAACACGATGGTGCACCGGTCGGGCGCTGTCTCTTATACACATCTGACGCTGCCGACGAAGAGGATAGTGTA
>CAXDNE010000152.1:0-17685 GCA_963990595.1 uncultured Methylobacterium sp.
CGCCCGCCTGGATCGCACCTGCCGTCGGACCTGCCGCAGGCAGGTAGGTGCAGCCGCCGGCAGATCCCGCCGCCAGGGCGGTCATCAGGGCGGCGCGCGCCGTCTTACGCAGCATCACAGAGACTTCTCCTCGCCGAACCCGCGCCATCGCAGGCCCGGGGCGGGACATCCAGTTTGACCGCCAAACGCTGCGATCGCTTTAACGGCCGCGCCGTACCGGCGCCGGCCGCGCGGACGATCGCGCTATCCGGGGGCAATGCGTCACCAGCGTGGCACGGTCACGCTTATGCCGCGCAAGCTTAACCGTATCATGTCCCGGCGGCGATGTCCGCAGGCGCGGTCGCGAGGGTCCCGCGCAGCACCCGTCCCAGCGCGTCGGCGGCGATGTCCACCCGGCGCGGAGCCGCCGGCGGGCGCCCGAAGCGGAACAGGGCATAGTCCGTGGCCTGGTCCCCGAATCCCGGCTTGCAGCTCGGCAGCGACGGCGCGTGATCGCCGAACACGCAGAGCGTGACGGTCTGGCCGCGCGCGCGGGCGAGGGTCTCGAGCCCGGCCACGAGATCCTCCACCATCCGTCCGGTATGGGCCACGTGGTGCAGGTACTGCGCGCCCGGATCGTCGATCCCGGGGAGACGTCCGGGCTTCCAGGGGCCGTGGTTCTCCATGGTGACGCAGAACAGGAACAGCGGCGTGCGCCGGGCCCGGACCTCCGCCAGCAGGCGCTCGCCGAGCGCGATGTCCCCGACATAGGGTCCGACCCGCGGAGCCTCTCCGAAGGTCTCGCCCATCACCAGGTCTTCGAACCCGAAGGCTTCCATCACCTGGGCCCGGCGGAAGAAGTCCCGGTGGAACGGGTGCAGGAACAGGGTCTCGTAGCCCCGCCCGCGGGCGAGCCGGGCGAGGCTCGTCGGCTCGTCGCCGCTGCGGGCCGTGTAGGGATCGTACCGGTCGAATCCGAGGCTGTCGGACGGCCGGCCGGTGAGCACCGCGTGCTCGCTGCGCATCGTGTAGGCGCCGTGCGCCGGGACGCGCAGGCGGCCGTACTGCGCCGCCCGGCTGCGGAACAGGTCCATGGCGGGCAGCGGTGGACCGCCCAGCCGCTCCGGGTCGATGAACGATTCGAGCTGGATCACCACCACCACGTCGTCCCCCGGCCCGGGGGGAAGAACGGGCGCCTCCGGCACGGCTTCGCCGCCCGCCAGGGCGCGGGCGGTGTAGCCCAGGAGACTCGCCGGCAGGCCGACCCGCGCCACATCCGCCTCAAGGTCGGGACGCGGGAACCAGCGGGCGATCAGCCGGGCGAGCGGCGGGCGCGGCGCCGACCGGACCAGCAGCCAGAGCAGCAGCGGCAGGCCGAGCAGGGCGAGGACGCGCGGGAGCACGGCATCCGGCAGAACGCTCGGCTCGGTCCGGTACCAGATCACGGTCGCCCCCAGCGTGAGGAGGACGGGGATCGAGATCCGCGGGTCCCAGAGCGGCGGGATGTAATAGAGCTGCGGATGGCGCGGCACCTGGGGCAGCAGGGCGAAATCGCTGAACAGCAGCGGCTCGCCGATCACCGAGCGCTTGGCGCGGCTGACGAAGATCAGCGCCCCCACGGTGATCACGCAGGTCAGACCGGCGAGCCACGGCCGCCAGGAGAAGGTGAACCAGAACAGCAGGATCAGCAGGTAGCCGAGCAGCCGCAGGCCGAGATCCTGCGGCGCGCGGCTCGCCCGGGTGATCGCGTCGCCCGCGAACACCTCCAGGGCGAGGCAGAGGGCGAGCGCGAGGCCGGTGGCGGTGAGGAACGTCGTCAAGATTCGGGCACTCGACGTGGAGCGGGCCTGCTCTCCGCCGGCACGCGGTCCGGCGGGAAACAGCGCGCGGGAGCAAGGAGTTGGAGCCCGTTCCTGATCGGGGATGATCGGGGCGGGACCGGGGCGTGCTGCTGACAACGGACGTTAGCAGGGCACGCTATCGCTTTGATGTCACATCAGAGTCTCGGAAAACCGGCTAGCGTGGACCACCCCCGGCCTCGCGGCCGACGCCGCGCCGGCTGCGGAGCGCCCGCACGACGGGGTTGAGGAGCCCGTAGCGGGCCCGCATCATCAGATGGGCCGTCCGGCCGATGGAGAGGGCGCTGCGCGGGGCCGCCTCCCGGGCCGCGCTCAGGCGATCGAGGAGCTGCTCCGGGCTGCAGGGCTTCATCGCCACGGGATCGAGGTAGCGCGGATAGAGGATCATCGCGCCCGCGACCAGCTCGTCGAGGCTCAGCCTGCGGCCGCGGTCGGCCCCTGGAGCGAGATCCTCCGACAGGCCCCAGCCCGCGTAGAACGGCCGGCCATGCGTCGCCACGGTGAGCCCGCGGATCAGCGCCTCGAACCCGGCGAGCGACGTCATGGTCTCCACGTGGTGCACCCGGTCGAGGAGATCGACGATGCTGATGCCCGCCACGATCCGGTCGGCCAGGGTCAGGGCCTCGGCTTCCGGGATGAGGCCCGGGCGGAACCCCGCCTCCACGTCGGGATGCGGCTTGTAGAGCAGGAAGGCGTCCGGGTTGCGCCGCCGTGCGGCCTCCAGCAGGGCCCGGTTCGAGCGGACCAGCGGCGAGCCGTGCCGCACCGAGGCGTCGTCCTCCACCTGCCCCGGCACGAGCACGATCCGCCGCCCGGCGGGCCAGTCGAGCGCGGCGGCGTCGAGGCCGACATTGTACTTGCTGAGCCTGCGCGCCACGACCTCATCGCGCAGGCGCCGCGCCCGGGCGACGAGGTCCGGGGTGAAGGCGGCCTCGGCGAGCAGGCGCTGCAGGCGGCTCTCCCGGCGCGGGTCGTAGTAGATCCCGAGATCGTCCACCACGATCGAGGCACCGGGCTGGAGGCTCGCGCCGAGCCCCACGGAGCGCAGGAACCCGTCCTCGACCCGGGCGAGCGGCAATCCGGCCCGCGCGCAGGCCTCCTCGAGCTGGCCCGGGGCGCGGGTCGCCCAGGCGAGGATGCGGCCGTCGTGGCGCCGGCCCGCTCTGATCGCGGCCTCGGTGGTCATGGTGTGGACCGGCCGGCCGGCGGGTCCGGCCCCGAGCACGTCGAGAGCGGGACGCTTCCAGCGGGACATACCCA
The DNA here is from genome assembly GCA_963990595.1 of uncultured Methylobacterium sp. Classification (GTDB taxonomy): domain Bacteria; phylum Pseudomonadota; class Alphaproteobacteria; order Rhizobiales; family Beijerinckiaceae; genus Methylobacterium. Next base: position 3,099 of record CAXDNE010000152.1, read on the forward strand.
CATAGACGACCCGCCGGTCGTTCCCGGCGAAACGGGCGGCGAGCCAGGCGACCCGCTCGGCGCAGGCCGCGCGGTCGATCGGCGCGCGCGTCCAGGGATCGAAGTGGTGAACGCCGCCCTCCCCGCCGAGGGGCACGCCGTCGAGACTGATCCGCAGGGACGCGAAGCCGGTCTCCGGATTGTCGTACGGGCTCAGGAGCGGCCCGGGCGCGACCACGAGACGGCGGCGGCCCGCCAGCGCCAGCAGGCGCCCGGGCAGGCTCCCCGCGCCCCAGACCGCGCCGGCCGCGTCGGGCCGAGCCCGCGCGAAGGCGAGGCCCGTCGCGGCCTCGATCTCCGCCCGCAGGCGGCGGATCGTTCGGCCGGTCGCGTAGAGCGACGGGGTCGGTTCAGGGGGCATGGTCTGCGCGTCCGGCTCCGGGCGATGGGTCCGGTCCGGCTGTAGCGCATTTTCGCGCGCATGGGATGGCGGGGTAAGGCGGGGATAACCTTGGCCGGTGTAAGCACCGCCACGCCCAGGAGAGGATTCGGACATATCGTCGCCGCGATTGCCCGTTCAATCCGAGCTCGAAGCCGCCGATGCGCGACCGTTGCAGACGGGTCACGCCGGCGCAGAAAAGCCGTGCCGCGACACGGCTTTGGATTGCGGGGCCACGAGGCACCGTGCCACCTCATGGTCTCTTGTCGGCTCGGTTCGTCCGGCCCAGGGTCAAGGATAGAAGCGCCGCGGAATGCAACAGCCCGCCCTCGACGCCCTCCGCGACCGCCCCGCGACCTTCCTTTTTCTGCAGGGCATCGCGACGCCGTTCTTCTCCGACCTCGGGAAGGCGCTGCGCGCGCGGGGGCACAATGTCCGGCGCATCAACCTGTGCCCGGGCGACTGGCTGTTCTGGAACGGCGAGGCGGACAATTACCGGGGCCGCCGCGAGGCCTGGGGCCACTTTCTCGAGGCCTATCTCGACCGTGAGGGCGTGACCGACATCGTGCTGTTCGGCGATTGCCGGCCATTCCACAAGGCCGCGCGGATGATCGCCGAGTATCGCGGCCTGCGGGTGCACGTGTTCGAGGAGGGCTACATCCGCCCGAACTGGATCACCTGCGAGCTGGGCGGGGTGAACGGCTTCTCGTCCCTGCCGCGGACGGCCGCCGAGATCCGCGCTCTGGCGCGGCGCCTGCCGCAGCCCGGCCGGGCGATGCCCTCCACGGGCGACATGGCCCGCCGGAGCGTCTGGGACGTCGGCTACAACCTCGCCAACGTCCTGTTCCCCTACCTCTTCCCGCATTTCCGCAGCCATCGGCCGACCCACATCGCCGCCGAATACGCCGGCTGGATCAAGAAGTTCGCCCGGCGCACCCATACCCGCCGCGAGGCGGCGCGCTGCGACGAGATCTACCGCGCGGTCGGCTGCGACTACTTCCTGCTGCCCCTCCAGCTCGACAGCGACTACCAGATCCGGGTCCACTCGCCCTTCCTCGGGGTCGAGGGCTTCATGGACCGGGTGATCAAGTCCTTCGCCGACGCCTCCGCGGCGCCGACGCGGCTCCTGGTGAAGCTGCACCCGCTGGACAGCGGCCTGATCAACTGGCGCAAATTCGCCCGCGCCTCGGCCCGGCGCCACGGCGTCAGCGACCGGCTCGACTTCATCGACGGCGGCGACCTGCCGGCCCTGATCAAGGGCGCCCGCGGCGTGGTCATCGTCAACTCGACGGTGGGCATGCTGTCGCTGGAGATGGGCTGCCCGACCCATGCGGTCGGCACCGCGATCTACAACATGGCGGGCCTGACCCATCAGGGCGATCTCGACGGGTTCTGGAAGAACCCGACGGCGCCCGACATGGACCTGATGGCCGATTTCCGCCGCGTGGTGCTGCACCGGACCCAGGTCAATGGCGGCTTCTTCTCCAAGGAGGCCATCGACCGGGCTGTGGCGGGCTCGGTGCCGCGGATGGAGTCGGCCCTGCCCGATTCGATGCTGGCGGCCGCGCGGGCGGTCCGCGAGGCGGCCGCGCGGGATGGGGAACTCGCCCCGGTCTACTGACCGGAACCGGCTGCGGCCGGGTGGTTCGGCAAGGTTTGATACGGCTTTCGCCGCCGGTGAGTCGTTGCCGGCCTTGATCTTTCCACGCTCCGCGGCGTAGCACCCGAGCCATGCCCCGCATTCTGATCACCGGCGCGTCGAGCGGCATCGGCGCTGCGCTGGCGCGCCATTACGCGCAGACCGGCGTGAGCCTCATCCTCGTCGGCCGCAACGCCGAACGCCTGGAATCAGTCGCCCGCGACTGCCGCGCCAGCGGCGCCGCCGTCGAGGCCGCCCGCCTCGATACCCGCGACCGGGCCGCCACGGTGGCCCTGGTCCATCGGGCCGACGCGGAGGCGCCCCTGGACCTCGTCATCGCCAACGCGGCGGTGAACGGCGGCAACCAAGAGGGTCAGGTCGAGGCCGAGGACGTGGCCTTCGAGACCGCCGACATCAACTACACGGGCTCGCTCAACGTGATGCTGCCCGCCCTGACGCTGATGCTCCAGCGCGGGCGGGGCCAGATCGTCCTGATGTCGTCCCTGGCAGCCTATGCCCCCCTGCAGGATGCCCCAGCCTATAGCGGCGCCAAGGCCGCGCTCGTCGCCCATGGCCTCGCCCTGCGCCAGAAGGTCGGGTCCCGGGGGGTGAAGGTCAACGTCGTCACGCCCGGCTACGTGAAGACCCCGATGGGCGGCGAGCTGAAGGGCTGGCGCCCCCTGGAGATCAGCGCGGAGGAGGCGGCCGTGCGCATCGCCAAGGGCATCGCGGCCAACCGCGACGTGATCGCCTTCCCGTTCATCCTCGCGGCGCTGGCCCGCACCGTGCTGCTCTTGCCGGAGAACGTCCGCAAGGCCGGCCTCTACGCGTTCCGGTTCCAGAGGCGGAAGCGGCGCTGATGGCCCGGCCCCGGATCGCGCTGTTCGTCCTGGAGGCGCTGCCGAACGCCCGCACGGTGCGCCGGCTCGTCGCCGATCATCGGGACGACATCGCCTTCGTGGGCCTCTCCAACGCCGAGCGGCCGTCGAGCGGCGGCCTGACCGGCCAGATCCGGCGGCACCTCGCGCGCTCGGGGGCCGGGATCCTGCCCTATCTGGCGGTCAATTTCGGTTTGCCGGATCTGCTGCGCCCGCTGGCGCCGCTGACCCAGGCGGTGGCCGGGAGCGGCGATGCGCCGGAAGCCACGCCCCTCAAGACCCTGTGCCGGCGCCTCGGCATCCCGACCCTGACGGTCGACGACGTCAACGGGGCCGAGGTCGCGCGGACGCTGCGCGAGACCGCGCCCGACCTGATCCTGACCTACCATTTCGACCAGATCCTGAAGCCGGAGACGATCGGGCTCGCGCGGCTCGGCGGTATCAACGGCCATCCCGGCCTGCTGCCGCGCCACCGCGGCCCGGTGCCGACAATCCACGCCCTGGCCGAAGGCCCGGGCAGTTTCGGCATGACCCTGCACCGGCTGGCGGCCACGATCGATACCGGGGCCATCCTGTCCCAGGAGGCCGTGCCGCTGCCTCCCGGGACCACCGCCACCCGGGCGTCCGTGGCGCTGCACGCCCACGGGCGCGGGATGCTGGACCCGCTGCTCGACACGATCGCCCGGACCGGCGCGATGCCGGAGGGGCGGACCACCACGGTGCTGCCGTACTGCCCCTTCCCGGACCGGGCGATGCTCGCCGCCCTGCGCCGCCGGGGCCTCCGGCTCACCGATGGTCAGGACCTCCGGGAGGCGCTGAGCCTCTCCGGCCGGGCGCGCTAGACGGCGCGCGCGGGCTCGACGCCGCGCGACGCTCGGCTGTCGGTGCCGCTGGCCATCGCTCCGTGCCTTGAGGGGCGCGGCCGGCGCCTCCGATCCGTCGCCGGGATTCCCGAACGCCCGGGACGCGCGTTTAACCGACCGTTAAGCCTGCCGCGCGGAGGATCCGCGCATCCTCCTCTGCCGATCAGGCCCCGCGCATGCCGGACACCAGCGCCCTCCACTCGGCCTCAGACGCGCTGGCCGCCGGCCGGCAGGTGCAGAGCGGGCGGATCCGGGCGATCTCCGAGAATATCGCCAACGCCGACTCCGCTCCGACCACGCCGGGCGGGACCCCCTATGCCCGCAAGATCGCGGTGTTCGCGCCCGTCGTGGCCGACAGCCCGCGCAGCCCGGTCGGCCGCATCGTCCGCGACACCAGCGATTTCCGCCGGCGCTACGATCCGTCGAACGGCGCCGCCGACCTCAGGGGCTATGTCCGCCTGCCCAACGTGAACACCGCCGAGGAATCGGCCGACCTTCAGCGGGTGGTCCGGAACTACGAGGCCAATCTCAACGCCGCGTCGACGATCGACACGCTGACCCAGGCGACGCTCAACCTGATCAGCTGAGCCGGGCGCGGCGCCGGCCGTAGCCGGCGTAGATCGCGAGGCCGATCACCAGCCAGATCCCGAGCCGGATCCAGGTATCGGCCGGGAGCGAGGCCATCAGCGTCAGGCAGGACAGGATGCCGAGCCCGGCCGTGAGCGTCACCGCCGGCACGCGGAAGGGACGCGCGCGGTCCGGATCCGTCCGGCGCAGGATCAGCACCGTGACGCAGACGAGGCAGAACGCCAGGAGCGTGCCGATGCTGACGATCTCGCCCAGGATGTCGATCGGCACGAGCCCCGCCACGGCCGCGGTGAACAGGCCGATCACCGACTGGCTCGCCACGGGGACCCGCGTCGCCGGGTGGACCCGGCAGAAGGCCTCCGGGAGGAGCCCGTCCCGGGCCATGGCGAAGAAGATCCGGCCCTGCCCGTACAGGGCGGTCAGCGCCGAGGTGGTCAGGCCGATCAGGGCGCCGACCTTGATCACCGTGGAGAAGCCCGACAGGCCGATGGCGTCGACCGCCTTGGCCACCGGATCGGCGACGTCGAGGTCGCGGTAGGGGACGAGTCCGGTGAGCACGGCCGCCATCGCCACGTACAGGATTGTGGTGATCAGGAGCGATCCGATCAGCCCCACCGGCGCGTCCCGCTGCGGCGCGCGGCACTCGCCCGCGGCCGTCGCCACGGTCTCGAACCCCACGAAGGCGAAGAACACCACCGCGGCGCCGCGGAACACGCCGCTCCAGCCATAGGCACCGAAGGTTCCGGCATTGTCCGGCACGAACGGGTGCCAGAGTTCGGGCCTGAGATGCGCGACGCCGACGCCCAAGAAGGCCAGGATGATCCCGACCTTGCAGGCGACCAGGAGCCCGTTGACCAGGGACGCCTCCCGGGTGGCGCGCATCAGCAGGGCGGTCAGGATCAGCACGATTCCGGCGGCCGGCAGGTTGACGAGGCCGCCGTCCCCGGGGGCTCCGGCGAGCGCCGGCGGCAGCCGCAGGCCGAACTCCGCCGCGAGCGACTGCGCGTAGCCCGACCATCCCACCGCCACCGTCGCCGCCGCCACGGCGAATTCGAGGACGAGGTCCCAGCCGACCACCCAGGCGGGAAAGCGGCCCAGGCTCGCGCGGGTATAGGTGTAGGTGGAGCCCGCCTCCGGGATCATGGCCGCCAGTTCGGCGTAGCACAGGCCGACCAAGCCGCAGGCGATCCCGCCGATGACGAAGGACAGGCTGAGCGCCGGGCCGGCATAGTGCGCCGCCGCCGTCCCGGTGAGCACGAAGATGCCGGCGCCGATCGTGGCGCCGAGCCCGATGGCCACGAGGCCGGGAGCCGTGAGGCTCCGGGCGAGGTCGCGGCTCTGCCCAGGCTCGTCGCGGAGGCCTGTCGTCACCGCGGATTCCGCCATCGCCCCACCCCTGTCCCCTCGATCGTGCCGGATCGCCCTGCAGCAAGCGGCGCGCCGGAACGCCGGCCGGATCCGATGCGGGTCCCGGCGGGCGCCCCAGCATCGCGCAGCGAGACCCGGGACGGAAATGATTCATCGTGATCCGGCCCCGATCTGTCGCTCCGGCCCTGCGGGGCGATGCGCGATCGGGCCGCGGCCGGTCCGGCCGGCACCCCTGCCCCGCGACACGGCTCCCCGGTCCCGGGGCTGGCATATCCGCCGGTTTCGTGTATGGATCGCGCGGCCTCGACCCGGGTTACCGGGCGGGGCTTGAGCCGCTTGGCGCTGTGACCGTGCTGGACGACATCCCGGCACTGGCCGAACGCCGAGCCCGCGCGCGCCCGGATGGGGCGCCGCATCCGACCAGCACAACCCGAAAGGCACGCGATGTCGATCACGGCAGAGCGCAAGACCGCGCTCATCAAGGAACACCGCAAGGACGCCAAGGACACCGGGTCCCCGGAGGTCCAGGTGGCGCTCCTCACCGAGCGGATCACCAACCTGACCAACCACTTCAAGACCCACGGCAAGGACAACCATTCCCGCCGCGGCCTCCTGAAGCTGGTCTCGCAGCGCCGCTCGCTGCTCGACTACGTCAAGCGCAAGGACGAGGCCCGCTACCGCGCCCTCATCGAGCGTCTGGGCATCCGCCGCTAAGGCGTTTTTGGCGCGGTTCCGGGCCCGGCCCGGGGCCGCGTTTCACGATCTCGGGCTGCCGGAATGGGTCCGGCCTCCCGGCAAGCGGGCCGCTTCGAGGCGCCAGCGTCGGGGCAGGATCGCGAGACACTTCACCCGGGAAGTGTCTCGCCGTCTTGCCCCCGGGCGGCGCCGGGCTAAGGCCCGCCGCAGGCAAGGAAGAGACGAAAGAATGTTCGACGTTCAACGCGAAGAGCTGATGTGGGGCGACCGCAAGCTCGTCCTGGAGACCGGCAAGGTCGCCCGCCAGGCCGACGGCGCCGTCATCGCCACCTACGGCGAGACCTCGGTGCTCGCCACCGTGGTGGCCGCCAAGGAGCCGAAGCCCGGCGTGGACTTCATGCCGCTCACCGTGAACTACCAGGAGCGCGCCTACGCGGCCGGCCGCATCCCCGGCGGCTACTTCAAGCGCGAGGGCCGTCCCTCCGAGAAGGAGACCCTGGTCTCCCGCCTCATCGACCGGCCGATCCGCCCGCTCTTCGTCGAGGGCTGGCGCAACGACACCCAGGTCGTCATCACCGTCCTGACCCACGACCTCGAGAACGATCCCGACATCGTGTCGATGGTCGCCGCCTCCGCGGCGCTGACCCTCTCGGGCGTGCCGTTCATGGGCCCGATCGGCGCCGCCCGCGTCGGCTACGTCAACGGCGGCTACCGGCTGAACCCGCTGGTCACCGAGACCAAGGAGGAGTCGACCCTCGACCTCGTCGTCGCCGGCACGCAGGACGCGGTGCTGATGGTCGAGTCGGAGGCGCGTGAGCTCTCCGAGGACGTGATGCTCGGCGCCGTGATGTTCGGCCACAAGCACTTCCAGCCGGTGATCGAGGCGATCATCCGTCTGGCCGAGAAGGCCGCCAAGGAGCCGCGCGACTTCAAGGCCCCCGAGAACGCCGACGTCGAGAAGGCGGTGCTGGAGGTCTGCGAGGCGGAGCTGCGCGCCGCCTACACCAAGACCGTCAAGCAGGAGCGCTACGCCGCCGTCGACGCCGTGAAGGCGAAGGTGATGGCCGCCCTCTGCCCTGAGGGCGCCGAGAAGTACCCGGCCGAGAAGGTCAAGGCCGCCTTCAAGGAGGCCCAGTCGAAGGTGGTCCGCTGGAACATCCTCGACAGCGGCGCCCGCATCGACGGCCGCGACGTGAAGACGGTCCGCTCGATCCTCTCCGAGGTCGGCGTGCTGCCCCGCGCCCACGGCTCGGCCCTGTTCACCCGCGGCGAGACCCAGGCGCTCGTCGTGGCGACGCTGGGCACCGGCGAGGACGAGCAGTTCATCGACGCGCTGGAAGGCACCTACAAGGAGCGCTTCCTGCTCCACTACAACTTCCCTCCCTATAGCGTCGGTGAGACCGGCCGGATGGGCTCCCCGGGCCGTCGCGAGATCGGCCACGGCAAGCTCGCCTGGCGGGCGATCCGTCCGGTCCTGCCGCCGGCCCACGAGTTCCCCTACACGATCCGCGTCGTGTCGGAGATCACGGAGTCCAACGGGTCGTCCTCGATGGCCTCGGTCTGCGGCGGCTCGCTGTCGCTGATGGATGCCGGCGTGCCGCTGCGCCGTCCGGTGGCGGGCATCGCCATGGGCCTCATCCTCGAGGGTGAGCGCTTCGCGGTCCTGTCCGACATCCTCGGCGACGAGGATCACCTCGGCGACATGGACTTCAAGGTGGCCGGCACGGACGAGGGCGTGACCTCGCTCCAGATGGACATCAAGATCGCCGGCATCACCGAGGAGATCATGAAGATCGCCCTCGCCCAGGCGAAGGAGGGCCGCGCCCACATCCTCGGCGAGATGGCCAAGGCGCTCACCGCCGCCCGTCCGGAGCTCGGCGAGTACGCGCCGCGCATCGAGACGATGCAGATCCCGACCGACAAGATCCGCGACGTGATCGGCACCGGCGGCAAGGTGATCCGCGAGATCGTCGAGAAGACCGGCGCCAAGATCAACATCGAGGATACCGGCGTCGTGAAGATCGCCTCCTCGGACGGGAAGGCCATCAAGGCCGCCTACAACTGGATCCGCTCGATCGTGGCGGAGCCGGAGGTCGGCGTGATCTACGACGGCACGATCGTGAAGTGCATGGAGTTCGGCGCCTTCGTGAACTTCTTCGGCGCCAAGGACGGCCTCGTCCACATCTCGGAACTCGCCGCCAACCGCGTCGCCAAGGTGACGGACGTCGTCAAGGAAGGCGACAAGGTCAAGGTGAAGTTCCTCGGTCAGGACGATCGCGGCAAGATCCGCCTGTCCATGAAGGTCGTCGACCAGCAGACCGGCGAGGACATCACCGAGAAGGTGAAGGCCCAGCGCGACGCCGAGCGGGCCGAGCGCGGCGACGAGCCGCGCGAGCCCCGCGAGGGCGGCCGCCATCGCGGCGAGCGCCGCCGCGAGGCCGGCGAGTAAGCACGCGGGACGCCCGCGCCGGCCGCGGTCGGCGCGGGATGTCTCAGACGGGCGCGGTCCGCCGGGGCCGCGCCCTTTTTGTTGCGCCGCCGGGAGGGGGCTCCCCCGGCCGCCGGCCGGGAACGGGGCGCCGGATGCCGCGTTCCCCCGCGACTTCCCAACCGGAGACCCTCATGGCCAACGACATGATGCACGACATCTTCAGCGGGCAGCCGAACCTGTCGACCACCGAGCGCGCCGTGTCGGTGGCGCTGGGGCTCGGGATCGCCGCTGCGGCCGCGCAGCCGCGACCCAACAAGCTCCTGAGCCTGCTGGCCCTCGTCGTCGGGGTCGGCCTGGCGGTGCGCGGCGCCACCGGCCACTGCGCCGTGAAGGCCGCGTCCGAGCATCTCTGAGCCTGAGACCGGATCAGGGCCACAAAAAGGGGCGCCCCGCGGGGCGCCCCTCGTCGTTTCGAAGGGTGCGGCGCGGGTCAGATGGTCGTGCTGCGGCGGCCGGCGATCATGCCGTAGATGAACAGCACCACCACGGCACCCACGATGGCGCCGATGAAGCCTGCACCCTGGTTCGGTCCGTACCAGCCGACGGCCTGACCCAGGAAGGTCGCCACGAAGGCGCCGACGATGCCCAGGATCGTGGTCAGGATGAAGCCCGAAGGCTCGTTCGGTCCCGGCATCAGGAACTTGGCGATGACGCCAGCGAGAAACCCGATGATGATGGTCCAGAGGATACCCATGACAAACCCCGAGGCATGACTGTCGATGGCGGCAGAACGCTTCGCGGCCCGCGACGGTTGCCCGCACCCCGGGCCGGAACGGCGATTTTCCTCCGCTTCCCGCGGCGCGGGAGCGCGCGGCTCTTTACGGCCGGCCTGTCGCGGCGGCAGATACGCCGGTTTCGAGGGTACGGAGACGGGTATGGACATTCAGCGGATCGAGCCGGGCAAGCGGATGTCGCAGGCCGTCACCTACGGCGACATGGTCTATCTGGCCGGGCAGGTCGCGTCCGACACGGTCGGGACCGGGGTGACGATCCAGACCCAGCAGATCCTCACGGAGATCGACCGGCTGCTGAGCGCCGCCGGCAGCGACAAGGAGCGCATCCTCTCGGCCACCGTCTACCTCGCCGACATGGCGACCTTCGCCGAGATGAACGCCGCCTGGGACGCCTGGGTCTCGAAGGACAACCCCCCGGCCCGCGCCACCGTCGAGGCCAAGCTCGCCGGGCCCGAATACCTCGTCGAGATCGTGGTCGTGGCCGCGAGGAACCGGTGAGCCGTCTGCGTCGCTCCATCCTGGCGGCCGCCTCGGCGGCCTTCCTGGCGGCTCTCCTGGCGGCTCTCTTGGCGGACCTGACCCTCGCGCGGCCGGCTTCGGCAGCCGAGGAGCGGGTCGTCAACATCTACAACTGGTCGGACTATATCGACCCGAAGGTGCTCGACGCCTTCACCCGCGAGACCGGCATCAAGGTCGTCTACGACACCTACGACAACAACGAGATTCTGGAGACCAAGCTGCTGGCGGGCCGGTCCGGCTACGACATCGTCGTGCCCTCCGGCCCCTACCTGCAGCGGCTGATCCGGGCCGGAGCCTTCCTGCCGCTCGACAAGTCCAAGCTGAAGAACCTCGGCAATCTCTGGCCTGAGGTGACGAACCGGCTCGCCGTCTACGATCCCGGCAACACCTACGCCGTCGATTACATGTGGGGCACCACCGGCATCGGCTACAACGTCGCCGCCGTCCGCGAGCGCCTGGGCGCCAATGCGGCGCTGAACTCCTGGAACCTGGTCCTCAATCCCGCCTCGGCGAACAAGCTCAAGGAGTGCGGGATCATGATGCTCGACTCGCCCGAGGACCTGATCCCCAGCATGCTCCCGGCCTTCGGGGCCAAGGCGGATTCCAAGCGCTGGGACGACATGACCCTGGTGACCGACGCCCTCTACAAGGTGCGCGGCAGCGTTCGGAAGTTCCACTCCTCGGAATACATCCAGGCGCTCGCCAACGGCGATATCTGCGTGGCGGTGGGCTATTCTGGCGACGTGATGCAGGCCAAGCGCCGCGCCGACGAGGCCAAGAACGGGATCGAGATCGCCTACGTGGTGCCGAAGGAGGGCGCGCTGATGTGGTTCGACACCTTCGCGATCCCGAAGGATGCCGCCCACCCGGCCGAGGCCCTGGCCTTCATCGACTACATGATGCGGCCCGACGTGGCGGCGGCCAACACCAACTTCGTGGCCTATGCCAGCGGGAATCTCGCGGCGAAGAAGTTCGTGAAGCCGGAGATCCTGAACAATCCCGGCATCTACCCCGACGAGGCGACGATGCAGCGCCTCTCGACCAACACCGCCTGGGACGATCGCACGCAGCGTTTCGTCACCCGGTTGTGGACTCGGATCCGGACCGGGCGCTGAGCCGGGTACCGGGACCGCCACACGGACGGACGCCACCGGTGTGGCGGCGGCGATCGGGGTTTCAGCCGCGTCTGAAAGTCTGTTTGCGCCCGATATCCCGCCCGCGCCCTCATCCTGAGGTGCTGCGCAGCAGCCTCGAAGGAGGCCTCCAGAACGCGCCGTGATTTCCGGAGACCTCCGTCGAGGCCTCCGCTGCGCTCCGGCACGTCAGGATGCGGGCGCGGACCGGAGATCCGGGTCAGACGCGTTCCGGACGAGGGGATCCCGGGGCCGCCCCCCGCGCGGGAGGCGGCTCCGGCTCCTGTCTCCCGCCGCGTCCTAGTGCTTGAGGTCGTCCGGGACCTTGCCGCCGTTCTCGGCGAGCTTCTGCATCACCTGCTTGTGCAGCCAGATGTTCATCGTAGCCGAGTCGTCCTTGTCGCCCGTGTAGTGCAGCTCGTCGGCGAGCTGCTTGCGCGAGGCCAGGCCGGAATCGAGGCCGAGCAGCTTCATCAGGTCGACGATCGAGTGACGCCAGTCGAGCTTCTGCGGGTTCTTCTCGGCGAGGCTGGTGAGGACGGCCTCGACATCCACGGGCTCGCCGCCGCCGGAGCTTCCGGGCGCCGAAGGCGTGGACGGGGTGGTCGAGGTGGCCGGGCCGCCCGAACCGGCGCTCGGCGAGGGCGCGGCTTCCGCGGTTCCGCCGCCGAACGGGTGGAGGATCTTGCCGACGATGCTGCCGAGGAGGCTCATGGGTCCGCTCCGATTATCGAGGCCCGACCTCCGCGCCGGGCGGCCTTTTAACTGGCGGTGCGGCCGGGCGTTCCGAGACTCGGCCTCAGCCGCGGGTGCCGTGCAGGGCCGCGCCGAGCAGGCACAGGCCGAGCACGATGCAGATTCCGCTCCATCGCTCGAAGATCGCAGCACGCGCCGGATAGCGCAATGAAAGACCCGCGAGACCGACGCCGCAGATTAAACACACCAAGCTCATCACGGCGACCAGCACGTTCCCCTGCTTCCGGACTCGATGCGTGTACCCATAATCAGTTCTCGCCGAAGATGGAGATAAAAAACTACGTGCCCGACGCGGAACATGTGGATCTGGTGATGTGACTCATCGCGGCAAGGCCTGAAATCCAAAAATTGAAATCTGAGGTTGTGCGGCGACGACAGTCTGGAATCGGCGGGTCTCGGCGAAATCCGTACAAATCCGATCTCGAAAATTAATATTGGTGAGGGATCTGCCGGCGAACTGCCCGCTCGTCCGCGCGGCAGCAGAGGCGCGTGCGGCCCTGCTCAGGAACGGCGGGACAGCGGATTCCGATCCGACGCGCGGGGGTGGTCAGGCCGTGTCCGAGAGGGCGGCGACGATGGCGGCCCGTTCCTCCGCGAGCGTTCCGCGCGGTCCGGCGCGTCCGGCGCGGTCGTACCAGTAGCGCGCGTTTCCCGCGTCGCCCTCGATCCTGTGGAGATGGGCGTGCACCCAGGCGGCGTCAGGGCCGGTCGCGTCCTGAACCAGGGCATGCGCCCGTTCCCAGGCGGCCGACCCGGGTCCGGACGGATCCTTGGCGAGCCACCACAGCGCGGCGAGCGGTGCCGGCCATGGATCCGGCGGGGCGGCCCCGGTCAGGGTCGCCGCGAAGGCAGCGGGCAGGCTCTCGGTCATCGCGCGCTCTCCCGTCCCGCATCGACCCCGCATCGGCTCAGCGGCCGGCGGCGCGCTCCGGCTGCCAGCGGCCCCGACGCTGGCGTGCGGACCACGCGTAGCGGGCATCGCCGTCGAGGCGGTCCAGATGGTCCGACAGGCGGTTGCGTTCAAGCCAGGCGAGGGCCGCCTCCAGTTCGGGCAGGGTCATGGTCGCGCGGCCCTTGCCCAGGACGCGCTTGAGCACGGCATTGTAGCGGTGGGCGAGATTCCCGCCCCGGGGTACCCGCAGGGAGGCCTCGTCTTCCACGGCCTGGGCCGCCACCGCGGCGGCGAGCCGCTGGCGCAGGGTCCGCTCGGTGATCGAGGGCGGCTCCGGCGGCGGCATCACCGGGGCGGGCTCGGCGAGGCGCGGGCGCAGCAGGGCGTAGCGCAGGCCGATCGCGTTGCTCTCCAGAGGCGTGATCCCCCCGGGATCCTCGTCGCGCCACTGGGTCCGCTCGGGGACGACGGCGCTGGCGGGCCGTTCCCGGCGCGGCCGCACGGTGTTGCCCTGCTCGGTCTCGAGTTCCGCGCGGAACCGGGCGAAGAGCGGGTCGTCCGGGTGGAAGATCAGCGCCTGCTGCGCGTCGTAGGAGCCCGCATGCGGATCTACGCGGGTGGCCCGGGCGAGCATCTGCTCCAGCCAGGGGCGCGAGCGGATATGGGTGAGGGCCGCCACGACCGAGACCTCCGGGGCGTCAAGCCCCTCGTAGGCCATCGCCACCGTGACCAGGACCGCCGGCTCCGGCGTGAGGCGGAACGCGGCCAGCGCGGCGTGGGCGTCGCCCTGGCCGGAGGTCGCGAGGCGGACATCGCGCTCCCCCTGCCCCGGCGGCATCCAGTTCCGCAGGGTCGCCAGGTAGGATCGCGCGCTCGACTGGTCCGGCGCGACGACGAGGAGCTTGCCGAGCCCCCGCGCCGCCTCGCCGGGCGGCAGGCACCGCTCGGCCCGGCGCCGGGCGCGCAGGCGCTTCGTGGCGAAGAAGGCCTCGCTCAGGAGGTCGCGGGCGAAGCCGGTCCGCAGGGCCGTGAACAGGGCCGGCCGGGTGGTGACCCGCACCGATCCGGCGCCCAGCCGGTGCGGCCCGACCCGGGGGCTGTCCCCGGCGATCCGGCCGCCCTCCAGCCAGCTCGCCTCGCCGTCGATGGCCCCGAAGGTGACCGGCAGCACCGCCCGCTCGCTCAGCGCCTGCGCCCGCGAGTAGCCGATCACCGCCAGGCCCGGCGCGTCGAGGTCGAGTTCCGGCCCGCGGCCCGGCGCGGCGGGCTGGTAGGGCAGCCCGAGGATGCGCCGCCCGTCCGCCCGCTCCAGGGTGCCCGACAGGTACAGCCGGATGGCGGCCGCCTCCATCACGGGCAGCATCGCCCGGGACCACGCCCCCGCCTCACTGTCCTCGGCGGTGGCCGGATCCGCCCCCGGCCGGCCGGGCACCGGCAGGTGGTGGACCTCGTCGACCACCAGAAGGGTCCGGTGCGCCCGCGCCTCCGCGAGATGCAGCGCCGGGGCGGCCGCGACCGCCTGATAGGTCGTGACGTAGCCGGCGAGGCCGCGGGCCGGGTCGCGCTCGTTGTCGGCCGCCCGCACGCTCAGCGCGTGCCCGAAGGCCGCGCG
>CAXDNE010000153.1:0-17593 GCA_963990595.1 uncultured Methylobacterium sp.
ATTCGGAGCACGCCGTGGAGGTCACGGTGCGAACCTACGGCTTTGTGCGCGAGCAGGACGGCGCGCGCTGCTGGAGCGATCGACAAAACAACAACAACGGCGGCGGCGAGGAATTGCTGCTCAGCGGAACGAAGCAGCCGGCCGAGCAGCCGCCCGCCGCCGCCGTGCCAGCGGCGGCCGCGCCATCGGCCTCCGGGCCGAGCCTCGACGGGTCCGGGCAGCTCACCGATACGGCGGCGATCGACCGCCAGATCACCGCGATGCTGCCGAGCCTGCCGGAACCGCCGGGCGTCCCGGCTCTGCCGGTGAAGCCGGCGGCCGGACCGGTCGTACCCTTGGGCCGTATGGAGCTGTCCCCCGGCGGCGCGCTCCTGAACGGCCGCCCCCGCGATCCCGACAATCTCGGTACGGTGGAGCGAACCCTGCTGCGGGGTAACGCGCCGATGCCGCAGCCCGGCCGCGCTGACGATTTCCGCTGGCCGCCCGGCTAGAGGCCGGGCGACCGCACCCGCTCTCGATCCGGCTTCACCGGGGCAGCACGGTCGCGCCCATCAGCATCTCGTCGATGGCGCGCGCCGCCTGACGCCCCTCGCGGATCGCCCAGACGACGAGAGACTGGCCCCGACGCATGTCGCCCGCCGCCCAGATCTTCTCGTCCGAGGTGCGATAATCCTCGTCGTTGGCCTCGACATTGCCGCGCTTGCTCACGCTCACGCCGGACTGCTCGAGCAGGCCCTTCTGCACCGAGCCCGCGAAGCCGATCGCCATGAAGACGAGATCGGCCGGCAGGACGAACTCCGTGCCGGGGACCGGCTGACGCTTGGCGTCGACGCGGGCGCAGACCACGCCGGTGAGCTGACCCTTCCTGTTGCCTTCCAGCCGCAGGGTCGCGGCCTGGAACTCCCGCTCGGCGCCCTCGGCCTGGCTGGAGGAGGTCCGCATCTTCGTCGGCCAGTAGGGCCACACGGTGAGCTTGTCCTCGCGCTCCGGCGGCCGCGGGCGGATGTCGAGCTGCGTCACCGACAGAGCCCCCTGGCGGAAGGCCGTGCCGACGCAATCCGACGCGGTGTCGCCGCCGCCAATGACGACCACGTTCTTGCCCGCCGCGAGGATCGGCATCTCACCGTTGCCGCGCATCGGCTCGCTGCTGACCCGCCGGTTCGACTGGACCAGATAGGGCATCGCGTAGTGCACGCCCTCCAAGTCCTGGCCCGGAAGCTGCGGATTGCGCGGATCCTCGGCGCCGCCACAGAACATCACGGCGTCGAACTCGGCCTTCAGCTCATCCACCGACTTCGTCACGCCGATGTTCTGATTGTAGTGGAAGACGACGCCCTCGGCCTCCATCTGCCGCACGCGGCGGTCGATGTGGCGCTTCTCCATCTTGAAGTCCGGGATGCCGTAGCGGAGCAGGCCGCCGGCCTTCGGCTCGCGCTCGAACACGTGCACGTCGTGCCCCACCCGGGCGAGCTGCTGGGCCGCCGCCATGCCGGCCGGTCCCGAGCCGACGATGGCCACGCGCTTGCCGGTGCGGGTCTGGGCCGGCTCGGGCTTCACCCAGCCCATGTTCCAGGCGCGGTCCGCGATCGCCTGCTCGATCGTCTTGATGGCGACCGGCTGGTTCTCGAGATTCAGCGTGCAGGCCTCCTCGCAGGGTGCGGGGCAGATCCGGCCGGTAAATTCCGGGAAGTTGTTCGTGGAGTGGAGGTTGCGCGAAGCCTCCTCCCAATCCGACTGAAACACGAGGTCGTTCCAGTCCGGGATCTGGTTGTGGACGGGGCAACCGGTCGGGCCGTGGCAGAACGGGATGCCGCAATCCATGCAGCGGGCGGCCTGTTTCGTGAGATCATGCTCGTCGAGCGGCAGCGTGAACTCGCGGAAGTGCCGAATCCGGTCAGCGGCGAGCTGATACTTCTGCTCCTGCCGGTCGAATTCGAGGAAGCCTGTGATCTTGCCCATTGGTCAGCCCCTGGGCCGGCCAGTCTGCGACTGCGCTGCCCGCATCGTCTCGTATCGTGTGAGCGTGACCGGGCGGCGAACCGCCCGGCCTTTCCGTGCCGCCTATTCGGCGGCCACCGGCATCCGAGCCATCTCCATCTCGCGCAGGGCCCGGCGGTACTCCACCGGCATCACCTTCACGAACTTGGTGCGGTAGCCCGACCAGTCGTCGAGGATCGCCTTGGCCCGGGGGCTGCCCGTGTACTTGAGATGGTTGGTGATGAGTTGCGTCAGCCGCTCCTCGTCGTGCCCCGACATGTCGGCCAGGATATCGACCCGACCCTTCGTCTCCAGGTCGCCGTCCTGGTGGAAGCGACGCATCAGGTCGTCCTCCTCCTCGACCGGCTCGAGGTCGACCATCGAGAGGTTGCAGCGGGCCGAGAACGAGCCGTCCTCGTCGAGCACGTAGGCGATGCCGCCCGACATGCCGGCCGCGAAGTTGCGGCCGGTCTCGCCGATCGACACCACGACGCCGCCGGTCATGTACTCGCAGCCATGGTCGCCCATGCCCTCGACGACCGTGATCGCGCCCGAGTTGCGCACCGCGAAGCGCTCGCCCGCCGAACCGCGGATGTAGCACTCGCCGGCGATGGCCCCGTACAGCACGGTGTTGCCCACCATGATGGTCCGGTCCTGGGGCGAGCGCAGCGCGTCGCTCGGGCGGATGATCAGCTTGCCGCCCGACAAGCCCTTGCCGACATAGTCGTTGCCGTGCCCGGTCAGCTCGATGGTCACGCCGGCGGCGAGCCACGCGCCGAAGCTCTGGCCGGCGGTGCCGGCGAGCTTCACCACGATGGTGTCGTCGGACAGGCCTTCGTGGCCGTGCGCCTTGGCGACCATGCCGGAGAGCATCGCCCCCGCGGCCCGGTCCGAGTTCCGGATCGTATCGGTGACGACGACCGGCTCGCCGGTCTCGATGGCCCGCTTGGCTCCCTCGATCAGGCGCCGGTCCAGGACCGTATCGATCGGGTGGTGCTGGACCTCCACGTGGCGGATCGCCGTGCCCTCGGCCACCTTGGGCCGGTGGAACAGCTTGGTGAAGTCGAGGCCGCGCGCCTTCCAGTGGGCGATGGCCTCGACCTTGTCGAGCAGGTCGGAGCGACCCACCGCCTCCTCCAGCTTGGTGAAGCCGAGCGAGGCCAGGATCTCGCGGACCTCCTCGGCCACGAAGAAGAAGTAGTTCACCACGTGCTCGGGCGTGCCCTTGAAGCGCTTGCGCAGCACCGGATCCTGGGTGGCGACGCCCACCGGGCAGGTGTTCAGGTGGCACTTGCGCATCATGATGCAGCCGGCGGCGATCAGCGGCGCCGTCGAGAAGCCCATCTGGTCGGCGCCGAGCAGCGCCGCGATGATCACGTCGCGCCCGGTGCGGATGCCGCCGTCGGCCTGGAGGGCGACGCGACCGCGCAGGTTGTTGAGCACCAGCGTCTGCTGGGTCTCAGCCAACCCGGTCTCCCAGGGCCCGCCCGCGTGCTTGAGCGAGGTCAGCGGCGCCGCGCCGGTGCCGCCGTCGAAGCCCGAGATCGTGATGTGATCGGCCCGCGCCTTGGCGACACCGGCCGCCACCGTGCCGACGCCGACCTCGGAGACGAGCTTCACCGACACGTCGGCCGACGGGTTCACGTTCTTCAGGTCGAAGATCAGCTGGGCGAGATCCTCGATCGAGTAGATGTCGTGATGCGGCGGCGGCGAGATCAGGCCGACGCCCGGGGTGGCGTAGCGGACCTTGGCGATCTTGGCGTCGACCTTGTGGCCGGGCAGCTGTCCGCCCTCGCCGGGCTTGGCGCCCTGCGCGACCTTGATCTGCATCATGTCGGAATTGACGAGGTATTCCGTCGTGACGCCGAAGCGGCCCGAGGCGACCTGCTTGATCGCGGACCGGCGCGAGCGCCCGTCCGGCAGGGGCTTGAACCGCTCGACCTCCTCGCCGCCCTCGCCCGAATTCGAGCGGCCGCCGAACGAGTTCAGCGCGATGGCGAGCGTCTCGTGCGCCTCCTTGGAGATGGAGCCGTACGACATGGCACCCGTGGCGAAGCGCTTGACGATCTCGGAGGCCGGCTCGACCGACTCGAGCGGGACCGGCGTGCGGCCGATCTCGGCGGCGGTCTTGATCCGGAACAGCCCGCGCAGGGTCTTCAGCTGGTGCTCCTGGCGGTTCACCAGCTCCGCGTATTCGCGGTAGCGCTCCGGCACGTTGAGGCGCACCGCGTGCTGCAGCGTCGCCACCGTGTCGGGTGTCCAGGTATGGGTCTCGCCGCGCAGCCGGTAGGCGTACTCGCCGCCGACATCGAGGGCGTTCCGGTAGACCGGCGCATCGCCGAAGGCGTCGCGGTGACGACGGACCGTCTCCTCGGCGATCTCGGCCATGCCGACGCCCTCGATGGTCGTCGCCGTGCCGAAGAAGTCACGGCCCACGAAGGTCGAGTTCAGGCCCACCGCGTCGAAGATCTGCGCGCCGCAATAGGACTGGTATGTGGAGATGCCCATCTTGGACATCACCTTCAGCAGGCCCTTATCGATCGCCTTGATGTAGCGGTAGATGATCTCGTCGTCGGTGAGATCCGGCGGGAACTCGTCCTTCATCGCGAGCAGCGTCTCGAAGGCGAGATACGGGTTGATCGCCTCGGCGCCGTAGCCGGCCAGACACGCGAAGTGGTGGACCTCGCGCGGCTCACCCGACTCGACCACGAGGCCGACCGAGGTCCGCAGCCCCTTGCGGATCAGGTAATTGTGCACGGACGCGGTGGCGAGCAGCGCCGGGATCGGGATCCGGTCCGGCCCGACCGCCCGGTCGGTCAGCACGATGATGTTGTAGCCGCCGCGCACCGCCGCCTCGGCCCGATCGCAGAGACGGTCCACCGCTCCGTCCATGGCCTGCGCGCCCATCTCGGCCGGGTAGGTCATGTCGAGGGTCTTGGTGTCGAACCGGTCCTCGAAATGGCCGATGGACCGGATCTTCTCCAGGTCGCCGTTGGTCAGGATCGGCTGACGGACCTCCAGGCGCTTGCGCCGGGACGCCCCCTCCATGTCGAGCAGGTTCGGCCGCGGCCCGATGAACGAGACGAGGCTCATCACGGCCTCCTCGCGGATCGGGTCGATCGGCGGGTTCGTGACCTGCGCGAAGTTCTGCTTGAAATAGGTGTAGAGCAGCTTCGACTTCTCGGAGAGAGCCGAGAGCGGCGTGTCGGTACCCATGGAGCCGACCGCCTCCTGGCCGGTCACCGCCATGGGCTGCATCAGCAGCTTCAGGTCTTCCTGGGTGTAGCCGAAGGCCTGCTGGCGATCGAGAAGGCTGACATCCGTGCGGGACTCGCGCGGCTGCACAGGACGCAGCTCCTCAAGCACGATCTGGGTGTTCTTCACCCAGTCGGCGTAAGGGTGCGCCGCGGCGAGCTCGCCCTTGATCTCCTCATCCGAGACGATCCGGCCCTTCTGCAGATCGATCAGCAGCATCCGGCCCGGCTGGAGCCGCCAGGACTGGACGATCTTCTCGTCCGGGATCGGCAGCGTGCCCATCTCGGAGGCGAGCACCACGAGGCCGTCGTCGGTGACGATGTAGCGGGCCGGGCGCAGGCCGTTGCGGTCGAGAGTGGCGCCGATCTGGCGGCCGTCCGTGAAGGCCACGGCGGCGGGACCGTCCCAGGGCTCCATCAGGGCGGCGTGGTACTCGTAGAAGGCGCGCCGCTCCTCGCTCATCAGCGGATTGCCGGCCCAGGCCTCCGGGATGAGCATCATCATCGCGTGCGCGAGCGGGTAGCCGCCCTGCACGAGGAACTCGAGGGCGTTGTCGAAGCAGGCGGTATCCGATTGTCCCTCGTACGAAATCGGCCACAGCTTCGAGATGTCGTTGCCGAACAGGTCGGAATCGACGCTGGCCTGCCGGGCGGCCATCCAGTTCACGTTGCCACGCAGCGTGTTGATCTCGCCGTTATGCGCGACCATCCGGTACGGGTGCGACAGGCGCCAGGTCGGGAAGGTGTTGGTGGCGAAGCGCTGGTGCACGAGGGCGATCGCCGAGACGAAGCGCTCGTCCTTCAGGTCGAGGAAGTAGTTGCCGAGTTGGGTGACCAGCACCATGCCCTTGTAGACGATGGTCCGGGTCGAGACCGAGACGGGGTAGAACTCCTTCACCCGCGAATCGTCGAGACCGTAGACCTTGTTGGAGATCACCTTCCGGGCGACGTAGACGCGCCGCTCGAAGGAATCCTGGTCGGCGACGGAGGCCGGCCGGCCGATGAAGACCTGCTGATGATGGGGCTCGGTCGCCTTCACGGCCTCGCCCAGATCCTCGGGATCGACCGGCACGTCGCGCCAGCCGAGCAGCGGCAGCCCCTCGGCCGCGAGAGCCGATTCCACGATCTCGCGGATGATCGCCCGCGGCTCCTCGGCCTTCGGCATGAAGAGCTGGCCGATGGCGTACTCGCCGGCCGGCGGAAGCTCGAAACCGAGGCGGGAACATTCCTCGGCGAAGAAGCCGTGCGGGATCTGAGTGAGGATGCCGCAGCCGTCGCCCATCTTGGGATCGGCGCCCACCGCCCCGCGATGATCGAGATTTTCCAGGATCTTCAGCCCCTGCTCGACGATCGCGTGGGTGCGGCGGTCGTGCATGTCGGCGATGAAGCCGACGCCGCAGGCGTCGCGCTCCTGGGCCGGATCGTAGGCACCCTGGGCTTTCGGCAGGGCGGGATCGCGCACCGTGAGCGGCATCGCGCCGCCGCGCGGGGCGGCAGGCTGGACCGTGGAAGCAGCAAACTCTTCAGCGGGTCTGCGTTGCGACATGCTTCGTTTCGTCCTTCCCTCGACACCATCCGCCGCCGTTGAACCCGCGAGCATGTTTTGTGCCCGCAAGCCGTCGGCGCCCTGCGCTCTGACCTCACGTCGCAGGCCATCTGGTCGGCCCCATCCGGGACCCGTCCGTCAAACCGCGTTCATCGAGGACCCTGACCGCTCAGGGAGCGGTGCGCTGGCGCGCCCGGATCCGTCTGCCGGATTTCTCGCCCGCGCGCGAGACGGCGACGACCGGGGTGCACGGCCGATGGGACAGTTCTGCTGTCCTAAGTCGCGAAATTGCCAGATTGAAGTGTTTTCAGCAAGTGACCGCGGGCCACTGCGGCGACGTCGCTGCGGATGGCGCGCAGATGCGCGCTTTAACCCTTCCGCAATCTCGCCCGAATCGCACGCTCTACCCGACGGGCCGAGCACAAGCGGCATGCGGGGCAACGACCTCGCCGGCATGGTCGAGGTCCGGGTCAACCGGCCCGGGCCATGCCGGAACCGGGTACTCTGCCGGGTCTCCAAAACGGGAACGTACCAGAGTGACATGTGAGTTCGGAACGGCCGCGCGTCGTTGGACTGTCGCGCGGACGGCGCTCTGCGCAGTACTCCTGTCGGGGGCGGCCCTGCTGGGGCCCTGCCGCAGCGCCAGCGCGCAATTCGCCTTCGAGGAAGAGGTTCTGCCGCCGCGGGTCGTGGCGTGGCGCCTCGCCGACCGCGGCTTCACCGGTCTCAGCCGTCCGCGCTTCGACGGGCGGGTCTACATCGTGGATGCGGTCAGCCCGACCGGCGCCCCGGTCCGTCTGCTCGTCGATCCGGCCGCGGGGGCCATCGTCGGACGGCAGCGGCTCGGGGCCCCGGAGACCTATGCGCGCCTGGAACGGCCCGCGCCCGGATACGGCTGGACCGAGGAGGCCGGCCCCCGGCGCGTCCTCCGGCCCCTGCCCCCGGACGACGGTCCCGCTCTGCGGCTGCAGCGCCGGCCGGCCGACGAGGCCCTCCGTCCAGAGGTCAATCCCGACGGCGTGAATCCCGATTCTGTCGGCCGGGCCCATGCCCCGCGGAAGGTCGCCCGAGCGGCCACCGTCCGGCAACCCGAGCTGAAGCCGACCCATCGCACCTCGCCCGATGCGCCCGCGCCGAAGATCCCGGTTGCCGCAGCGATGAAGACCGGTCCGAGCCCGGAGGCCAAGCCCGAGACCAGATCCGCCGCGATCGAGAAGGCGCCCTCGGCGAGCCCTGCGCCCGCCACCCCGGCCGACGGCATGGCCAAGGCGTCGAACGGCGCTGTCGCCGAAGCTGCGAAGCCTCCGGCGCAGGACTGGAAGGATCCACCCGCCGACAAGAAGCCCGTGCGGGTGATCGGGGGTGCCACCATCGTCCCCGGCACCGCCGAGAAGGAGACGGGTGCGGCGCAGTAGCCGCCCTACGGTGTGAGCAGCCGCTCCGCGCCGGTGAAGACGGTGACGGTGTCGGCGCGCGCGATGGCACAGAGCGTCATCCCGTGCGTCCGGGCACGGTCCAGCGCCAGGGAGGTCGGCGCCGAGATCGCGACGACGATGCCCGCACCGAGGCGCGCCGCCTTCTCGACCATCTCGAACGAGCACCGGCTGGTGATCACCAGGAACCCGCCGCCGGGATCCGTGCCGGACCGCATCAGCGCGCCGATCAGCTTATCCAGCGCGTTGTGACGGCCCACATCCTCCCGCACCGCCGTCAGGGTGCCGTCCAGCCGCGACCAGGCGGCCGCGTGGACGGCCCGGGTCTCGGCGCCGAGAATCTGGGCCGCATCGAGCCCCGCCAGGGCCCGGGCGATCGCCGGCAGCGGCACCCGGATGTCCGGCGCATCCCGCCTCTGCGCGAGCGGCAGCTGCGCGAGATCCTCGATTCCGCAGACACCGCAGCCCGTGCGGCCGCTGATCGCGCGTTTGCGCGCGAGATGCTCGCGGAGCCGCCCGGGCGCGAGCTCGACATGGAGCCGCAACCCGTCGGGTCCGGCCTCGACCCGGGTGGACCGGATCTCGTCGGCGCTCTCGACGATCCCCTCGGTGAGGCTGAACCCGTACGCGAAATCGTCGAGATCGGCGGGTGTCGCCATCATGACGGCGTGCGGTACGCTGCCGTAGACGAGGTTGATCGGCGCCTCGACGGCGAGCGCCCGCGTGTCCGGGCGCGGCGCGGATCCCGTATAGGCCACGACCTGCATGGGCACCCGCACCGCGGGGGGCGGTAGACCGTCAGGTCGGCTCTCGTCGGTCGGCATTCAGAGCTCCGATAGGAACCGACACGTAGCCCCCGCTCCGACGGCGACGCAATGGCGCGGGCGTGGATCGAGCGGCCGTCCGGTGCGAAGGTGCCACGAGCGGCGGCGAACTGCCCGGAAAGCGCGTGATGCGACGCTTGTGCGGTTGCACCCCGACGGCCCTT
Source organism: uncultured Methylobacterium sp. (assembly GCA_963990595.1). Classification (GTDB taxonomy): domain Bacteria; phylum Pseudomonadota; class Alphaproteobacteria; order Rhizobiales; family Beijerinckiaceae; genus Methylobacterium. Next base: position 9,199 of record CAXDNE010000153.1, read on the forward strand.
GTGATCTGAAGCCCCGGTCGGATAATGCCGGGTGACACAACCGGTACTCCGTCACGTCGGTACAATCCCGCACGCAGTCAAGACGGGAAGGTCCGGCAGCAGCCAGATAGCCAGGGGAGCCACGAGAGGCAGATGCGGACGGTGCGTACGATCAACCGGTCACTCTGGAGCCTCGCCGCACTCGGCGCCCTGCTCTCCCCGATATCTCTCGCCCACGCCGCCGGCTTCGGCCAGCCGGAACCGTGGGAGATGAGCCGCCAGATCCAGGTGACCGAGAACGGTCGCGACATCCTCAGCTTCGAGACCGGGCTCCACTGGCTCTCGCTGGGCATCTCGCTCTTCGTGCTGGCTCTGATCCTGTGGTGCATTTTCCGCTTCGGCGAGAAGCGGAACCCGACGCCGTCGCGCACCACGCACAACACTGCCATCGAGGTCGCCTGGACGATCGTTCCGGTGCTCATCCTGGTTGCCGTGGCGATCCCGTCCTTCCGCCTGCTGCGCACGCAGCTCTCGGACCCGAAGGCCGACATGATCGTGAAGGTCATCGGCCACGCCTGGTACTGGTCGTACGAATATCCGCAGACCGAGGCCGGGGGCGGCTTCGCGTTCGACGCCAATATCGACGAGGACAAGCAGCCGCGCCTGCTTCAGACCGATAACGAGATGGTGGTGCCGGTCGGCAAGATCGTGAAGATCCAGGTCACCGCCGCGGACGTGCTGCATTCCTGGGCCATGCCGGCCTTCGGCTTCAAGATCGACGCCGTGCCCGGCCGCCTGAACCAGATGTGGTTCAAGGCCGACAAGGAAGGCACTTTCCACGGCCAGTGCTCCGAGCTGTGCGGCCAGCGCCACGCCTACATGCCGATCGTGGTCCGCGTGGTCAGCGAGCAGGCCTACGCCGACTGGCTGAAAGAGGCGAAGACCAAGTACGCCCGCATCGAGAACGGCACGAGCTTCGCCGAGGCCCGCTGAGCCCCGGCTGACCGAACCGAACCCATCAGATCCACAAGGCACCCGAATCCATGGCTACAGCCGCAGCCCATGCCGAGGCCCACGAGGTCCACGACCACAAGCCGTCGTTCTTCGCCCGCTGGTTCCTGTCGACGAACCACAAGGACATCGGCACGCTCTACCTGCTCTTCGCCTTCTGCGCCGGCATGATCGGCGCCTTTCTCTCCTTCGGCATCCGGATGGAGATGGAGGCCCCCGGCCTGCAGTACTTCTCGAACCCGGCGACGTATAACGTGTTCGTCACCGGCCACGGCCTCATCATGGTGTTCTTCATGGTGATGCCGGCGCTGATCGGCGGCTTCGGCAACTGGTTCGTGCCGCTGATGATCGGGGCGCCCGACATGGCGTTCCCGCGCATGAACAACATCTCGTTCTGGCTGACGGTGGCGGGCTTCTGCTCCCTGCTCTGCTCGCTGTTCGTCGAGGGCGCGCCCGGCGCGTCCGGCGCCGGCACGGGCTGGACCGTCTACCCGCCGCTCTCGACCGCCGGCCATCCTGGCCCGGCCGTCGACTTCGCGATCTTCGCCCTGCACCTCTCCGGCGCAGGCTCGATCCTCGGCGCGATCAACTTCATCACCACCATCCTGAACATGCGCGCCCCCGGCATGACGCTGCACAAGATGCCGCTCTTCGCCTGGGCCGAGTTGGTGACCGCCTTCCTGCTGCTGCTCTCGCTGCCGGTTCTGGCGGGCGCCATCACCATGCTGCTGACCGACCGCAACTTCGGCACGACCTTCTTCGATCCGGCCGGTGGCGGTGACCCGATCCTGTACCAGCACCTGTTCTGGTTCTTCGGTCACCCCGAAGTGTACATCATGATCCTGCCGGCCTTCGGCATCGTCTCGCACATCATCGCTACCTTCTCGCGCAAGCCCGTTTTCGGCTACCTCGCGATGGCCTACGCCATGGTCGCGATCGGCGTCGTCGGCTTCGTCGTGTGGGCCCACCACATGTACACGGTCGGCCTGTCGCTGCAGACGCAGTCCTACTTCGTGTTCGCCACGATGGTGATCGCGGTCCCCACCGGCGTGAAGATCTTCTCGTGGATCGCCACGATGTGGGGCGGCTCGATCCGCTTCACCGCCGCCATGCACTGGGCGGTGGGCTTCATCTTCCTGTTCACGGTCGGCGGCGTGACCGGCGTCGTGCTGGCCAACTCGGCGGTCGATAAGTACCTGCACGACACCTACTACGTCGTCGCGCACTTCCACTACGTGCTGTCGCTGGGTGCGGTGTTCATCATCTTCGCCGGTGTCTACTACTGGTTCCCGAAGATGACCGGTCACATCATCCCGGAATGGGCGGGCAAGCTGCACTTCTGGCTGGCCTTCATCGGCGCCAACGTCCTGTTCTTCCCGATGCACTTCCTCGGGCTCGCCGGGATGCCGCGCCGTTATGCCGACTATCCGGACGCCTTCGCGGCCTGGCACAAGGTCTCGACCTACGGCGGCCACATCTTCGGCCTCAGCATGTTCGTGTTCGTGATCGGCGTGGTCCTGGCCTTCCGCTCGAAGGAGCGGGCTGCCGACAACCCCTGGGGTGAAGGCGCCACCACGCTGGAGTGGACGCTTCCCTCGCCCCCGCCCTTCCACCAGTTCGAGACGCTGCCCCGCATCGTCGACGAGCCGGGCGTACACTGATACATGCACCGCGAGGGCCGCATCGGCGGCCCTCGCCCTTCCCCGGAGGCCGGATCCCGACCTCCCGGCAAGGGCGACCGAGAGGGGCGACAGGCCCGGGTCGAGCGCGACGCTCGCGCCCACCCTTGGAACAAGTCGATTTCGAGAGACGACTCGGCCGTGACGCGCGTGGCCGGGCGACGGCACAGCAGCGGCAGACGCGATGACAAGCCTGACGAACAGCATCGGCCCGGAGGTTCCGGCCCCGGCCCTCTCGGCCGCAGGCGGGGACGTGCCGGACTACTTCGCCCTGCTCAAGCCGCGGGTCATGGTGCTGGTCATCTTCACCGCGCTGGTGGGCATGGTGGTCTCGCAGGGTCACGTCCAGCCGGCGATCGGCGCCATCTCGCTTCTGGCGATCGCCATCGGGGCCGGCGCCTCCGGCTGCCTCAACATGTGGTGGGACGCCGATATCGACGCCGTGATGAGCCGGACCGCGACGCGCCCCATCCCGTCCGGACGGATCACGTCCGAGGAAGCCCTCGGCTTCGGCCTGTTCCTCTCGGTCGCATCCGTTCTGGTGCTGGGACTGACGGCCAATTGGCTGGCCGCAGGGCTCTTGGCCTTCACCATCGTGTTCTACGCGGTGATCTATTCGATGTGGCTGAAGCGGGCGACCGCCCAGAACATCGTCATCGGCGGAGCGGCGGGCGCCCTGCCGCCGGTGATCGGTCAGGCGGTGGTCACCGGCTCGGTGGGCGTCGAATCGCTCATCCTGTTCGCCATCATCTTCATCTGGACGCCGCCGCATTTCTGGGCGCTCGCGCTGATCAAGGCCGACGAGTACGCCCGCGCCGGCATCCCGATGATGCCCAACGTCGCCGGCCCCGCCTCCACGCGCCGCCAGATCGTATGGTACTCCCTGCTGCTCGCGCCGCTGAGCTTGGCGCCCGTCGCGCTCGGCTTCGGCGGTCTGCTCTACGCGGTGATCGGCCTGATCGGTGGGCTCGGGATGGTCGCCTTCAGCATCCGCGTGCTGCGGAACCGTGCGGGTGATGCCGAGAAGCGGGCCGCGATGGGCATGTTCGGCTTCTCGATCCTCTACCTGTTCGCGCTGTTCTCGGCGCTGCTGGCCGAGCACAGCTTCGGCCTGTTCCGCCCCGTCCTGGGCTGAAGATCATGTCGGATCCCGAGATCCAAATTCGTCCGCTCACCCCCGCCGAGGAGGCCCGGCGCCGGAAACGGTCCGTGGCGATCGCCCTCGCGCTCGGCGCCTGGGTCCTGCTGTTCTTCGTGCTGACGATCGTCAAACTCGGGCCGCAGATCCTCAGCCGGCCGCTGTGAGGCAATCGCGATGACCGGAAGCCGTCCTGACGCCGGACACGGAGCCAAGCGGACCGCGCTCGCCTGTGCGGGCCTCGCCGTGGGCATGGTCGGCCTCGCATTCGCATCGGTGCCCCTCTACAACGCCTTCTGCAAGGCGACCGGCTACGACGGCACGCCGCGCCAGGGGCCAGCCCTCGCGGCCTCCGCGGCGCGGACCGACGACAGCATGGTCGTGCATTTCGACACGAACGTCGCGCCGGGTTTGCCCTGGAAGTTCGCCCCCGAGGCGAGCAGCGTCGAGGCGAAGCTCGGGGAGACCAAGACGGTCTTCTTCCGGGTGCAGAATACCGGCAGCAAGCCGTCCACCGGCGTGGCGACCTTCAACGTGCAACCCGGCCTGATGGGCGGCTACTTCGTCAAGATCGCCTGCTTCTGCTTCAACGAGCAGACTCTGCAGCCTGGCGAGACCCTCGACGTGCCGGTGGTGTTCTACGTCGATCCGGCGGTCCGGGACGATTCGAACACCGCCCATCTGTCGGAGATGACGCTGTCCTACACCTACTTCGCCTCGAAGAACGGCCAGCCGGTGACGGCGACGGTGGCGAAATCGGGTTCTTCGGGCACGAAGGGTGATTTCTGATCGCGGGCCCGTGACAAGACGGGCCCGCACCGACTAAACGAGCGGACAAGCTTGGGTGTGGTGCGTTCCGCGCCGGGCTCAAAGGTCTGCCAAAAGCAAGCGATAGGCCGGAAGCCGGGAACGGCGCAGGGCGCGAGGGTGAGGAGCGACGGGACGATGGCCGAGGCGCACGCCAAGAATCACGACTTTCACATCCTGAACCCGAGTCCGTGGCCCCTCATCGGGGCCTTTTCGGGCTTCCTGATGGCCTTCGGCGCCGTGTTCTGGATGAAGAGCCTCCAGATCGGTACCCTCACCCCGGGTCCCTACATCTTCGGCGCCGGCGCGATCGGCGTTCTCTACACCATGTTCTCGTGGTGGAAGGACGTGGCGCACGAGGCGAATTCGGGCGATCACACCCGGGTCGTCCAACTCCATCACCGCTACGGCATGATGATGTTCATCGCCTCCGAGGTGATGTTCTTCGTCGCATGGTTCTGGGCCTATTTCGAGGCCGCGCTCTACACGGCCGATCCGATCCAGGTGTCGCGCGTCGAGTTCACCGGCGGCGTCTGGCCGCCGAAGGGCATCGAGGCCTTCGACCCCTGGCACCTGCCGCTGATCAACACCCTGATCCTGCTCACCTCGGGCACCACCGTGACCTGGGCGCACCACGCCCTGCTGCACGGCGACCGGAAGGGGCTGAAGTACGGTCTCTGGCTGACGATCATCCTCGGCGTGCTGTTCACCGCCTGCCAAGCCTACGAGTACAGCCACGCCGAGTTCGGCTTCGCAGGCAGCATCTACTCGTCGACCTTCTTCATGGCGACGGGCTTCCACGGCGCGCACGTCATCATCGGCACGATCTTCCTGGCGGTCTGCCTGTTCCGCGCCTATGCGGGCCAGTTCACGCCGCGCCAGCACCTCGGCTTCGAATTCGCCGCCTGGTACTGGCACTTCGTCGACGTCGTGTGGCTGTTCCTCTTCGCCGCCATCTACGTGTGGGGCTCCGGGGTCTTCCACGGCGGCGCCCACTGAGGCGGATCCATCCCGCCGCTGCATGGCGGGTGTGCGAAGGGCGGCTCCGGCCGCCCTTTTTCGTGCCGGGCCCGAGCGGATCCCCATATCCGGATCGACGGCCCGGACGCGGCGCGCTCGCGGCATCCCCGGATCGGTCTGGAGTCTGCACGTGGACCAACGAACCTATTCGCCGCCGCCGCCGATACCGACGGGCCTGCGGGGCCGCTGCCCACGCTGTGGCGAGGGTCACCTCTTCAAGGGCTTCCTCACCCTGCGCCCGTCCTGCGAGGCCTGCGGCCTCGACTATTCGAATTTCGACTCGGCGGACGGACCGGCCTTCTTCGTGATGTCCATCGTCGGCCTGATCGTGGTCGGCCTCGCCCTGTGGATGGAGATCACCTACGAGCCGCCGATCTGGGTCCACGCCCTGGTGGCGAGCACCCTGTCGATCGGCCTCAGTCTCGTCCTGGTCCGGCCGCTCAAGGGCATGCTGATCGCCCTGCAGTACAGCAACAAGGCCGAGCAGGGGCGTTTCGAGCCGTGAGCGTTGTGGCGTCGCGTCGGCGCGCCTGGACGGCGCTCGTCGCGCCGGGCCTCGCCGCCTTGGTCGCGCTGGCAATCCTGCTGGGTCTCGGGACCTGGCAGATCGAGCGCAAGGCCTGGAAGGAGGATCTGATCGCCCGGATCGTGCGGCAGACCCGGGCGGAGCCGGTGGCGCCCCCGGCTCCGGATGCCTGGGATCCGGCGCGGGACGAGTTCCGGCACGTGCGGGTCTCGGGCCGCTTCCGCAATGACAGCGAGACGCTTGTCCACGGCCTGGCACCCGGCGAGACCCCGGGCCGGGCGCTGCAGGGCTACTACGTCCTGACCCCGCTCGTGCGCGAGGACGGCAGCACGGTGCTGGTCAATCGCGGCTTCGTGCCGACCGAACTCAAGGCACAGGCCGACCGCCGGGACGGCCTGATCGAGGGCCCGACCACGGTCACCGGCATCCTGCGCGCCAGCGAGGCTCGGGGATTGTTCGTGCCGGAGCCGGACCCGGCACGCGGCGAGTGGTTCAACCGCGACATCGCCGGCATCGCCGCCGCCCGGGGCCTGTCCGATGTGGCACCCTACCTGATCGAGGCCGACGCGGTCCCGGGCCAGACCACGTGGCCGCGGGGCGGCCAGCTGCGGGTCGATCTGCCCAACAACCACCTGCAATACGCGTTCACATGGTTCGGCCTCGCGGCCTGCCTGATCGCGGTCTTCTCGGTCTTCGCGTGGCGGCACCTTCACGATTCGGACGCCGCGTCCGCCGCCTAGAACAAAGACGCGGCCTCCAAGCTGCGCCAAAAAAAAGTGTCGCTTGAAGCCGACGCAAAAAGACAAGCGATTCCTTTGACCCGCGGCGATCGCCCAAGAATACTTTCCGTGTTCTTGAGCGATCGACCGCGTCCTACATCATGTATTCAGTTCGCGGCGATCTTCCGATGAGAACACGGCGCGTCAGCGTCGTGCATTCAAGGAGATGCCGGATGACCAGCCAAATTGTCGACCAGACGCAGCGGGAGCCGATCCGCTTCGCCTACTGGGTGCCCAACGTCTCGGGCGGCCTCGTCATCAGCAAGATCCCGCAGCGGACGAGCTGGGACGGCGCGTACAATCGGCGCCTCGCGCAGATCGCCGAGGAGGCGGGCTTCGACTACGGCCTCACGCAGATCCGGTTCACCGCCGGCTACGGGGCCGAGTACCAGCATGAGTCGGTCGCCTTCAGCCACGCCCTTCTGGAGGCGACGTCGAAGCTGAAGGTGATCGCCGCGATCCTGCCGGGACCCTGGAACCCGACACTCGCGGCAAAGCAGATCGCCACGATCTCGCAGCTGACGGGGGGCCGCATCGCGGTCAACATTGTATCCGGCTGGTTCTCGGGGGAGTTCCGGGCCATCGGCGAGCCCTGGCTCGACCATGACGAACGCTACCGTCGATCCGAGGAGTTCATCCGCAGCCTGCGAGGGATCTGGACGCAGGACAGATTCACCTTCCGCGGCGATTTCTACCGCTTCACCGACTACACCCTGCAGCCGAAGCCGGCGGACCCGCTGCCGGAGATCTTCCAGGGCGGCTCCTCCCGGGCGGCGCGCGACATGGCTGCCCGCGTGTCCGACTGGTACTTCACCAACGGCAACACGCCGGAGAACATCCGCGCCCAGGTGGACGATATCCGCGCGAAGGCAGCCGAGACCGGCAACACCCCGCGGATCGGCGTCAACGCCTTCGTGATCGCGCGGGATACCGAGGCGGAGGCGCGGGCCGTTCTCCAGGAGATCATCGACCACGCCGATCCGGAGGCCGTGAAAGCCTTCGGCCACGAGGTGAGAAACGCCGGCAAGGCTTCGCCGGAGGGCGAAGGCAACTGGGCGAAGTCCAGTTTCGAGGACCTCATCCAGTACAATGACGGCTTCAAGACCAACCTGATCGGCACGCCGGACCAGATCGCCGAGCGGATCCTGGCGCTCAAGGAGGCCGGCGCGGACCTCGCCCTGCTCGCCTTCCTGCACGTCCAAGAGGACGTCGCGTATTTCGGCGCGCACGTGATCCCCCGGGTTCGCGCCCTGGAAACCGCCCGCGAGAAGCGGGCGCAGGCGGCCTGACGGCACACCCGACCGAACCCGCGCCCTGTCCGGAGCGATTCATGACCATCGTCGTCGACGCACGCGTACTCGAACCCGCGCACCGTCAGGGTGACCCCGGGCCGGCGCGCCCGCCCGTCCCTGCCCACGTGATCCGGGGCGGCGCCGAGGCCCCACCGGTCGCCCGC